>JAVQWQ010000251.1:0-521 GCA_033578915.1 Chitinophagales bacterium | reverse complement strand
CAACTATACTATCGGCGGGCTGAACAACAGCGGATGGTCTTATTCTACTGCGCAAGGGAATACTTACGATGGCGGCTGGCACTTACTGGGCAACCCGTATCTGGCATCGTTAGATTTGGATTACAGTATAAATGGAGCTTTTGACGACAACATATTGGTGTTGCATACTCATGGCCCATTTCAAGGCACCTACCAACCGCTAAGCATGAGTGGCCCCGGGTTGCTGGCACCATTTCAGGGATTTTTTGCGAGGAAGACTTTAGTGGGCGGTGCTCCGGCTACCTTTAGCATACAGAACACGTGGCGCAGCCGGACAGGTACGGCCTTTCATAAAAATGGAGGGCACCAGATGAGCCTGTTGGTACAAGGTAATGGGTATGCAGACATCACATATTTCAATTTTAACCCAGAGGCTACCAACGGATACGATGCAGCGTATGATGGGGGTAAATTTTTGAGTTTCTCTGGTCAGCCAACGATATATTCACTTATCGGAGGCACTTGGGCGAGTGTGAACACGA
>JAVQWQ010000250.1:0-523 GCA_033578915.1 Chitinophagales bacterium | reverse complement strand
AAGGGCGTTATTCGCATTACCGGTCCAGGTACCAGTGGATTGAATATCTACAGCGATTTTATCAATACCCGCTGTCGTAGTTTGCCGGGCATCTATGAATTGATGCCCTACTACGCTGTTAGTAACACTGGCTGAGACGGTGGAGACAATACCACCGCCATCGTCAGATGCGTTGATTAAAAGACCTGCGCCCGTGCCGCTTTCGTTGATGACAACGGCCTGGCCGGCATTGGTTTCATCAACTTGGATACCTGCCACGGCGCCGGTACTACCGGTTTCTGTGACGTGCAGCACATGACCGGGATTCGTCAGCCCAATACCTACCCTGTTGTTGACGGCATCCAAATTCAAGATACTGGTTCCACCGGCATTTTGCAGTTGAATGGCTGTGGTGCTGTTGGTGTTGGGGCGGATGGCCACCGTGCCGGCATCGGCCCGCGTGTACACGGGCGATTCAAAGGAGGTATTGGCCCGGCCTGTGCCCGTGATACGGAAGTTGGCCGTTTGGTCGGTGGCGTTTTGG
>JAVQWQ010000249.1:0-528 GCA_033578915.1 Chitinophagales bacterium | reverse complement strand
AATTTCAGCTCCTCCTTCCATTTTGATAGCGTGTCCGCCTGTTTCTTTCATAATGCGAATGGTAGATTGCAAAGCCTCTTTGGAATTGCCCTGATACGAACCAAAAGGCAAATCTACTACCACCAAAGCTCGTTTAACTGCTCTCACTACACTTGCGGCGTGATAAATCATTTGGTCTAATGTAATGGGTAAAGTGGTTTCATGACCTGCCATTACATTGGAAGCACTATCGCCTACCAAGATAATGTCAATACCTGCTTCATCAACAATTTTGGCAAGTGAAAAATCATAAGCTGTAAGCATAGAGATTTTTTCACCTTTATGCTTCATTTCCAAGAGTTTATGTGTGGTTACTTTCTTGATTTCCGAATGAACAGACATAGCATTGAAATTTTTATGAGTGGATTTTCCAAAATTGAAAAATTTTTTACATAAAAAAACGTTTTCAAAGAGTTTTTTTCCAAAATCTGTATTTTTGCAGTCTGTAAATATTCTAGCTATGCTAACTATTGTTCAAAATCCTACTCG
>JAVQWQ010000248.1:0-553 GCA_033578915.1 Chitinophagales bacterium | reverse complement strand
CCTGGACACGAAGCCTTTACGGCTATGCGGGCAAGAGGTGCTAAACTTACAGATGTAGCTATTATTGTTGTTGCCGCAGATGATAACGTTATGCCTCAAACCAAAGAGGCTATTAATCATGCTCAATTGGCAGGTGTACCGATTGTGTTTGCTATTTCTAAAATTGATAAGCCTACGGCTAATCCTGATAAAATTCGTGAGCAACTTGCTGCTGAAAATATTTTGGTAGAAGAGTGGGGAGGAAAGTATCAATGTCAGGAAATTTCCTCAAAAACTGGTCAGGGTATTGATGAACTTTTGGAAAAGGTACTTTTAGAGGCTGAACTTTTGGAATTGAAGGCAAATCCGAATAAAAAAGCCTCAGGAACGGTGATTGAAGCTACTTTGGACAAAGGTAGAGGATATGTAGCTAATTTGCTTGTGCAGTCGGGAACGCTCAGAGTAGGAGATATTATCTTGGTAGGGGCTTTGTATGGACGTGTAAAAGCCATGACCGACCACATGGGTAAGTCCATAAAAGAAGCAGGTCCCTCAACGCCTGTGCAGATTTTAG
>JAVQWQ010000247.1:0-561 GCA_033578915.1 Chitinophagales bacterium | reverse complement strand
GGATTTTAAAATTATAGGAATCAAATCAAGAAAAGGAGTAAAAACATGACAAAACAGGATTACAAAGTTAAAGATATTACCCTTGCAGAGTGGGGACGTCAAGAAATTATTCTTGCAGAAAAAGAAATGCCAGGCCTTATGGCGTTACGCGAAGAGTATAAAGGGAAAAAGCCTTTAGCAGGTGCAAGGATTGCGGGCTCTCTTCACATGACCATTCAAACCGCGGTGCTAATTGAAACTTTAGTAGAGTTGGGTGCAGAAGTACGTTGGTCTTCTTGCAATATTTTTTCAACTCAAGATCATGCAGCTGCTGCGATTGCTAAGGCTGGAATTCCCGTTTTTGCTTGGAAAGGGGAAACAGAGGAAGAATACTGGTGGTGCATTGAGCAGACTTTGAAGTTTGGAGACAAAGGTCCTAACATGATCTTAGATGACGGTGGCGATCTGACGTATTACGTCCATACAAAACATCCTCATCTTTTAAGTGAGATTCGAGGAATTTCAGAAGAAACAACAACAGGTGTAAACCAATTGAATAAAATGTTGAAGTCAGGTCAGCTA
>JAVQWQ010000246.1:0-564 GCA_033578915.1 Chitinophagales bacterium | reverse complement strand
ACAGCTACTCCTGTTAGTCTTTTTTGTTCTTCTAAGGAAATTCCCAGTTTCTCGAAGGTTCGCAAAATCTCAGGGTCTACTTCATCAAGACTATTGAGCTTAGGTCTCTTTTTAGGAGCAGAGTAGTACTTAATATCCTGATAGTCAATGGGATTATATTTAACATTTTGCCATGTAGGCTCTTTCATTGTGAGCCACTTACGATAGGCATTTAGCCGCCACTCGAGCATCCACTCAGGCTCATTTTTCTTAGCAGAAATAAAACGAATAATATCTTCATTAAGGCCCTTAGGAGCTTCTTCGGCTTCTATATTGCTGACAAATCCGTATTTGTAGTCAGAGTTTATATGCTCAAGTAAAACCTCCATAGTTTCTTCTCTTAATTTTTAATTAGAACAAGTTTAAATTGCATAAAGATAAACATTTTTTCCCAAAAAAAGTTTGTGGGAACTCGAAAAATTTTCCTTTATGCATACTTTGCAGTAAGAAAAACAAAAAACTACTTTTTCAAGCCTATTTCTCTAAGACGCTCGTTGAGGAACTCACCTGCGGTCATGTCTGAGT
>JAVQWQ010000245.1:0-572 GCA_033578915.1 Chitinophagales bacterium | reverse complement strand
CCCTGCAAGGCGACGCCCGGCGTTTCGAGCGTCCGCTCGATGAGCGCAGGCGCATCGCTCAACGCGACGCCCGCCCTGCCTTCCACCTCCGCAAGGCGCACTTCAATCAGCACAGGTTGTACCACCTCCTTGCGAGTCGCCACGCGCTGAATCTCCTGCAGTAAGGATACCCTATCTACCACTTGTATTAATGCAAACCGCCCCACAACATATTTGACCTTATTGGTTTGAAGGTGTCCGATGAAGTGCCACCGTATGTCGTGGGGGAGAGCGTCCAGTTTGGCGCGGGCTTCCTGCCAGTAGTTTTCGCCGAAGTCGCGCAGTCCGAGCGCGTAGGCTTCGGCGATGCGCTCCGGAGCGACGCCTTTGCTCACCGCCACGATACGAATGGAGTTGGGGTCGCGCCCCGCGTGTGCGCAGGCGGCGGCGATTCGCTCCTGCAACGCCTGCCAGCGTTCAGAGAGGGAGGGCATTCGCGTCGGTTTCGTCCGTTCGATTCTCGGCGGCGTGCTGTGCGGCTTCCGCGAACGCTTCCTCCAGCGCGCCGCTCTTGTGCTTCTTGGCGAGCTGCT
>JAVQWQ010000244.1:0-617 GCA_033578915.1 Chitinophagales bacterium | reverse complement strand
AGATTTGCAATCAATCCACAACACCGCCCGATACCTGCCCCACTGCCCATCAAATGTAACAAACTCAGATTTGCAATCAATCCACAACATCCATTGTGCGCATGCGCACATCGAGCAAATGTAACAAACTCAGATTTGCAATCAATCCACAACCACGCATCCTGTTTTGAATTTGCCTCCTAAATGTAACAAACTCAGATTTGCAATCAATCCACAACTATTCTTGCGTAATATTTTTTTCCATTTTTAATGTAACAAACTCAGATTTGCAATCAATCCACAACCGTCGCATTCCATAAGCTCGAGGTTTTTAATGTAACAAACTCAGATTTGCAATCAATCCACAACAAGACCTTACTTTTACAGAAGATTGGCTTAATGTAACAAACTCAGATTTGCAATCAATCCACAACTGCGCGATGTATAAGGCGACTCTTGAATACAATGTAACAAACTCAGATTTGCAATCAATCCACAACGCACTACTGATGTATTGATCAATAATAATAATGTAACAAACTCAGATTTGCAATCAATCCACAACTGGAATCTTCGTCAAAAATATCGGCGGAATAATGTAACAAACTCAGATTTGCAATCAATCCACAACAGAGGGT
>JAVQWQ010000243.1:0-683 GCA_033578915.1 Chitinophagales bacterium | reverse complement strand
GTTATCGTTACACATGCCGTGTCGGATAAAAACGGTGCCGGTGTGCCACTGTCGGTGATTCGATAACAGAACACATCCGTGCCGTTGAAGTTCGCATTCGGTACATACGTAAACGAACCGTTTGGATTCAGCGTGAGCGTTCCGTTGCTCGGGCCGCTAACCACACCGCTGACCGTTACTGCGGTGCCATCTCCAGGATCGCTGTCGTTAGACAATACGCCCGGAGCCGGTATGTTCAGCGGAGTGTCTTCGTTGGTCGTATATGCATCATCGTTGGCAACCGGTTTGTCATTCACCGGAGTTACAGTTATCCGAACTCGAGTAGTATCACATCGAACCGGTGTGCCATTATCGCATATTACAATACATAAACTATCACTTCCGTTGAAGTTTGCATTCGGTGAATACGTGAAACACAATAGGTCAAATACATTGTTAACTGATATGCCACTGATAGTGCCGTTCAACGGATTGCACAGCAGTGAAGCAGCATGCAGATCGCTCGGGTCGTTATCCGTGTAAGGAATACACACATTGATAGGTACATCTTCCGCAGTGGTTAACGTTGTATCCGGTATCACCGGCGGATCGTTCACAGGAACTACTGTTATCGTTACACATGCCGTGTCGGATAAAAACGGTGCCGGTGTGCCACTGTCGGTGATTCGATAACAGAACACATC
>JAVQWQ010000242.1:0-702 GCA_033578915.1 Chitinophagales bacterium | reverse complement strand
AGAATAACTCATTCTAACATTGAAAATTCAAAAGTTATAAAAATGAAAATGTTTAAAAAAGTAAAGTCCTTAATACTGAATCTTACTGGCATTAAGCGATCCATTGTATATGTGGAGGATGGCTGTGAAGGACTTTTTTTTATAAAAAAGAGTAATGAAATAATTTATTCAAATTACTTTTTGGGAAGGGTTCCAGAGGAAATTAGAGAAATAAGTGACCTCTTGATTACATTATGCTTAAAGTAAAATCCACACAGCGAAGCTGTGAAGAGGGGCAAGAAAGCACTCGTGTCTTCACAACTCCTTTTAGTTTTCTTCTTTTTCTTGTTTTTAGTTTTTAGAGTTTATTTTGTCGGTTTTTTAGGTATAATAGCACGCTCAAATAAAAAAGTTATCCACAATCTTATTTTTACTTTCAATCTCTCTACAGTCAAGGCTTTGGGCTTGCTCCTTCCTTTTTTCTACTTCCTTCCAAAAACCCCAACAGATAAGCCTTTTATGGCAGGATGAGATTTTGTTTTGCTTGGTTTTTGGTGGTGGTTCCTCTGTTTTGGTAGTGTTCCAAAATGTGTATAAAGTAATACTAACCACCTCATCTGACAGTTATCCCATTTATTAAATGCCTATTCCCCTCACGCGAGCCGCCGCCCCTGAGCACAGATGAAAAAAAGTGCTAAAGCGGTAAAAAATCGTTATCTTCAT
>JAVQWQ010000241.1:249-707 GCA_033578915.1 Chitinophagales bacterium | reverse complement strand
CTTTTGGTACTCGTTCAGGGTAGTTGCACCAATAGCGTGTAACTCACCACGAGCCAAAGCAGGTTTCAAGAGATTAGCGGCATCCATAGCACTATCGCCTCCTGCACCTGCTCCTATGAGCGTATGAATTTCGTCAATGAACAAAATAATTTCCCCTTCTGAGTCGGTTACTTCCTTGATAACTGACTTCAAACGCTCTTCAAACTCGCCTTTGTATTTCGCTCCTGCCACCAATAGTCCCATATCCAAAGCTACAATGGTTTTGGATTTCAGATTTTCAGGGACATCACCATTGACGATTCTTTGAGCTAAGCCTTCTACAATAGCTGTTTTACCAACCCCTGGTTCGCCTAAAAGAATGGGGTTATTTTTAGTTCTGCGAGAAAGAATTTGCAAAACCCTGCGAATTTCCTCATCTCTACCGATTACAGGGTCTATTTTTCCTTGCCGAGCCAATT
>JAVQWQ010000241.1:0-239 GCA_033578915.1 Chitinophagales bacterium | reverse complement strand
GAACGATATTTGGCTTCGGCATTTTGGTCGGTTACACGGCTATTGCCACGCAATTCTTTGATGGCTTGAATCAAAGCCTTTTCGGTAAAACCTGCATCTTTTAAGATTTGAGCAGTTTTATCTTTGCCAGCAAGTAGTCCCAGCAAGATATGCTCAATGGCTACAAATTCATCTTTGAACTCGCTCAAATAACGTTCAGCACGTTGCAGCGCCGCCGCCGCCTCGTTGGAAAGATACGG
>JAVQWQ010000240.1:0-725 GCA_033578915.1 Chitinophagales bacterium | reverse complement strand
GATGGAGGTTCTCCTAACCTGTGCGATACCGCTGTTATTACCATCAACGTAACACCGGTAAACGATGCCCCTGTGGCCAATGGCGACAACGGCACCACCAACGAGGATACTCCGGTAACTTTACCAAACATCTTAAACAACGATACAGATGTAGATAATACGCTTAGCCCTTCTAACATTGACCTCGACCCCAATACCCCCGGTATTCAACAAAACATTACCACTCCGCAGGGAACATGGGCTGTGAACCCTACCACCGGTGAGGTAACCTTTACCCCAGCAACTAACTTCAACGGTACCGCCACTCAAATCTACCAGATTTGCGATGGTGGCTCTCCTAACCTCTGCGACACTGCTATCATTACAGTGATAGTTACCCCGGTCAACGATGCCCCTGTGGCCAATGGCGATAACGGCACCACCAACGAGGATACTCCGATAACATTGCCTAATGTATTAGCTAATGATGTGGATCCTGATAACACCCTCAGCCCCGCAAACATTGACCTAGACCCAAGCACGCCGGGCATTCAGCAAACCGAAACAACCCCGCAAGGTACCTGGAGCGTTAATCCTACCACCGGGCAGGTAACCTTTACACCTGCTCCCAACTTTAACGGAGTAGCTACCAACATCTACGAAATCTGTGATGGAGGTTCTCCTAACCTGTGCGATACCGCTGTTATTACCATCAACGTAACACCGGTAAACGATGCCCCTGTGGC
>JAVQWQ010000239.1:0-932 GCA_033578915.1 Chitinophagales bacterium | reverse complement strand
TAATCCAAACTTTTAAATTGTTAGTGCGGTAAAGGTAAAGAACTTCTTCGGGCCACTGTCCTTTATTTTCAATAAAAAAACTACTTGTTGAATCATCGGGCAAGGTTTGCTGTAGTTGGGCATGTATTTCTCTTGCAAGAAACAGGAGAAACGCACTTAGCAGATAAAGTGGTTTCATAGCAGTTGAACTTTATTACTAAAACTTATACCAAAGGCTTGCCTAAGCTACAAGAAAGACATTACAATGGAGTGCTTTACTCCCTTGAGTCCTGCGTTGTTTTTAGCAGGTAGTTTAACATAACATCAAATACTTCACAGTTTGCGTACTTGGATTAGCAGACAATAAAAAAACCCTTCTAATTCACTTAGAAGGGTCTTTCCTTGTAGCGGAGGCAGGACTCGAACCTGCGACCTTTGGGTTATGAGCCCAACGAGCTACCAACTGCTCCACCCCGCGGTTTTTGTAGGCGCAAAAGTAGATTTTTATAAGCAAAATTTCAAAGTGTTTGTGCAAAAAATTTTGTGGGACAAAGAGCCTGCCTAAATAGAGGGACAAAAATTATGGACAAATAGCTGGATAAAAAGGAGAACCCAACCTAGCAGGGGCATATAGTGATGGATGCACTTGGGTTGTTACATGTAGTGCTAGCTACGGGAGCCCATGTAAACGATTCCAAAGCAGGGTTGGAGCCACTTGAAAAGTATAAAGCCTTGCAACAGATTGCTCTTGCGTATGCAGGAATGTTCTTCAATTCCATCAAATGAGTGGGAAGGAGAAATAGCACAAAAGTTGGGGCTTCTCAAGCCTTTATTCCTCAAAAAAGGCAGTGGCAGGTTGAGAGAAGGTTGAAAGGTTGGTTGAGCTAAGTTCCACTTGGCTAGCTTACATCAAATTTGCTTTCGGACTTCTTACAAAAATTTTGTTTTTGCCA
>JAVQWQ010000238.1:0-1005 GCA_033578915.1 Chitinophagales bacterium | reverse complement strand
ACAGTGCTGGCACGCATCCGCGGTATAGCTTATGACGGTAACAGCTACGAAACAGCCGCGCAGATAGTGTATGAGACCGATGCTGCCACCGGAGATAACGACATGCCGGGCAGGATTTCCTTCCAAACCACACCGGATGGATCGGCAACGCCTGCTGAAAGGATGCGCATCACCAACGCGGGTACTATTCGTTTTAACGCATACTCTACTAACGGCATACTCAAAACCACAGGCGGTGATGGCACACTGGCAACCGGCAGTGTTAACCTTGCTTCATCGGAAGTAACGGGCGTATTGCCGGTATCGAACGGTGGCACAGGTGTTAGCAACATTCCTGCCAACGGGGTGGTAATAGGCAACGGTACTTCGCCCATCACTACTGTAGCTCCTGGTGCATCGGGCAATGTGCTTGTGAGCGATGGCACGGCATGGACCAGCGGAGATGCGAGCGGCAGCTTTATCCGCAATCAAAACGCTGTTGACCAAACTGCGAACTTCCGCATTTCAGGCATTGGCAGGGCGAACACCTCCTTCCAGTCGCCCGTCTATACCCGAGCCGATGCCGGTACGGTGGCTATACGCCCCAACACCAACAGCACTACTGCTATTCAACTGCAAAATTCCGGGGGCTCCAGTATTATGAACGTGGACGCCACTAACAATCGGGTAGGGATTGGCACCACAGCACCTGTCACTGCACTGCATGTAGGGCCGGGGACTAATAATTTTGACATTCAACTCCAGGTAGATGGACGCATAAAAAGCAACTCTGCTTTGGGGGGCTTGTGGATGGATGATAACAACACGGGTTTTGTGGGTAATGCCAATGCAAACGAAATTGGTTTTTGGGTTGCCCCATACAACAATTGGTCTTTCTTCATAAGAAAAACCGATGGAAACGTAGGAATCAGGGCAAACACTGACCACCGGTTAAACATATTTGAAGGGGATAATTTAGCAACTCAACATGCAGTGAATGTTGTAGAACAAAATGCTGGTAATGCA
>JAVQWQ010000237.1:0-1095 GCA_033578915.1 Chitinophagales bacterium | reverse complement strand
AACCATTTTCACTTCACCATCAAAAACTATGGGATGCGTACAGAGGGATGCTAAGAGAAAAGCCAATTCCTCCCTCTTCCCGTACAGGTTAAACGGTTTATACATGAAAGCCAGCTTGACGCGGTTGCGATCAAATGAATGAAAGAAGTCCTTCAGGTCAATGTTATAGACATAATGACGCCCTACGTGTTTTTTGGCATTGTCCACGATGGACTTCCCTAAAATAAAACCCGTAGCTGCTTCATGAGGCTGATAAACACATTGAAGCACAAAGTTGAGCGAGCGAAGTATGGACTTAAGCCCTTTAACAGGCGCATGGATGGTTCTGGCTGCACCTGACTTTTTTTTGATAGTAAAAGTCCGATAACGCTTTTTGCAAAGCGAAGGATTAGCGTAATAGGTCAATGATTTTAATTGAAACGGCTTACATTCCTCACCATAGAGCATATTTTTGGCATCACTTAACAACTTTACCAAGTCCTCTTTGCTTTGCAGTTTTGCAAACTGCTCTCGTATATTATTTATATGTTCCTGCTTAATCTCCATGTTTTGAATATTGTAATTCTTTGAAAACACCTGCCGGATATTCTTTTTGTATGTGGTGTACAGTAGAGATTATTAAATGTTCTTAGACATTATTAAGCGTTATTAAACGTTATTAAACGTTCTTAAAAATGCCTAAGTGACGTTCATCCCAACCAAAGGTTGGGATAAGATGCCGATCATTGTTTCACTGGTTACCCAGCTACTCCCAGCACCCACGAATCAATATCTTGGGCAGGTGTTTCAAAGAACTTTTGCAATTATAAAGGGCTTCTGTGCACTCTTTATGCACGAAAAATATAAAAACATAAAAAATTACAAAAGCCTTTAGTAACTATTGTGAATAAACTACTCATTTTCAGGAAATAAAAATACCTTTGTATTATGCATTTAATCTGCAACAAAAATCTTTAAACAATGCCAGTCAACAAAAATGCTATGATTCGCTATCAGGTCTTAGATCGTTGTTTTCGCAATCCGGGCAGGATGTATTTTTGGGAAGACCTGCTGGAGGAATGCAACAAGGCATTATTAGCTCACGATCCCAAAAGC
>JAVQWQ010000236.1:0-1473 GCA_033578915.1 Chitinophagales bacterium | reverse complement strand
CAACGAAATTAAAGCTCAAATTGAAAAAACAACTTCTGACTACGACCGTGAGAAGCTACAAGAGCGTCTGGCTAAACTGAGCGGTGGCGTTGCAGTTATCTATGTCGGAGCTCCTACAGAAGTAGAAATGAAAGAGAAGAAAGACCGCGTAGATGATGCCTTACATGCCACACGCGCTGCTGTAGAAGAAGGTATTGTTCCCGGTGGTGGTGTTGCCTACATCCGTGCTTCTGCTGCTCTGGAGAAACTGAAAGGTGATAACGATGATGAGAATACCGGTATCCAAATAGTGAAGCGCGCTATCGAAGAACCTTTGCGTACTATCGCTTCAAATGCCGGACATGAAGGAAGCATCATTGTACAAAAAGTAAAAGATGGCAAAGGCGACTTTGGTTTCAACGCACGCACCGGAGAATTTGAAGACCTCAAGAAAGCCGGTGTAATTGACCCAACCAAAGTTAGCCGCATAGCGCTCGAAAACGCAGCTTCTATCGCTTCAATGTTGCTCACTACTGAAGCTGTTGTGGTAGAGAAAAAAGAAGAAAAGCCGGCAACACCTTCTATGCCGGGCGGCGGAATGGACGGGATGTACTAATTTAAATCAAAGAAAACTTTCAACCCCTCTGAATATCAGAGGGGTTTTTTGTTTTAATAATTTTTAAGGTTATTGTAATACGAGAGACAGCGGATTACTATGTCAAATATCAGATTTTCCGGCAGAAGTTCGCATTAAGCAGTATTTTTGTTGCTATTATGCACAACAGCTTGTATCAAAACGATATTTCTTTTGAGCTTACGCCTAAAAAAATTGACGAATCCCGTCAGGGTGAAGTACTTACCTTGACTAAGCCGGTTGATGCAAAATCCAATGGCAGGAAATTTTACATAGAAAGCTATGGATGTCAAATGAATTTTGCCGATAGCGAAATAGTTGCTTCTATTCTTGCGAATGCCGGATATCAGTCCACAACAGACTTTTATCAGGCAGACGTAATTCTTATCAACACCTGCGCAATACGCGAGAATGCCGAGCAGCGTATTAGGAGCCGCCTGCAGCACCTCAACGGAGTAAAAAAGAGGAAAAAGTCAGCAGTGGTGGGTGTGTTGGGTTGCATGGCAGAGCGTTTAAAAGAAAAGTTTCTAGAAGAAGAAAAGATTGTTGATATCGTCTGCGGCCCTGATGCTTACCGCTCTTTGCCCTCGCTGGTAGAGGAAGCCGAAGGCGGCCAGAAAGCCGTGAATGTTTTGCTGAGCAGAGAAGAAACCTACGCAGAAATCAATCCTGTGCGGCTCAACTCCAATGGTGTTACTGCTTTTATTTCTATTATGCGCGGATGCGACAACATGTGCTCATTTTGTGTTGTGCCCTTTACGCGCGGGCGCGAACGCAGCCGCGACTGGAGGAGTATTGTACGCGAAGCTGCCGACTTGTACCAGCAAGGGTATCGCGAGGTAACACTACTGGGCCAGAAT
>JAVQWQ010000235.1:0-1637 GCA_033578915.1 Chitinophagales bacterium | reverse complement strand
AAACTGCTAAATGGGAAAACGAACGCATTCAGTCCCGTTGACAAAAATCCACTACATCATCCATTATTTATTTAGTGAAGACATTTGTTGGTACAATCCGGAACATTTAAGTCTTCTTTTGAAATCTTTGTAATCCTTTTTCTCGGCCCACAATGCTTCGCTTAACGCGTATATACGGGGAAATAACTGATGAAATAACTGCTTCTCTGATTTTATAAATTCTGTCCACAACATGGCTTCACCACCTATAATCTTTTGTTTAACATTTGAATTGCAATTAGGCTGAGCCGGCCTAAAGCGATAAACTTTTCTAAGTGGCGTAAAGGTCATCCAAATTCTGTGCCATTTATCTTTAATAGATTGAGGGTAATCAAAATAACAGTAGAAACGTGGCGCCATAATTACATGATGGCCATTGGCAGCAGCACGCCTGCCATATCTTCTGCCAAGCCAACTCATTGCAACCACCTGCTTCGACACTCCGCTTCGTGCGGCCTCTGCCCATACAATTGCCGTTTTATTTTTTTGAACAAGTTTACGCTGCAATTCATTAATCAAATAAGTATGTAGCTCACGAAAGTTTTTGATATTTTTTTCCTTCATGATATGCTTTAACACTTTGCTCTTGCGCCATTGTCTCTTTGGCGCTTCATCGCCACCGATATGAACAAAGCCCGATGGAAATATTTCTGATAATTCATCCAGTAAATTGTTTAAAAATGAAATGGCCGTATCTGTTGGACAAAGCAGGTTGGGCTTAATTCCCCATGTTGAAGGAACTTCAATATTTTTTGTGTTACCTTCACGGCAACACAAAAAAGGATAAGAAGCTATTGCGGCTGAAAAATGGCCGGGTACATCTATTTCAGGAATAATTTCAACTCCATGTAATTGTGCAAAAGCAACCAATTCTTTCAGTTCTTGCTGAGTGTAATATCCTCCATACTTTTCTCCGTTTTTTTCTTTACGCCAGGCTCCTATCTGCGTCAACAGCGGGTACTTTTTAATTTCAACCCTCCAGCCCTGATCATCCGTCAAATGCAAATGGAGGGTATTAATTTTTACAGCCGGCAAAATCATTACTATTTTTTTTAAAGTAGAGATATCGAAAAAATGCCTGGCAACATCCAGATGTAATGCTCTGTAAGGGTACGCAGGCTTGTCGTAGATGACACAGGATTGAAATGCCCTAGAAGTACTATCGTAAAGCATCAGCAAAGTGTATAATGCATACAATCTTCCGCGGTGCGATGTTGCAGCTATTGCAATCGAATCTTTGCTTACATTCACATAATAGGCTTCAGGATGATTATCAACCGTGTCTTTGAAAATTATTTTTTTGCCTGATGGGCCGGCTTTCAATTCAATCCCTGTGTATGATTCTATTTTTTTTAATACAAAATACTGCATGCTGTCCCACCCTTCAATATCAAGGTTTTCTTGTAAATAAAAATATCCCTCTCCACAGGCATATTTTAAGGGTAAGGGAATTACATAATGTTGAGCTAAAAGTGTAGGATTCAAAAACAGAATGATGGATATAACGATTAGAGGGCTAAAACGGATAAGATTCATTTAACTCGCTCTAATTCAATAACAGATGATGGAGCTATTTTGATAGGAACCATTTCCTCTTC
>JAVQWQ010000234.1:0-1778 GCA_033578915.1 Chitinophagales bacterium | reverse complement strand
GGTAAGATTTACAGAAATGGTGCGCTCGAATTCCTCAGCAGTAAGGTCTTCAAAATTTTTGATTATTCCTATTCCGGCTGCATTTATAAGAATGTCAACCGGAGGAATTACCGAAGCAATATATTGTAAATCCCGGGGTTTTGTGATATCGGCAACAAAGGCCCTCTGTGGTGGAACAGATGCAAAATCAGCCGCTTCTTTTAGTTTATTTTCGTCTCTTCCTGTAATGTAAACATCTGCACCGCTCGACTGCAACAATTTTGCAGTGTATCTCCCTATAGTTCCTGTGCCTCCTACTACGAGAACAACTTTATCCTTTATTTTTTCCATAACTAACAGTTGATTTTTTAACAAAGCCTGACTGTTTTTGTTCGATTTCAGTACTGTTACAATTTCTTTTCGGGAAGAATTACGGTTTGCATACCCTATGTTTCAGAAGCAATAGCTTTGAATCAACTCTCTTACACATGTTATTCGAAAGAATTCAATATTTGCAAAGAATAGGAAAATTGCACACTATAAACCAAACATATGGCTGCAGGCACAGATGAAAAAAATGCTTTTACACCTCTAAGACTTACATTACGAAACGGAAATATTATTGATGGCCGCTGTGAACTAAAGCAAATAAAATTTACAACCGCTTACGGATTACTAACTATTCCCATCAAAGACATTTCGGATATCTATATGGGAATATTAGTTGATCATAAAATAAAACAAAAAGTGAGCGCTTATGTAGATTTGTTGCACAGCGCAAAGGAACAAGAATGTAAAAAAGTATTCAAGAATCTTGTTAATGCTGAAATAGAAGCTATCCCTGTGTTAGAAGAAATAGAAGAGCAGGATGATTTCCCTTACCCTCAATACAGCGTATCTGCGGCATTGGTAGAACTGAAGGAAAAATTTGGAGTAGAAGAAGCATCAACTCAAGACGTAGTTATATTGAACCAAATTCACTCCTTTCCCGGAGTTATTGATATTCAGATTTTCAAAATCTACACGGATTATGGTTTTTTGGAAATACCCAGAAATGCCATCAAGAGCGTAGAAGTTTTAATTGCCAACACTAACGAGACAAAAAAGAATTTCAAGCTACAAGCCAATACGCATATCATGGCCAACCCTCAAGGGGGGTGGTTAAATACCGGCATCAAATTAAGGAAAGGACAATTGATAACCATAGAATCGCAAGGAGAGATTAAGTTGGCCAGCTTATCTGACCAGCCTCACAAGCCAGACGGCAGTTATCTGCCACCAAACAGTAGCTGGGTTAGCGGTAATGATGCTGATCCCAATGCCTCGCCCGTATATGGTAATGTGATATTTAAAATCGGAGAAACTGGCGCTGTGAAAAAAGCAGGTTCAAAATATTCGGCAAAAGCTTACGGAAATGGAATACTATTTCTTTCTATCTATGAAACTGTTTTTAATGAATCGAATAGCGGACATTATAATGTAACCGTAAAGGTTTTGTGAAGCATCTCTGAAAATTATTCAAGTATTTCGGCAAGAAAGTTGCCGTGGGCATATAAAACTTTTCCGGATGTAGATGTTGTGGCCGATTAAGAAAAGTTTGGTTATTTGAAAACTGAATATAAAATTTCTGTTCTGCTCCGAGATTTTAAACGATAAAGTACGAGGAAAATTCTCCGGGTGAGGGATGCGGAGGGCGCGAACGGAGTGAGCGGCCGCGACCGCGCTGCGCTTCGACAGGCTCAGCGACCAGGCAGCGCGGTCGCGGCGGAAGCGACAGCGTACCCCGTAGCAGCCCGGCC
>JAVQWQ010000233.1:0-1859 GCA_033578915.1 Chitinophagales bacterium | reverse complement strand
ACATCATTATGGTTGCCTTTAATTGGTCTGAAAACATGTTCATAAGAATAAAAGTTGCTCTTAAATGGAACTTTATACATGCAAATCTTTTGGTCGTAAATTAGGTTATTGATTAGTTTGTCAGAAACCACTTTTATCGCTGTGTTATCAATTAAGCAACCTGCATATTGAATTGACTCTGCTTTTAAATACGATTCTACAAGTCCTTTTCCAAACAAGGAGTAATTGTAAAATGTTGTCCCATTCTCGTTACTAAAAGTGAGCGAGTCAAAAGCAATTTCACCTAAAGTCAAGCAACCTCTTAACGGAAAAGTTGTCTGCAAACTCCGCCAATAAAAAGTGTAACATACGCTTACCAATTCTTCAAAGTCCGCCTCGGTTTTTCCATTTGTCCAAAATATTACGCTGTCAGATATGTGAAGACAGTTAACCTTTTGCTTTTTTAGGTCTGGAACAACCAAACCATGGTTCAGTTGAATATAGTTTTCACTTGCAACGGCTGTCTGACTTTCACGAAGTAAGTGTCCAAACAATTGCTTAACTTCATTAAGGTCATTGTTGAAGATGAATTCTTTAAAACCTAAGACATCAAAAAATGCTATAAAAGTTTCCATTTTGTGTATTGCTTTTGTTCGTTTGTTTTATGCAATCAGTTTCAAGTTAGCAGTGTCGCCCTAGGGTTGCCGCTACACGGTTCGGATATTGCCGAAGGCGGAGATTTTTAGCTCCAAATTCAATAGAAATACTATAGTTCAAATATAGAAAAGATTTCAAAAGAAGCACTTCACCCCCGCTTTTGGCAATACCTCGTGCCTGTTGCAAACTACCCAAAAATAACAACAGTTGTGAATAAAACCAAATCATAAACACTATCACAATGCCGAACTTTACGTTATGCAAGGCAAAAAGCAATTTTCCAAAAAACTCTTTGTCTGCTTCCAACTCAGCCAACGAGTACCAGAAGACATTTTCTACCGCAAGCTGCGTGAGGTGTTAGACCTGAAATTTCTCTAAAAAGCCACAGATCCCTGTTATGGCACCAAAGGGTACTAGAACCATGAAATATGCCCGCCTGCAAACCCCAAAAGTCAGGCGAATGGATAAAATGCGCAGCAGCACCGTAGAGCCGGTGGTGGGAATCCTCATCAACTTTATGGGCATGCGCAGGATATGGGCGCGCGGCATAGCTGGCGCCGCCAAGTTTCTCTAAGGCAAGGCGCTTCCATAGTTCGGCAGGCTCACTACAAGTTGCTTACAACCTCAAAAAATGGATGAAGTTTAAAGAGAGGAAAACAAAAGTAGCGGTGATGATAAAAGCACTGCCGAAAAAAGCCGAAAAAGCGATGAAAAATGACTTGTTTTTCTTTTTCCGCCCATGCTACACGCCAGTAAGCATGGTATAATTAAATGTTTCGCTAAACCGGGAAATTTTTATCCGACCAAGCGTATTTCATCGCAGTGGGGGTTGTGCAACGGCTACCCGTGTTGGTGGCAGTTATTATTTTTTTTGTAGCTTGACGACAATTAATTGTATTGTCAGTACTAATGTTAAAATCAAATTTAATATTTCATGAACAGAAAACCATTTCTGCGTTTGAATATTGTACCCTTGAGTAAAGGCAAATGTCGTTAATAAAAATAGGAAAAGGTTCAAGAATAAAGCTATTAATATTTTTCCCTTTCCATTTGTTAGGTAATTATACGAGTAGTAACCTGAAAAAATAAATAGACCCATCATTAATGTAAGGATTACGTTATCTGATGTTACGGGAATTGCAGGGTTGTTTATATACCCTGAATACATACTACCGAGTGCCATTGATCCGGTAATAATTAATAGAAAAGCTGCAATGTTTTTA
>JAVQWQ010000232.1:0-1865 GCA_033578915.1 Chitinophagales bacterium | reverse complement strand
AATTAACCTGTGAGTGAACAACTGCAGGATGAAGGTCCTTAATCATTCGCCGTAATCTCAACAGCGACCAGACACTTCGTTGCCAGCCAAGGGGTGCGTCCAGAACAGTAATCCCGTTTAGCTCTAGCTCGGACAGAAAAATGCCTTCCTTTTTTTTCAGACATACAATAATTGGATAGAACGCATTGGTTTTCACAGCGGCTAGGGCCACTCTTGTAACAAATCGCTCCAGGCCGCCGGCGTGAAGATTACCAGTAAAAAAAATGACTGTTTTCACAATTGTGCTCCAAATGCAAAATTTAATTTCATTACAATCCCTTTAAAATGCTGGGAGGTAAAACTATTTTATCAAATGTTTCAACCGGACTCAGCAGGATATGACATCTTCCACGGTCGGCAAGTATTTCCATATCGTGTATTGGTTGTCCTGTCCTGAGATAAACAAAGTAATAAGAATAGGAAATAATAGAATCAAAAATTTGACGTGCATTATCAACTAAACTTAATTCACCAAATGAATGAAGTTCAATAAAAATTTCGGGTCGGTGTTTTTCAATTGTTTGTAATAATCCCCGAACGGCAAGGCTCTCTGCACCTTCAATGTCTATTTTAATAAAATCCGGCTTAATCGAATTGTTAGCTACAAAGTCATCTAAAGATAAAGTAGATTTCTCAATCTCCCGGTGATGTCCTAAGCGGCCTTTTGTTATTGAAGCACCCCCAGAGGAATCCTTCCAATAAAAGGGCATAGTCATTCCTGACTTGTCAGCAATCAATGTGTTGATTACTTTAATTCGGTTAGAAAGATTATTTAATTCTACGTTATGATTAATAATATTTACCGCATTCTCAGAAGCTTCAAAGGCATAAATGTTTGCTTCTCTATTCTGTTGAGCAATCAGTAGCGATACAACCCCATGATTTGCCCCAACATCAAAAATGCATTTCTTCCCTTTAGTTAAATATAGAATTATAGCATAATCACGATCCGGCGTAGTCGAATTGAGGTTATAATCAACTATGAGATATGTACCTAATAGTCTGATTTTGAATTTTTTCCTTAACCCCCCAAAAGTGACTAAATTCTTTTTTATTTTCGAAAAATAAATTTTTAAAGTATTTTTCACTTTTGAAAAGAGAATTATTTTGTTGCTATTCCAATAAGTCTTTCGCCACCCAAATAAATTAATCCTAAAATCATCGTTAAGTATCCCGGAATCAAACCCAATCCTTTTGGTTTAACTGTATAATAGCTATCTACTTTCAGATGGATAAAGCCCGACATTCTTAATAAGCATTTTAGAGATTTTTTTGAAAAAAAACTTAAATGATGTATACACCGTATATCTCGATATCGCTGACTGACTCGTCCAAATATACTATCTCTGTAAAATCTAATATTATCAAATTGGTTAGGTACTTCGAGAAAGAAAATACCTCCCGGCTTCAACACGCGGTAGGCTTCCCGAGCAGCCAGCATCGGGTAAGCTACATGCTCGAACACATGATGAGAATGAACGATATCAAATGAATTATCGGGATAAATCAAATGCTCTGCCCTTCCCTGATCAAGATAAATTCCGCGTTTCCGGGCTTCCTGAATGCCCGACAGCCCGGGTTCAATGCCCCGTGCCTGCATTCCGGCTTCAACAGCAGCCTGAACCATATACCCACTCGAAGCACCGATATCCAGGAAGTTGATTTCACCTGGTGGTTTGGGGTAAATTTTTAACAGGTACCGCACACGTTCTCTGAACAGCGGAAGTCGTCCTTCCGTTACTGCACCATAATTCGCAATCTTAGCCGAATACGGCTTCAACAATTCCGGTATTTGCCCGGAAAACAAAGCCTCCCGCTCCTGTTCA
>JAVQWQ010000231.1:0-1916 GCA_033578915.1 Chitinophagales bacterium | reverse complement strand
GTATCAAAGAAAGCTGGCAAAGCCCGGAAGAACTTTTTCTGCCGACATCACCGGGACACTTAACAAAAGCGATGGAAACGCAATGCTGCTTACGCAGAAAATTCTTACAACAGATTCAGACACAGCCGGATTAAATCAGCAGGCAAATTTTTACAGTCGCAGCTACACAGTCCAGGCAACTTTTGCATACACTGAGCCTGTTACACCACTCAGCCAGATGCAGTTTAGTTATGCCCCATACTTTGTTCAAAACCTGCGCGACAGAAATACCTTCGATTTCGATACTTTTTCCAACAACTATGAAAACCTGAACGTACTGCTTTCTAACCTCTTTCTCAATTATTATACAACACACAAAGCGGGCTTTGCTTACAGGTTGCGCAATAACAGTGATGCGCTGAATATTTCTGTTGGAGCCAACATGCAATTTGCCTTACTCACCGGGGAACAAATATTTCCAGATGTCAGTAAGGTTAAAAGAACATTTCACGACCTGCTTCCCAACGCTACGCTTACTTACCGATTTGCAAGGCAGGGCAACCTCCGAATCA
This sequence comes from Chitinophagales bacterium, assembly GCA_033578915.1. Classification (GTDB taxonomy): domain Bacteria; phylum Bacteroidota; class Bacteroidia; order Chitinophagales; family LD1; genus UBA7692. The sequence goes on along the minus strand of JAVQWQ010000231.1, from coordinate 1,365 downwards.
ATTACACCACATCTACCAATCCGCCTACTATATCACAGCTTCAAAATATTTTGGATAACAGCAATCCTTTGTTTCTCAACATTGGAAACCCATCCCTAAAACAGGATTATCGTCACAACCTTGTAATTCGCTTTAATAACGTGGACACAGCAACCATGCACATGTACTTCGGCTTTATGTCTTTTACATATACGCAAAATGCAATTGGAAATTCCACCATTATTGCCCTGAAAGATACGATAGTATTAAGTGATATTTTGGTTCCTGCTGGCACTCAGTTCACTCGTCCGGTGAACTTTTCGCGGAGCATTTCATTCAGAAGCTTTTTTGGATATAACTTTCCTATAAAAAAAATCAAGCTTAATTTTTCGTTGTTAGGTGGCATAAGTTATGTTCAATTGCCTGGCCTGATAAACGCAAACCTGAATATATCGCATACAACCAATCTGATGAGCGGTTTTAATCTTTCAAGCAATATCAGCGAAAAGATAGATTTTAATATCTATTACATGAGTAATTATAACATAGTTCGCAACACCCTGAGAAAGGAGCAAAACAGCAATTTTTTCTTTCATAATGCTGAGGCCCGCCTGAATTGGAATTTCTGGAAAGGTTTTGTATTAAACACCACATGGAGCAATACGCTCTACTCCGGGATAGCTCAAGGTTTTAATCAGAATTTCCTGTTGTGGAATGCCTCTCTTGCTTATCGCTTTTTTTCCAACAGATCGCTTGAACTTAAATTTGGCGTGTTTGATATATTAGGGCAAAACAACAGTATTGCTCGAAACGTAAACGAAACATTCATCGAGGATACACGTACAGACGTATTGCAGAGATACTATCTCATCACTCTTACATACAACATCAGGAAGTTCAAAAAATAACTTTTCATACAATACCCGAAATTGTATGATTGTAAAATTTAATTCCTCCAAAACGGTTATACCGATTACATTTACACAACACTCTGTCTGACTGCCATTATGTACAAGCTACTCCACAGAAAATTATTAGACTGGTTTTTTGATGCGTATTCATTTAAAAATGAATTCGAATCAAAGAGAGCAGAAAGTCTCCTCTACATTACCATCACTGTTGGAATCTTTTTTATCTGCATGGGTATAGTGCAGAGGACCTTGGATATGGAAAACATTATAATTGTAGGCACTGCCATAGGTTTGGTAGGAATAGGCATTACTCTGCTACTTATCAAATTCGGAAAGCTTTATTATGCAGGAGATACCTTGGTTTTAGTATGTCTCATAGTAATTTGTGTAGCAGATTTATACGATGACTGGAAGTCGTCCCTTAAACAAAATCAGTATAAAATTTACGTTTCACTAGTCTCTCTTTTAGGAACCT
>JAVQWQ010000230.1:0-1951 GCA_033578915.1 Chitinophagales bacterium | reverse complement strand
CCAACATGTTTACTTTAAAACAAGCTTCTAAAACAGAATTAAATGTAGTTGCGGACTTACTGCTTAAAAATCCAACCTTGAAAGTTGAAATCGGAGGGCATACAGACAATACAGGTTCGGAAGAAAATAACCGTATTCTTTCTGAAAACCGTGCGAAAAGCGTAGCAGATTATTTAATTTCTAAAGGCGTACCTCCGGCACGTATCACTTTCAAAGGTTATGCTTCTTCCAGGCCTGTTGCCGACAACAGCACCGAGCAGGGCAGAGCGCTTAACAGACGAACAGAACTTAGAGTATTGGAGATTTAATTGAACAATATTATTGAGGGAAAAACAGACATTTAGCTTTTCTCACTTGATTTATGATTCATATAGTTGTATATTACGTAAAAATTTAATCTTTGAATAAAGGTGGAAGACCTCTCCAACATATTTTTTTTCGACAAAGAAAATCCCATCCATACTCCTGATGCGGAGGTATTAATAGATGTGATACGCCACTGTGGAGTAGGTGTTCTCATATTAAATGATAAAGATGAAATTCTCTTTTCCTCTGGCTTTGATGAAATAATTTCTTCTAACTCTTTCTTAGGTGCTCAGATTTCTTCGTGGCTCAATTACGCATTTGCTGCGAGAGGTTCGGGAACAATTTATTTTCAACATCATCAAATGAGCCGTGCCGTAAAAGTTCGGGCTTCATTGTGTAAATGGAATAAGGCCAAAGCAGCATTATTTATTTTGGAAGAGCAGTGCAAACCTCTCGATAAAGAACTACGCGACGAATTCTGGGGGGTAAAGCAATGCATGGATAAGCTGCATTATCCGGCGATGCTCTTTAAGCAGGAGGTTTTGGTTGCGGCTAATCCAAAGGCTGAACTCATGCTCGATATTTCCAATAATCAAATAGGTAAAGTGTCTTTCAATCAATTGTTTCAACCTATTAATAAGAACTCAACTAAAACTATAGCCTCCTTATTTGGCAGTGAGACAGCAGAATATTTTATTCTCGACAAAAGCCAAAAAGTAAAGGCAAATTTGTCGAACATCTATCTGGATGGAGGCCCGTACAGGCTGGTACAGATAGTAACTTCAGGCCACGGCACATCGGAAAGTTCCGGTAACCTTTCTGCTCATGATGTAATAACTATTGCATCTCATGATTTGCGCGAGCCTATTCGTACAATTACCAACTTTGCTCAGCTTACTTTGGATAAAATTAAAAACGGCAAATACAAGCAGGCTTATGAATATGCTCAACTGACAAACGATGCTGCAATACAGATGGATAGGCTACTTTCTGATTTAAAAACACTCATTCAGATAGATAATCATGTACTAGAGAAAAAAAAGTTTGCGGTTGATTCTGCTATTAAAAATGCCCTGAAGGAACTTGAAAAAAAATACGATAAGAAGTTGTTTGAAGTAAGGCTGCACGACCTGCCAGAGATTTATGGCAACGAGCAGTTGCTTATGCTGATGTTTAAAAATATAATAGACAATGCCATTAAATTCAGGCGTGGTGAAAAAGCTCTTATTGACATTGCAGCCGAAAATGATTCTGATAAAATTGTTGTTTGTATTCGCGACTCAGGAATTGGCATACCGAGAAGGCATCAAAAAAAGATTTTTGAACCCTTCGAGCGTTTAAATAGGATAGATGAATACCCAGGCAGTGGACTTGGTTTGACCATTGCAAAAAAAATTGCCGAAAAACACAATGGTACAATAAGTATAGAGTCTTTTGTCAATACAGGAACTTCTGTTTATATAACCTTGCCCCAGTAATTGCTATTTTTTCTCTAAGTAATTTTCTACGCGCTCAAAAATATCCCTACTATATTTGCTTACAGCTCCCGCAAATAACCATAATGGCATAAAACTAAACAATCCTCTTTTAAATGAGCTTTCCATGAGCGAGCGCAGGCTGGCTTCCTGAAACTTCTCATCAATCA
>JAVQWQ010000229.1:0-2019 GCA_033578915.1 Chitinophagales bacterium | reverse complement strand
GTAGTGGTGAGCGATGCGAAGGAAGCAGCCACCAGCGGCAGCACGATCACCGGCTACCACGCGTACACAGAGAGCTACACGCATTATTATCCTTTCGGGATGGCCATGCCGGGAAGGAGCTATAATAGCGGGGAGTATAGGTTTGGGTTTAATGGTATGGAGAAGGATGATGAGGTGAAAGGTTTGGGAAATCATTTGAGTTTCAATGATTATGGATACGATCCAAGAGTAGTCAGAAGATGGCGACCCGACCCAGCATTTAATGAATATCCTGCAATCTCTCCTTATGTAGCTTTGGGAAATAACCCATTAGTATTTATCGATCCTGATGGGAAGAGATTGTATTTTGTTGGCGGTGCAAATAATGACCAAGATGGTTGGAACTACATAAATAGATTTAAAAATATTTTCACTTCAAAGGGCATTGAAGGTTTTACCCGAATTAACGCATCAGAAGGGAAAGTTAAAGATATTGCGTTCACAGTTTCGTATAGAAACTTCTCCCACGTAGGTTGGCATCTTGTAAGAACCGATAGAGGTTTGGAGGTAAGACTTAAACGGAGAAACCATAAAATGATAGAAAAGGCCGTTAATGATATATTAGCGGATTTAAAAGCAAATCCTTTAAAGGAAGGGGAGCAATTAAACCTTGCAGGTTATAGTTATGGAAGCGTGCTACAAGCCCATGTAGCACTTAGATTGGCTGACCGAGGTTTAAAGGTTGATAATCTGATTTTGATAGGTAGTCCAATATCTGACAAATCTGAATTATATAATGCATTAATCACGAACAAAAATATAGGGAAAGTTATCAGGCATGATATAAAAGGGGACAAATTAAGTAATCCGCAATCGGAGAGTGAATTTATTGAAGGTGGAAAACAAAACTCAACCGACTCAGGACCGCATTTTGACTTAGCAAGACCAGGAGCGGAAGCAGATAAAAAGATTGGAGAATTAGCTGATAAACTGAAAAAAGAAGGTGTGAAATGATGAGAGGAAAAATAACCATTATTGCAATCGTCTCTTTAAATATTTATTTATTTTTAGTTTTGGTATTATATTTTGCAAGTGCATTTATGGTAAGTTGGGGAGGCGAGACAACTTGGTATTTAAGGCTGATAGCCTTTTTACAAGACACTCCGTTTAATTTAACAAGAGAAGGTGGAGAAGTAAAAATCAGCTTGATATTCATTAATGCGTTTTTTTGGACATTGTGTATTGCAGGAGTATTATATTTTACTGCAAGACTAATGAGTAGAAAAGTAACTGACAAGCAATAAAGCAAGCTAGTGAAAAAGCACCGTTTGCGGCTTTTTACTTTACTTTCATCATCGGTCAGACTCTCAATCAAAGAAACTTTTTCCATTGGAGTTTTATACTGAATGAAAAGAGGTTTTGAGGAAAGTAATTTCAAAACCACTCTTTTCTCTCTTGGTTGATACCGTCCCAAAAAGTGTGTTCATCCCCCCTTGCCCTCCACGCCACAACCCCCTATATTTGAGTAAAGCAAGCTCATATGCGTGCACGCATACGCATAACGCCTTCTGCCTGGCTGATGCATAAAATGAATTTACCTGTGGTATGAAAAGAGCCGGGCAATTACACATAGAGCAGAAAGAGTTCGGAGTAGCCTGCGCGAGGGATGGGAGCCATGGCCGGCACGGCCAGTGCGGAGCTTTAGCGGAGCACCGAAGCGACAGCGGAGTGGCGGACAGCCCGGCCCCGCAGGGGCGCGCCCAAAAGGAAATATTTTAGTACACTACGATGCTGCCTTGGGCAGGTATAGTGCCTGGTTGCTGGACAGCTTCGAGGGGAGCGTTGGGGAAGGAGTAGCGGTGGCGGAAGACACGTCGGGGAGGGCGCAGCTGTATGTGGTATGTGCGCGCCGGTACTGGGGAGCGGAGAATGTAGTTTTGGTGTACGACCGGAACGGGCATCTGATGCCCGGCAGCGATGGGATATTTGCTGATCCGCAGAGCAAGCCGGTAGTGCTGCGGAGTCCGTCTTCATCCACCG
>JAVQWQ010000228.1:0-2061 GCA_033578915.1 Chitinophagales bacterium | reverse complement strand
ATTGATGGCTTGCGAATCTCTGCAGATAGATCGCTTTGCTATTCCATTATTCTGCTGCGGGCGTACAGATAAGTCCTCGCCTATTGTAGAAATTTGTCGTCCCTACTTTTCTGAGATTTTTTTTCCGTCTCCTTCAAACGGCAAATTTTATGCTCACGCTTTTTCCGACGATATAAAAAATCGTTACTTTACCTTACTTTCTATTTAGTGTTTGATTGTATGCGCATCATCAGTGGTAAGTACAAAGGATATCGGTTGAAACAGCCGCATTTTGAGCCCACTCGGCCAACAACCGACTTTGCAAAAGAGGCTTTATTTAATGTGATCAATAACTATTTTAATTTCAATAACCTTAGTATTCTTGATCTGTTTGCAGGTACCGGAGCCATCAGTTATGAATTTCTTTCGCGTGGTGCGCAAGAGGTAACCAGTGTTGAAATACATCGCAAGTGTATTGAATTTATTAAACAAACTTCGCGCCATCTCAATTTTTCAGGGCATCATATCATTCAAGCCGATGTTTTTCAATTTCTGCAACTGCAAAAGAAGACTTACGACATCATATTTGCAGGCCCTCCTTATGCCCTGCCTGAGTTGCCACAACTACCTGATATTATTTTTGAAAAGCAACTTGTGGAGGGTGAGGGTTGGTTTATTTTAGAGCACAATCCTCAGTACAGCTTCGATTTACATCCACACTTTTGGAAACAAAGAGAATATGGCACTACGATATTTTCCATTTTTATGAATCAACCGCAGGGATATGATGAAAGGTAAATCTGAAAAAGTGAAGTCTTTTGCTGCAATCATTAGCTTTAAAGATATTTGCCACTGGGCATGAATTTTTTTCGTATTCTTCTATATCGCCTGTTTTCAGGCTTGCTTGTGCTTGCCGGAGTTATTGTAATTGTTTTTTTTCTGTTCAATATTTTACCTGTAAACAGCGCGCGCATGACGCTTGGACAACGTGCTGATGCCGCATCGCTCGCAGCAATTGAAAAGGAATTCCGCCTTAATAAGCCCTGGCATATTAGGCTCTTATTGTATTTCAATGATGTTTCTCCGCTTTCTCTACACGATTTCAAAAATGAGCAATCCCCTATTTTTGTCAATCGTTCAGACATAAGTGGTATCACCATTCTTGAATCAGGAAAATTAAACTTAGTAATTAAACTTCCTTATCTGGGCAAAAGCTTTCAGTCGCGCAGAAAAGTAAGCGATATTCTGGGAGAGAAGATTCTTCCAACCGTTGTTCTCGCACTAAGCGCTATGATTATAGCTTCGATAATAGGCATTCTGTTGGGCGTAATTGCCGCCATTCGCCAGCATTCAGCGATTGACAATGCTGTATTGATTTTTTCCACACTCGGTATATCTCAACCTGCATATTTCTCCGGTATATTATTAGCGATGTTGTTTGGATATTATTTAAGTGATTATACCGGACTTAATGTACGTGGTTCATTCATTGAATTGAATCTTCTAGGCGATACGGTGTATGAGTGGAAAAACCTGGTGTTGCCTGCGCTGGCTTTGGGTATCCGGCCGGTGTCTATCATAGCTCAACTTACCCGAAGCAGCATGATAGAGGCTATGCAAAACGATTTTGTGCGCACAGCCAGAGCTAAAGGATTGCCCGAAAATACCGTTATTTTTAAACACGCGCTTCGCAATGCACTGAATCCTGTCGTTACTTCTATCAGCGGGTGGTTGGCAGCCTTGCTCACGGGAGCTTTTTTCATCGAAAAAGTTTTTGACTACAAAGGGCTTGGCCTTCAAACAATAGAATCTCTGATGCTTTTTGATTTTCCTGTGGTTATGGGAGCAGTGCTGTTTGTTGCCTTTATTTTCGTTACTGTAAATTTTATTACTGATATGTTATATGCGTTGCTCGACCCTCGTGTTTCCATCAAAAGCTAACTTATGTCGAGAGTAATCCTTGGAATTTTGGTGGGAATAGTAGCAAGTGTTTTTGTCCTTTCTCTCTGGGAAAAATATTTTCATCATACATCAGAAGCAGTGCCTTCAAATATTGAAAGTATTTTGAACGATGATAATTTA
>JAVQWQ010000227.1:0-2106 GCA_033578915.1 Chitinophagales bacterium | reverse complement strand
GGCCACATTAAATACATGTATTCCCTTTTTTTGTTCTAAAAGAAAAAATAATGTGTCCAGAAGAAAAATTGTGCCTGTTTTTTGAACCGGTTGGGGAGGCAGCCCTCTGATTTTCAATAATGAGTCATAAGAAATATATACCGGCTTTTTACCTTTTCCCGAGGGATAAGGATAATCTTCTTTGCAAGCGGATGAAAGAAAGATAAATGCACAAAGTATGATGAAAAAAAGCGTTCTAATGAATAAATTAGAAGAGGTCATTTCTCTCTCTTGAAGGAATATCAAAGCATGTTTGTAATAAACCCAAAATAAATATATAAAATTTTTAATGCGCTTCAAGCCAGTTATGTCCTGTTCCCATTTCTACCACAATGGGTACACGTGTTTCTAATGCATGCTTCATGTGATAGCTCACAATTTCTTTTACTTTTTCAATCTCATTTACCGGCACATCAAAAATTAATTCATCGTGCACCTGCAGTGTCATTGCAGCATTAAGTTTTTGTTTTTTGAATTCATGGAAAATGTTAATCATGGCAATTTTAATCATATCTGCAGCGCTTCCCTGAATAGGTGCGTTAATAGCTTCGCGCTCGGCAACTCCTCTCACGGTTGCGTTTCTGCTGTTAATGTCTTTAAGAAATCTTTTTCTTCCTTTAATAGTTTGAACATAACCGTGTTTTCTGGCAAAATCAAGCGTGTTTTCCATGTACGATTTAATTCCCGGAAACTGCTTAAAATAATTATCAATCAATTCGGCAGCATCCTTTTTAGGTATTCCTAGTCGTTGGCTTAGGCCGTATGGCGATATAGCGTAGATGATTCCGAAATTGACCATCTTGGCATTGTTTCGTTGAGCTTTGGTTACTTCATCAATCGGAACGCCATACACTCTGGAGGCTGTCGCAGCATGTATGTCAAGCCCGCTGTCAAAAGCTTCCAGCATAGCTTTGTCTCCACTGATTTCTGCAACAAGTCTTAGTTCTATTTGAGAGTAGTCTGCGCTGAGAAGAAGATGCTCTTTGTCGCGTGCTATAAATCCCTTGCGCACCTGTTGTCCGCGTTCGGTGCGGATAGGAATATTTTGCAGGTTTGGAGAAACAGAGCTAAGTCGTCCGGTTGCTGCAATGGTTTGATTAAATGTGGTATGAACGCGTTTTGTCACGGGATGGACCATCTGCGGTAAGGCATCCACGTAAGTGTTTTTTAATTTAGAAACTTCCCTGAATTCCAGAATGGCTGTTGCAATAGGATGGTGTTTAGCAAGGCCTTGCAAGGCTTCTTCATTGGTAGAAAGTTGCCCGGTTGATGTTTTTTTGCCTTCAAATGGCAATTTCAATTCTTTATACAATACTTCTGTAAGCTGTTTTGGCGAATCAATATTAAAAGGCCTTCCGGCATACTCATAAATCTTTTCTTTAAGTTGATGGAGCTCTCTATCCAATTTTAAGCTGTATTCTTTCAGAAAAGTACAGTCAATATTTACCCCCTGATATTCCATGTCCACCAAAATCGGAATCAACGGGAGCTCAATTTCTTCTAATACATTATCTACTTCTTTTTCTTTTACCAAAGGTTGAAAAACCTGTTTTAGCTGAAAAGTAATATCAGCGTCTTCTGCTGCATATTCTGCCGCAATATGTATCGGCACATCGCGCATGCTCCCCTGATTTTTTCCCTTTTTGCCGATGAGTTTTTCTATAGAAATAGGAGTATAACCCAAATAAACTTCACTAAGATAATCCATATTATGCCTCAGGTCGGGTTCAATGAGATAATGTGCCACCATGGTGTCGTAAAAGGGTGCAGAGATAGTAATGCCATATCTGCGCAAGACATGCATATCGAACTTTATATTTTGTCCAATTTTGAGTATTCTTTGGTTTTCAAATATAGGCTTAAAGCGCTCAAGTAATTTTCGGGTTGATTCAAAACTTTGCGGGCACGGAACATAGTATGCCTCGCCCGGTTTGAGGCAAAAGGAAAAACCTACAATATCGAGCGTAAAATAGTCTAATGATGATGTTTCTGTGTCGAAGCAAAACTCCTCTACACGCTTTAATTTATCAATAAATTCATCAACACCGATATTTTTTAAATGTCCTA
>JAVQWQ010000226.1:0-2158 GCA_033578915.1 Chitinophagales bacterium | reverse complement strand
AATTTCTTCTTGTATTTTTTTAAAGCTCTATCTATGTTTTCTGCTTCTCTTGCGTCAACTATCAGCATAATTTTATTTTAAAGCAGAGCAAAATTATGTAATATCTTTTGATTTACAAAATACTCTGTAATAATAAGCTAAGGTCTTAGCTGAAAAAGTTGAGAAATCAACCCAGCCCCAAAGTGGAAGTTTTAGAAAGCAATTAATGTTTATTGGCCAATTGTCCGCAGGCAGCGTCAATATCTTTGCCGCGACTACGTCTAATCTTAACTCTCACGCGGTTTTGGCGGAGGTAATCTACAAAAGCTGTGCGCTTTTCTGCAGAAGTCTTTTTAAATGGAATACCTTCTACTGAGTTAAATTCTATTACATTTACAAAAACCGGAAAGCTTTGGCAAAGTTTAATAAGTTTTTCAGCATCTTCTAAAGAGTCATTAAATCCATCCAATAAAATATATTCAAAGGTTATTTCATTACCGGTTTTCTGATAGAAATAATCTAATGCCTGCATCAGCATTTCCAAATTATTACTTCTGTTTATGTCCATTATTTTGCTGCGTTTCTCATTTGTTGCTGCATGCAGTGACAGGGCTAAGTTTCCACGATAACCTTCGTCAGCCATTCTAATTATACCGCGAGCTATGCCTGAGGTAGAAACCGTGATTCTTTTAGGCGAAAAATTCAGCCCTTCAGGTCCGGTTATTTTTTCGATGCTTCTCATCACATTATCATAGTTTAGCAAAGGCTCGCCCATACCCATATAAACTATATTTGTTAGGCCTCGCCCTTGGTTGAAATTCATGGCGTGCCTGTGCAGCAACAAAATCTGGTCATATATTTCAGCGGCTGTAAGGTTGCGTTCTCGTTTCAATAACCCAGTAGCACAAAAAGAACAACTTAAAGAGCACCCTACTTGCGAAGAAACACAAGCGGTTGCCCTGTCTGCATCCGGTATCATAACACCCTCTATTACCCGCCCGTCATGTAGCTTCATCCCTAGCTTGATGGTGCCGTCTTTACTTTTTTGAACAATTTCTTCCTTCACTGCATAAAAAGAGAAATGTTGATTAAGTTTTTCGCGAAGAGATTTAGAAATATTTGTCATGCAATCAAAGCTTGTAGCTCCCTTTTGCCATATCCACTCATATATTTGTTTGGCGCGAAAAGAGGGCTCACCCAACTCTGCAACGACTTTTTGTAGTTCTTCCTTTGAAAGCTGGCGTATGTCAGGCAATGCTGCCAAAGCAGAAATTTTTTGTAAAATTAAATTATGTTTCGCGAAATTAGGTACTCTGCAATCTGTACTGCATTTGTTGCAGCCCCTTTACGTAAATTGTCAGCAACAATCCAGCAATTAAGCGTATTGGGTTGAGACTCATCGCGGCGCAGGCGCCCTACAAATGTTTCATCTTTGTCTTGGGCAAGAATAGGCATAGGATACTTTAGGTTTTGTATATCATCATACAAAATCACTCCCGGAGCCTTTTGAAGAATACTGCGCACCTCTTGTAAGTCAAAATCATTTTCAAACTCTATGTTTACACTTTCGCTGTGGCCGCCCATCACAGGTACGCGAACCGTTGTAGATGTTATACGAATAGAATCATCTCCCATGATTTTTTTTGTTTCGTTAATCATCTTCATCTCTTCTTTAGTGTAACCATTTTCAAGAAAAACATCAATATGCGGAATAAGATTCAGGTCTATAGGGTAGGGATAAGCTTTCTCGTATTCTAATTGATTGTTTCGCTCGGCAAAGAGTTGGTCAACGGCTTTTTTACCGGTGCCCGTAACACTCTGGTAAGTTGAAACAACTACTCTCCTGATTCGATATTTGTCGTGCAAAGGTTTTAATACCACAACCATTTGAATGGTAGAGCAGTTGGGATTGGCAATAATCATTTGCCCTGAGCGAAGCACATGTGCATTTACCTCCGGAACCACCAAAGGGATGTCGGGTTCCATACGCCATGCAGAGGAATTATCAATAACCACAATACCCTCTTTAGCAAATAAGGGTGCAAGTTGTTTCGAAGTGGTTCCACCCGCGGAAAATATTGCAAGTTTGGGCTTACGCTTGATGGCTTCCTCGTAATGAACAACAGTCAGCGCCTGGCCTTTAAAATAAATTTCTTTACCTACAGATTTTTCAGAAGCA
>JAVQWQ010000225.1:0-2238 GCA_033578915.1 Chitinophagales bacterium | reverse complement strand
CAAATGCTGATTATACATATTATTTTAGGCTTCCTATTATCCCTGCTGCCGAGCAAATATTCAACAACCCTAATCAACCTTCTACAAAAATTTTTTCCTATTTAGCTCAAAACGACCCGGTCATTCAGCAAATACTTTACAACAGCGCCATAGAAAGCAAAGATGCGCGTATCACTTTTGTCTTGCCACACAATTTAGGTGCAAACATTACACTCAGCCAGGTTCTGGTAGATGGGCGTTATTTTATTGGCCTGAAGGCAACCAGTGATTTTTTAAAGATTGCTCTATTGCAACGCGAATTAAATGCTAAGGAAATAAGATATAATGTGTCGAAAGCATACTATCAGGCATTGGCTGCTCAGGAGAGTAAAGCCTACCTGGTTGAAGTCAAAAAGCTTATTGATAAACTTTTAAACGACACTCGCAAAGTTTATCAGGAAGGCCTGATTGAGGAACTGGATGTAAACAGGCTGGAGCTTGCTCTTGCCAATATAGACAACCAAATCAACATCACAGATAAACTTGCTCAGGTTGCTGTTGCAAATCTCAAGTTTCAAATGGGTTTGCCCATGAGCGATGAGATAATTCTTACCGACCGCCTGAGTGAACTTCGCCAAAAAGCTGATCCACCGTTGGCAGAATATCTAGATGTTACGAAACGCACAGAATATCAACTTCTTGATATAACAACCAGAGTAAGAAAATATGATGTGCAGCAAAGACAAAGCGGCCATTTTCCCTCACTGATAGGATTTGTTAACTACGGATGGCAGGCGCAGGTGAATCAATTCAATGATTTTTTTAAATCGAGGGAGGTTCGATTTCCTGATGGTGATGTTCGCCGAAGAAACAATTGGTTTGAAACCGGCATTGTTGGCTTAAAATTGAATATTCCGATATTTGACAGCGGCAGTAAACTAGCCAACGTTCAGCAAGGTAAAATTGATGCACAAAAGCATAAAAATGATTTTGAAAAGTTTGTACGAGCCGCTTCTTTACAATTTGAAAATGCCAAAACAATGTTAGCCCAGGCCATGGGCGAGGAAGCCATTGTGAAACGAAGTGTTGAACTGAGCGAAAAAATATTTAATAAATCCAGTATAAAGTTTAAAGAAGGCGTTGGCAGCAGTTTTGAACTTGTACAGGCACAGCAGGAACTCATTCAAAATAAATTAAGGCTTATTCAGGCACAGTCGGCTTTTCTGAATGCCAAAGCTGATCTTGAAAAAGCAATAGGACAATAAAACAATAATCATGACCTGTTTTAATAAACACAAAACTTTAATCAGAATTTTTAAATCCATGATGGGTATTTCCGTTTTAAGAAGCCTTTTCGCTTCACTTCAATATGTAACAAATTTTTTCTCATCTACCATTTTATTCTTTGTTCTAAAAAGGGCGCACACATTAGTCCGTTTTCTGATTGTGATAGTGCTAATTTTTGGATTGGCGAGTTGTTTTGAGAATAATGAAAAAGTTCTTTCAAAAAAGAAGAAACAGTTGGCCAAAGCTAAAGTAGAATTGAAAAATCTTCAGGATAAAATCGCTCAGCTTGAAAAAGAAATCGAAAAACTTGACACTACGTTTAAAGTTCAGAAAAAGCTCAAATACGTAAAAGTAGATACGATTCGTCCGACAGCATTCAGAAGCTATATTGAAGTTCAGGGTACTTTAGATGCAGAAGATAATGTGCTTGCCATCAATCAAATACCAGGAATAGTAACGGCAATCTATGTTAAACCCGGAGATAAAGTTCGCAAAGGCCAGGTATTGGCAACTACAGACGGCAGCGCTTATGAACGCGCCATCGAAGCCCTTGAAACAAGCCTCGAACTAGCTACAACAGCATATGAAAAGCAGAAACGTCTGTGGGAGCAAAACATTGGTAGCGAAATTCAATACCTCCAGGCCAAAACGCAAAAAGAAACTTTGGAAAAACAGCTGAAAGCCCAAAAAGCTCAACTGAATATGACCCGTATCATTTCTCCGATAGACGGTGTAGTCGATGAGGTAAGGTTAAAGCTTGGAGATATGGCAGCTCCTAGTCAGGCAATGCCGGGAATTCGCGTTATCAATACTTCAAGGCTTACCCTTAAAGCTAAGTTGAGTGATACATATCTGGGCAGAGTGCGCCAAGGTGACAAAGTGAAAGTTTACTTTCCGGATATAAACAAAACTATTGAGACTGAAATCAGTTTTGTAGGTCGCGTAGTTAATCCTACTGCCAGAACTTTCAAC
>JAVQWQ010000224.1:0-2248 GCA_033578915.1 Chitinophagales bacterium | reverse complement strand
AGGCCTGTAAAACAAATCAGAACCAACCATGAAGCGAGCACGCACAAATGTACATATAATGCTTGCTTATAATTCAAAATGTGATTTGCTTATGATAGAACTTCTAGAATCATTTCAAGTAGTTTTATCTCTTGCTATAATTAGTTCACATTTGCCTGCGGTAATTCTTTTATAAATGATTTTTAATCTCGAGGCGGTTGATGCGAAAAGCAAGGCGAGAGCGGGCGTTTTGCGCACAGCACATGGAGATATTGAAACGCCTGTTTTTATGCCTGTTGGCACGTTAGGTGGGGTAAAGGCAGTACATTTCAGGGATCTGGAAAATGAAATCGGTGCTCAAATCATACTTGGAAATACGTATCACCTGTATTTAAGGCCAGGCACGGAAATAATTCGCCAGGCCGGGGGCCTGCACCGCTTTAATGGTTGGAGCAAACCTATTCTCACCGATAGTGGGGGTTATCAGGTTTATTCATTAGCGGCAATGCGTAAAATCAAAGAAGAAGGAGCCGTGTTTCGCTCACATATAGATGGCTCAAAACATTTTTTCACCCCTGAAAATGTTATAGAAATACAGCGCGCTATAGGCGCTGACATTATCATGGCTTTTGATGAATGTCCGCCTTATCCATGTGAATATCTATATGCCCGTAAATCCATGGAACTGACGCATCGCTGGCTGTTGCGCTGTGTGGATAAATTCAGGCAAACTGAGCCGTTGTACGGCTATGAGCAGATGCTATTTCCGATTGTGCAGGGAAGCGTTTACAAAGATCTAAGGCAAAGTTCCGCAGAGTTTGTCGCTGAATTAAAAATGTGGGGCAACGCCATAGGAGGTTTGAGTGTTGGCGAGCCGCCCGAAGAGATGTATGCTATGGTAAATGCAGTATGCGACATTCTTCCGAACGATAGGCCGCGATATCTAATGGGTGTAGGCACCCCTGCAAACATATTAGAATGTATCGCCTTGGGCGTGGACATGTTTGACTGTGTGATGCCTACCCGCAATGCCCGAAATGGCATGCTTTTTACATGGAATGGTATAATTAATATTAAAAATGAGAAGTGGAAGAATGATTTTTCTCCCATAGATGATAAGAGCAACAGCAAGATAGTTCAAGGCACTTCCAAAGCTTTCTTAAGGCATTTATTTCAAAGCGGAGAAATGCTCGGCCCGATGATTGCTTCGGTGAACAACCTCAGTTTTTATCTGCAACTAGTGCGCGAGGCAAGAGTAAATATCCAACAAGGGAAATATGCCGAATGGAAAAGTGCTGTTATGAATAAAATAATGCAGCGATTGTGAGCAACGCTGAAATTTACTCTTTATCGGCTTCTGGTTGCGGAGACTCTTCTTGCAGGTCGCGCGGTTGACCAATTACATTTTCGCTTTCCGGAATAATTTCTTTTAGTTTAGGCAATTCATCGGTTGAGTTGATACCGAAATAGTCTAAAAAATTTTGAGTTACTCTGTACAAAACAGGTTTGCCCGGAGCATCTTCCACTCTGCCCGCAATTTCTATTAATTCTTTTTCCAATAATTTTTGTATGGAGTAGTCGCAATTTACGCCTCGAATCTGTTCGCACTCTGCTTTGGTTACAGGGCCGCGATAAGCAATGATGGAAAGTGTTTCGAGGGCTGCGGTGGATAGCTTTTTCTTCTCGCGCTGGCCAATGAGGATACTAACGGTTTTGTGATAATCTGGTTTTGTAAAAAACTGATAGCCTCCTCCAATTACCCTTAGCTCAAAAGCATAAAAATCCGGTTTGTATTTTTCTGTGATATCTTTTAGAATCTGATCTACGATTTGCTCATCTATAATGTTGCCAGAGATTTTTTCAATACAGCTGATGATTTCTGCTTTGGTTATAGCGCTTTCAGAGCTAAATATAAGCGCTTCTATATGTTGATGAAGATTTTCCATACACTATGGCTATTGAATATAATACCAAATCACAGCGTAAAATATCTGGCTTTGGAATAGCAATAGTCTCGCTATTTCTCCGCAAGCGCAGCAGCCCCACCTACAATCTCCAGAATTTCTTTGGTAATGGCGGCCTGACGTTCACGGTTATATTGAATAGTGAGTGTGCGTATCATTTCCTGCGCGTTGTTGGTGGCGGTATCCATAGCTACCATGCGTGAGCCGTGTTCAGAGGCATTGCTATCCAGCAAAGCCCGGAAAAACTGCACGTTAAGAATTTTCGGAGCGAGTTCCTGCAGCAGTGTTTTTTTATCAGGCTCAAA
>JAVQWQ010000223.1:0-2268 GCA_033578915.1 Chitinophagales bacterium | reverse complement strand
GACGAAATGGAAAAAAGCTTACCGCCCCTTACACACTTTGTGCTCCCGGGTGGCCACATCCACGTGAGCTACTGCCATATTGCCCGCACGGTGTGCAGGCGCGCAGAAAGGTTAGTGGTCGCCCTGAGTAAAGAAAGCCATGTAGAACCACTTATTATCAAGTATCTGAACCGTTTATCTGACTATCTGTTTGTATTAAGTAGAAAAATGGCAAAAGATCTTGCAGTTGAAGAAATAAAGTGGATTCCTGGCAGCGTGAGAATAGGCAGGTTATCTCACTTCATATCGGTTGAGTTGCAGAAAAGGTTGCAATTGGCAGGAAAAGTTCAGGCTGCTTTGCTCGACCTTGCTGCATATCAGTTTCCTGTTGCTGAAGAGCGCTATGGCAGAAACCCTTCTGAAATTCCGGGTTTAGCATACGCGCAGTCTGTTTTAGATAAATCAGACGCAATGATTTTTGTATCGCCGGAGTATCACGGCAGTTACACCGGCGCATTGAAAAATTTTATAGACTACTTCTGGAAAGAATTTGAGCGCAAGCCTATTGGAGTTGCTGTAGGGTCAACCGGAAAATTTGGTGGCATCAATGCTTCTGTTCAGATGCAACAGCTTGTTCTTTCTATTGGCGCTTTTCCCATGCCTTACAAGCTTATTGTACCAAACTTACACCAGGCTTTTGCCAATGATGGCACGCTTACAGATTCCTCTATTCACAAGCAGTTCGATAAGTTCATCGAAGAATTTCTTTGGTTTTCCGATGCCATATACTCTAAAAAGCAACTCACATCCGGTTTGTCGGGCTGAGCTTTTAGAATATAGATACAATACGCTTTCCCACAACTTTTTTGATTTTGGAATTATTCCTTATGACATCTTTATATTAAAAGGGTAAACATAAGTAATAATATAAGCTAAAAGAGGTAATTCTAAATTGTGCGCCTCTTTGGCCTAAACGTTGTGCTTATAAAATGAATTTACACTCTTCTTTGCTTAGGAGGCCTACAGCCGTTGTGGGGAATGGGAGTGATGTCGTTGATTACCGTTATTTCTATTCCTGTTGTGTAGATGGTTCGGATTGCACTTTCTCGGCCGGCGCCTGGCCCTTTGACAAATACTTCTACTTTGCGTACACCGGCATCGTATGCGGCTTTGGCAGCATCTTGCGCAGCAAGCTGAGCGGCATAAGGCGTGTTCTTTTTAGAGCCGCGGAAGCCCACCTTTCCGGCGCTGCTCCAGCAGATAGCCTGGCCGCTTAGATTGGTAAAGGTGATAATGATGTTATTGAAAGTAGCGTTGATATAAACCTTACCTTCTGGATCAACTTTTACTACCCTTTTTTTAGCCTTTGCTTTAGCGATTGCAGCAGCAGATTGTTGTTTTGCCATGGCGCAGATTATTCAGTTAATTTTTATTTGGTTACTTTTTTCTTGTTGGCAACGGTCTTGCGCTTGCCCTTGCGGGTTCGAGCGTTGTTTTTGGTAGTCTGCCCGCGCACCGGCAGCCCTTTCCTGTGGCGAATACCACGGTAGCAGCCTATGTCTTGTAAGCGCTTAATGTTAGACTGCACTTCTCCTCTCAGTTCTCCTTCCACTTTAAGGTTTTCGGCAATGTAGGCCAGAATTCCGTTAATTTGCTCATCTGTCCAATCTTTTACTTTGGTGTTGGGAGCAACTTTGGCGTGCTCGAGAATTTTCTTTGCGGTGGTGCGGCCAATGCCATACACATAAGTCAGCGCTATTTCTCCGCGCTTGTTCTTGGGAATATCTATACCAGCTATACGAGCCATATACTATCCTTGACGTTGTTTGAATTTTGGATTTTTCTTATTGATAACATACACCACCCCTTTGCGCCTTACGATTTTGCAGTCTGCACTACGTTTTTTCACCGAAGCTCTTACCTTCATACAATTAATTTTACTTGTATCTGAAAATAATTCTGCCTTTATTGAGGTCGTATGGGCTCATTTCCAGTTGCACTTTGTCGCCGGGGAGGATTTTTATATAATTCATGCGCATCTTGCCGGATATGTGCGCAATAAGTTCATGCCCGTTTTCGAGCCTAACCCGAAACATGGCATTGCTTAATGCCTCGGTGATGATGCCGTCCTGAACTATCAAATCCTGTTTACCCATACTTTACTCCTCCGTTTAGAAAAACGGGCTGCAAATGTAGTATTATCTTTTGAGATTTAAAATACCTGCTTCAAAATCATTACGAATTCTTAAGGCTGAAATACTTAGGGGGTGTCCTCTGCGGCCTCGGCCT
>JAVQWQ010000222.1:0-2283 GCA_033578915.1 Chitinophagales bacterium | reverse complement strand
AGGGTGCGCCCCTGCAATACCGCAATCGTTACAGAAATGTATATTTTATTGTAATCAAGGAGCAACAAGATACGTTGCCTCCTTTCCCTGACTACGTAAGCAGAAACATTCAAATATTGCGAAACGTTCTAACCAACCCGATAGTAACTGATTCGGTATCCACAGAATTAGGAGGCCTACCCGGGGTGCGAACTGAGATTTTTGGCAATATGGGAGAAGAGAAAATTTATTACACTCACTATTCACTGCAAGGCAAAAATGGCTTCTGTTACCAGGTGTGTGTGTGGACAAGAGGGGAGGAGCGTAAACTTCGCTATAGACAAGATATGGAACGTATGCTGGCATCGTTTAGAATGTTGTAAATCAGCCTTGATATTCTCCGTACACTCCTCGCAAAGCATCAGCAATCTCGCCAAGAGTACAGTAGTTCTCCACGGCATTAATTACATGCGGCATAAGGTTTGTGTTTTCTTTAGCTGAAATTACAATTTGCCGTAGAGCTTCTGCACATTTTTTCTCATCCCTATGCGACTTAAGTTTTCTTAGTTTTTCTATTTGTTTATCGCGTATGGAATCATCTATTTTAAAAACCTTTTTTTCTTCTTGTTCCTCTATGGTAAATTTATTTACACCAACTATAATTTTTTCTCCAGATTCGATTTTTTGCTGATATTCATAAGCTGCCTTAGCAATCTGCTGCTGCATATAACCTTGCTCAATTGCAGAGACAGCGCCTCCCAAATGGTCGATATACGCAATGTATTTCCATGCGGCTTCTTCCAATTGTTCTGTGAGTGTTTCGATAAAGTAAGAACCTGCCAGCGGGTCAACGCTGTCGGCAACACCACTTTCGTAAGCTATAATTTGTTGTGTGCGTAGCGCAATTCTTGCTGCTTCTTCAGTGGGCAGGCTTAGCGCTTCATCATATCCGTTAGTATGAAGCGATTGTGTTCCCCCAAGCACAGCTGAAAGCGCCTGAAGCGCCACCCTTACGATATTGTTTAACGGTTGTTGTGCTGTTAGTGTGCTTCCTCCGGTTTGTGTATGAAAGCGTAGCATCTGTGCCCTTGGATCTGTTGCACCGAGCTCTGCTGTAATTTTTGCCCACATGCGGCGTGCCGCCCTGAATTTGGCTATCTCCTCAAAAAAATTGTTGTGTGCATTAAAGAAAAAGCTCAGGCGTTGGCCAAAACGGTTGATATCAAGACCTTTCTCAATGGCTGCTTTGCAATAGGCCTTACCATTACTCAAGGTAAAGGCAATTTCCTGGGCAGCAGTGGAGCCTGCCTCGCGAATGTGATAACCGCTAATTGAAATAGTATTCCACTTGGGCAATTCTTGATTACAGTATTCAAAAATATCGGTGATAATTTTCATGCTTGGTTTAGGAGGATAGATATAAGTGCCTCTTGCCGCATATTCTTTTAATATATCGTTTTGTATTGTTCCGTTTAACTTCTTTAAATCTGAACCTTGCTCTTTAGCCACTGCTATGTAAAGCGCAAGAAGAATAAAAGCAGTGGCATTGATCGTCATAGAGGTTGAAATGTCTTCCAGCTTGATTCCTTTAAATAAAGTACGCATGTCTTCTATGCTGCAAATTGATACTCCAACCTTGCCTACTTCGCCCTCTGCAAGTGGATGGTCACTATCATATCCTATTTGTGTTGGCAGGTCAAAAGCTACACTTAAACCCATTACACCCTGCTTTAGCAAAAAGTGATAGCGTTCATTGCTTTCCTCGGCAGTAGAGAATCCGGCGTATTGCCTCATGGTCCAGAGCTTGCTGCGATACATATCGGCATGTATTCCGCGTGTAAAAGGGAATACTCCCGGCTCTTCATAAGGTCGTTCCTTTGGTGGATAAATTCGTTGAATTTCAATGCCGGAATCTGTTACAAACCTTTTCTCACTCATTAGACAAATTTTTAATAGATTAAAATGTAAATTATATGTTCCAAAATTCAAATATTATAGTGTTTACATACTGAAATTATTTAACCTTAGAACTAAGTTCAGCATTTATAAAGGGTAAAAGGGGCTTAAAAATGTTTTTTCATAAAATAACTCTCTACTTTCACAAGCTGCAATTTTGTGCCTGGGTATAGTTCAATTAAAACGCTTAATCTTCAATCAATTTTTTCAGTTCATTAAGTTTGAGTAAGGCTTCTACAGGCGTAATGCTGTTGATATCGATCTGTTTGAGAAGCAGAGCGATTTTCTTCAAATTTTCATCGGCGGTGTCAAACAAGCTAAGTTGAAAACCCGCAGGAATCTGTTTAA
>JAVQWQ010000221.1:0-2416 GCA_033578915.1 Chitinophagales bacterium | reverse complement strand
TTTCGCGTATTCTAAATTATTTTTACCTATCGTTGGCGCAAGGATTCTTTTTGCTTCATTATAGTACTTCTCTGCTTCTCCAAAGCGGCCTCTCTTGTTGAAATAAAAAGCCATCTTCTGACACACATCTGCATATTCAATGCTATTTGGCCCACTGTATTTTAATATGATATCGAAGGCATTCATTAATAACTTTTCTGCTTCGTCATATTGCATCTTATTAATCAACAGTGATGCGAGTTGAGCAGAAGCATAAGCATATCCCAATATATTTGAACCGGTTTTCGATTCTTCAATGTGTATTATTTCCCGAAAAATTTTCTCTGCCCTATCAAGCTGGCCTAATTTATAATACAACACTCCCAGGTTATGATAAACCGCAGAATATAGCTGATGATTTTTCCCTAATCCTTTTTCCAAACCATTGACTGCTTCGGTTAAAAATGTCTCTCCCTTAATATAATCTCCCAGATCGATGTATAATGATCCAAGTGCATTCAATGTTATACAATAATCATGATGCGATTTACCCTGAACATGCTCTTGAATTTGCTTTGCCAAGAGCAAATATTGTTCACCTTTCGAATAATTACCGGTTTCCTGATACAATGCTCCCATGCTATAACATGCTTTTGCATAAATCGGATGATTTTCACCTAAAGATTCTTTTAGAATGGAAAACGCTTCTGTAGTGACCTGACTTGTTCCAGTATAATTTCCCGCAAACGCGTAGGTATCAGCTAGTTTAAGCAGTGCTTCGGCATATTTAGCGTGCCTTCTGCCAAAATACCTTTCGTAAATGTTAACCGATTTAGTCATCAGTTCCACAGCTCTTTCACGATCAAGCTCATTTTTATAGATTGTTGAAAGGTTACTAAGCAGTAAAGCATACTCCTCGGAAATTTCTCCTTTTGCAGTAAGTATTAAAGGGGCTATGGATAACAAAATAGATTTGGCCTCAGAAAATTTTTCAAGGCGCATATAAATGCCGCTTAATAGTAAATTATCTGCAACACATTGATCGGATTGTTTTCCAAATAAACCCTCGCAGAGACGTAATGATTGATGAGCATATTCCAGGGCGTTTTCATAACTGCCGGTTTCGTAGTAAAACATGGCTAAATCATAGTTTGACATATAATAATAATAGTCTCTGCCTTGTTTATCATCTTTAAGTAAATTGAATTGCTTGAGATATAGCTGTTCTGCCTTTGCAGGATAACCCATACCCAAATAAACCGAGGCAAGATTGCGCATTATGATTAGCTCATAGTCGCTATTATTCAGATGTTGCTTTGCAAAATGCTGAGCTGTTAGCAAAGCCTTCTCCGCTTCCTGTAAATTGCCGGTTGCATTTTTAAAAACTGCCCATCTAATTAGCGTACTGGTAAACATTTCTGGATATTTATCTTTTTCCGGTTCATAAAGCTGAAGGGCTTTAGAAATATCCTGTTCTCCCTCAGCAAATTGGCCTAGTTTAAACAATGTATTTGCCTTATTGGCCAACATTTCGGCAAGCAAAATTTTTTCCGATGGCCAGTGCCTATTTATAAGGTTTATTCCTTCGCTTAAATACTGCAATGCCGGGTAATAATTCCCGGATGCCAACTCAGCATAGCTAAGGTCATTTAGCGCCTGGATATATTGAAGGCTGGCAGGGCCATGGCGTTTAACCAAACAATCACAGTATTCTTTACTTATACTTATTAACGCTTCGTTGTATTTTGAAAAAGTGTTGAAGTATATTTTTTGTAGTTGAGCTAAGATTTCAACGTGATCATCAGAGCAGTCACCCTTTAGTTTAACATAGATTGGCAGGGCATTAGAGAAATTGGAAATCGCGCTGTCATACTGTTCTAGTTTTTTAAATCCATATCCAAGGTTAACACACATCACTGCATAAAATTCTTCACTCTCTCCGGAAAGCCCTTTGAAGATATCCCTCGCTTCTGACCAGAATTTTACAGCAGTTTCCTGAAAATTATTATCCGCACAATAATTGGCGGTTTTAGCTAATTCAATAGCTAAGTCTTTATTTGCCTCATCAAGTAATTTCTTCAATGAAAAGTATTCAGCATAGAGCGGAATAGCCTTATCTGGTTGTTGTAGCTCTTCATAAACCGAAGCCAAATTGTAGCAGGCAATGGCGTAGTTAATGTGCTGAATTCCGAATTCGCGCGAAGCAATTTCCCGTGCTTTAATTAAGTAGTTAGATGCTTTTTTGAAATTCTTTTTCTTATAATATTCCAGACCCTTTGAATTAAACCGATCCCATTCCTGTCCATGAGATGGAGAAAAAATGAGTCCGCACAGTATTATTCCCAAGATTCTGAATCTTTTGCTCATTAATAATTTTAAAAGTTCGGTGCCAACAGGTATTTCGAGTAAAAGTCATCAATTACTTCCACCGCTTCTT
>JAVQWQ010000220.1:0-2421 GCA_033578915.1 Chitinophagales bacterium | reverse complement strand
ATTTTCTGTATCCGATAAAGTAAAAAAATTGTGTAAGATCTATAACCTGCCTGTAGAGGTTACCAAAATAGGTTTTAAATACATCTGCGAAATCATGCAGCGCGAGGATGTGCTGCTTGGAGGAGAGGAAAGTGGCGGCATAGCCGTAAAAGGACACATACCCGAACGCGATGGAATATGGGATGGTTTGCTTATCATTGAGCATCTTGCTACGCATGGAACCACATTAGAGAAGCTAATTCAGGAAGTATATGATTTAGTAGGAAAGTTTTCTTACAGTCGCCTTGACCTCCATTTGGAAGAAGAGAAAAAACAACAAATACTTCAGCGATGTGCATCGGGCGCTATCCGCAGGTTCGATGACCTGGAAATTAGCAGAGTGGAAGACCTCGATGGATGGAAGTTTTATCTGTCTGACGAAGAAACGGTTATGATAAGGGCAAGCGGCACCGAGCCACTGTTGCGCATCTACGCCGAGGCAGCTACCCCTGAGCGCGTAGAAGAAATTCTCATTAAGGCAAAACACGAAATCTTAGCATAAAACTTAAATACCATGAGTCAAAAAATTGTTGTTATAGAAGGAACGCGGACTCCTTTCTTGCGGTCAGGCACAGATTACATGGATCTGATGAGCTATCAGTTGGGGCGTTTTGCTATCAAAGGCTTGCTCCAAAAAACCGGAATCGCTCCTGAAGCAGTAGATTATGTGGTGATGGGTACCACCATACAGAATGTGAAGACCGGCAATGTGGCCCGCGAAGCGGCTGTTACAGCGGGGTTACCGCAGCGCACTCCCTGCCACACTGTTACCATGGCTTGCATCAGTGCCAATCAGGCAATCGCCACAGGAGTCAATCTGATAAAAGCAGGGCAAGCTACTGTGGTTATTGCCGGCGGTACTGACAGTTGCAGCGATGCGCCCATCTTGTTTAACAAACCGATGCGGAAAAAACTATTCAACGCGAGAAAACTCAAAACACTGAAAGAAAAGCTATCCTTCGCCTTACAACTTCGCATGCGAGACTTTGTTCCTGAAGAGCCTGCTATTGCAGAGTTTTTAACCAACCGCACTATGGGTTACGATTGCGATATGCTTGCAGCACGCATTGGAGTTTCGCGCAGGGAGCAAGATGAATATGCTGTTCGCTCACATACCTTTACCGCGCGGGCTTACGAGAATGGCTACCTGCAACCCGAAATTACTCCGGTAGAACTTCCGCCCGATTTTAAAATCATCCAAAAAGATAATGGCTTTAGAGCCGATACTACTATGGAAAAAATCTCTACCCTGAAGCCGGCTTTCATCAAATATGGTGGAAGCGTTACAGCCGCCAACGCTTCTTTTCTCACTGATGGCGCAGCATGCGTGCTTATCACAACCGAAGAAAAGGCAAAAGAATTAGGCCTACGGCCAAAGTCTGAAATTTGCGACTATGTGTTTATAGCTCAGGATATGCATCAAGAATTGTTGCTAGGCCCTGCTTATGCTACTGCTGCTCTTTTGAAGAAATCCGGGCTGAAGCTGAGAGACATAGACGTGTTCGAATTTCACGAAGCCTTTGCCGGACAGATTTTGGCCAACCTCAAATGCCTCGCCAGTACTGAATTTGCCCGCAAAAACCTTAACCGGGATGAGGCTGTGGGCGAAATACCCATGGATAAATTCAACTTATGGGGTGGTTCGCTTTCTATTGGTCATCCCTTCGGAGCCACTGGAGCAAGACTGGTAACAACAGCTACCAACAGACTACACGTAGAAAACGGCCAATACGCACTGGTGGCAGCTTGCGCAGCAGGGGCTCATGGACACGCTATGCTGCTGAAAAGATATGATGCTTAAATTTACAACCCCAGCGAAATATGCTTTTAATCTATAAGAAACTTTTTAGTTTTGCTATGGTTAAGGTCGGATGGCCGAGGGGCTAGGCAGAGGTCTGCAAAACCTTTTACAGCGGTTCGACTCCGCTTCCGACCTCAAAATTTATCTCTTCAATTTCATAAATCCACCTTCTCAGAAATTATCTCTGCCGCCTTGCGAGCTCCACTTTCATTGAAATGGCAGTCATCATAAAACACAGAGGTGTCAGAAGGCAACGTTGCTGCGAGATCCACAAAAGCCACATCAGGATGCTTTAGAGCAAAATCGCGCGCAACGTCATTGAACATTTGTATACTGCGTGCAAGAACAGATGCAGAATAATATATGCGTTGTCCGTTTTCTGTAAGCGTTTCACCCCATCCCATCCAGAGCAGCGCTTTTTCTTTCTCACTCAAATCATCGCGATATATTACCGGCTGAGTAAGCAAAATCAGCCGTAAATTTTGTTTTTTACATTCATCATAAAATCGCTCTAAGGCCATGCGATATCCGCTCAACGCCACCTCAAGCGGTGGAAGCGAGTCTGAGATCAAACCTGTTGC
>JAVQWQ010000219.1:0-2460 GCA_033578915.1 Chitinophagales bacterium | reverse complement strand
ACCTGGAAAAATTCTGAGCCGAGAGGTGCAATAACTAATATAGTGCGCAGTTCTGTTCTGGCTTAAGATTACGCTCAGGCTATTTATTCAAATATCAGAAGTGTTGATTTTGAGCTTCTTTTTTACTGTCACAGAAATGTAATAATATGAAACGATTAAAAGTCCTGCGATAAAAACGCAGATAGCTAATGGCCGTGTATTGTCATCGAAGAAAAACTCTCCGGTCATCCAGATAATATTTGCTGTAATCCAGCAACAAACGGCAAGATTATGAAAAAGCTCTGAAGCCATGCTGCGATATTTCCATGTGATATAAAAGGCCACAGACAAGGTTGGTACAGCCATAATCATTCCGGCAGTTTTAAAATCTGCAACCCAGCAAACATCTTTCAGGAGCCAGAGTAAAATGTGAATATTCTCTGTTTTGCGAAGCCGTAAAATCTGATTTTCGCTCATGTCAGTTAGCTCTAAGGATTTTTTCATACTTAGAAGCGTTGGAGGGATCTATTTTTCGTAAAATATTAACTGCTTTTCCTTTTTCATTCTGTGGAGCGCCGGCGAAGATGCTTGTCAGTTCATCGCTTTTAGCTTGCATGAACATATTTAGCAATACATTATTTGGGTTTTCTTTTGCTATTTTTTCTAATCCTTCAATGGCTTCCATAATTTGAGCTCTCGCTGTTTCGGGCTTATCGTAAAATTGATCAATGCCTGCAAGATGGTATTTATACAAGCATTCTTTAAACTCATTAAACTTACCACTCATCAGATTATTGATGATCCAATATCTGTTTCTTATGCCATCAAAGGGCCGCCATCCCTTAGATTCGCTTGCATTGTTGGGCACAGTATTCATGATATTCTCTGCAAGGGTGAAATATTTTTGTCCTGCTCCTTTGGCAAAACTTTCTGCATCAAGTCCGATAATTAAATATGCGTAAAACGATAACACAGCCGATAAGTTGCCATTATACATATTGGCGTTGAATTCCAAGGGCAGATTAGGCGCATAACCGAAGAAAAAGTCGCGGTCTATAAAGTTTAAAATAGGAGTTTGATAGCTGCTATTGTACACAGGCCTGCTGCTTGACACCGTAATAGTTCCCTGATAAAAATCCTGAGAAACACTTCTTTCCACATTAATGAAAATGCTACATTCGATACGCTCTTCGGGGGCATATACTTCCTGTGTCCAGGTTCGGGCATTCATAAAATCAAATATTTGCTGCTGCATCGTGGCAAAGATGCTCTGGTCAACATTGGTGATAGAAGGCGCCTGAACAGACACCTTACAGTTCAGCTCTTGAGCTGAAACAATTGTGGCCAGGCAACATAAGATCGTCAATATTGAGCTAAGTTTTCTCATTCTTCTCTTTTAAGCATCTGAGCGCTTCATTAACGATTTCCACCGCTAAAGATTGTTTACTCTGCAAGTCAAAATTTCTAATACTGCCATTTTCAAAGATAATAGAGATTTTATTGGTATCAGTGCCAAAACCTGCTCCTTCATCGCGCAGCGAATTTAACACCACAAAATCTGCGTTTTTCTTTTGAAGCTTTTCCCTCGCATTATCTTTTTCATTATCGGTTTCAAGAGCAAAAATAATATTCACCTGCCCTTTTTGCTTTAGCTTTCCGAGTTCATAAGCAATGTCTTTAGTTTTGACAAGGTCGAGTATCCAGTGAGATTCCTGTTTTTTTATTTTTAATTCAGATGTGCTGCGTGGTGTGTAATCGGCTACAGCAGCCGCAAATACTGCAATATCGGTATCCGGATACAACTCACTGCATCGGGCATACATATCCGCTGCAGAAATCACCGAATAGATATCCATTTTATTTTGAGGCCTCAGCTCTGTTGGGCCTAATACCAAATGAACTTCACAGCCCTTTGCCGCAAAAGCATCGGCCAACGCTATTCCCATTTTGCCTGTGCTGTGGTTGCTGATATACCGAACCGGGTCTATGGCTTCGCGCGTCGGGCCTGCTGTGATAAGCACTTTTGTTGCCTTCATTTTTTTCTTTACAAAAAGCTAAAAAATGAATTGCAAGATTAAATTCACTATCATAACTAAAAATAATATTAGAGAAAACCGAAAATTTGGCGGATGAAAAAATTACTTACAGTTTTAGGTTTAGTCCTTATCGCAATTGTTGGTGTTGTTTTATACAACACGTTCACTTTTTCGAGTAAACAAATCAAAGCCAATCCTAATGAAATAGTTCAGGCGCCCTACGACAGTGCAGCCGTGCATCGCTTGGCTCATGCATTGCGATTCAAAACTATTTCTTACGATGAGCCTGAAAAAATTGATTATGCTCCTTTTGACAGTTTGCATGAATTTTTCAGGCAGTCTTTTCCGTTGATTCATCAGAAGCTGGAGCGTGAAGTAGTTAATCAACACAGCTTGCTATACCGATGGAGGGGACTGAAAAGCGATGCAAGGCCGGTGATTTTAT
>JAVQWQ010000218.1:0-2515 GCA_033578915.1 Chitinophagales bacterium | reverse complement strand
AATGGCATTAGCTATAAAGCTCTGCGGTGTCTGAAGCATCATTTTATTGCACAATACCATTTGGGGGGTAATAAGCGTTTCTCCGCGAAGTTGGGTAAGCACCAGCCCGCACTTCTCTCGCGCAGAAAGTTTGCGTAGCGAAGCTTTAATGGTGTCGCGGTTCAGACAGCCTTTGTGTACATTTAGATATATGGTTTTAATATCAAGGTGATTATAATCCATACCCTCATAGGTATAAGGCTTTTGAAGATGATTTACTTTTACTTGGCCGTTGGTGATTAACACATCTTTGTAAGATATTTTTAAATCGCCTATCATAAAGTGAACAGGCTTAAGTGTATCTTCCCGCTCAGGCCTATGAGGTGGATTAATAGTTACTTTCACTAGAGGATTTACGATGCTGAGTTTATCTACCTGCATGTGTTTAGACCTAAGTCCTAAGTCTTTCATTCTACCCAGCAGTCTGTCCACATCCACTTCAACTGTTGTTCCGCTCTTGTTGTCCACATAATCAAAATGGGTGCGTATCAGATTTATCTCGTTTACATCCAACTTGAAATCGAAGGAATTTTTAGGCTTGCTTCTTTGTTTCTTTTGCTTTAATCCAAAAAGTTTCTTGAGATTTAGCTGGCCCGCACTATCGCGTTGGAGGTGGACGTGCGCCCCTTCCAATCTAACTGCTTTAACTTTAAAAGATTTCAAAAGCAATGAACTGCCGCTAAACTGTATATTAATTTTTTTAGCTGCGATAAATGTGTCGCCTTGCAGGTCTCTTATCAATACATCTTCTAGGTGAATATTTCTGGAAATTGAAAGGCGAAAAGAGCCTACCTTTACTTCAGTGCCTAATTTATCAGAAATGTATTTTGCAGCCTGTTGGGCACAATGCGTTTGCACAAATGGCAAATTGAATACTACAAACAAGGTTGCTGCCAACGATACCCATATTGCGCTGATTACTAAAGCTACAAATATTACTTTTCTGAACACTTGAAAGCGCTTTATTTTAGTTTTGTCATGTGCCAACAGTCATTCTCGGTATCGAATCTTCATGCGATGATACGGCCGCATCTATATGCGAAGATGGTAAAATTCTATCCAACATCACTGCATCGCAAAGAGTGCACGAGCAGTGGGGTGGCGTTTTTCCTGAACATGCATCTCGCGCGCATCTCATTAATATTATACCGGTTGTACATGCTGCCGTTACATCTGCAGGGAAAAAACTAACAGAAATTAACGCAGTTGCTTTTACTCGCGGCCCAGGTCTAATTGGCTCTCTGCTGGTCGGAACATCTTTTGCCAAAGGCCTTTCGCTGTCTCTTCATGTCCCGCTAATTGATGTAAACCACATTCATGCGCATATCATGGCGCTTTTTATTGAGCATAATCCCTCTTTCCCATTCTTGTGCCTTAGTGTGTCGGGAGGCCATACCCAGTTGATACTTGTTCACAGCCATCACTCTATGGAGATTGTAGGACAGACCACTGATGATGCAGCCGGTGAAGCATTCGATAAAATTGCAAAGATGTTTGGCTTGCCCTATCCCGGCGGCCATCTGATAGATAAATACGCCTCAATGGGCAACCCGCACGCTTTCCACTTTACCGTACCCAAAGCACCACTTTTAAATTATAGCTTCAGCGGCCTCAAAACCTCTGTGCTGTATTTTATCCGTAAAATGGAAAAATCAGATCCTGATTTTATATCAAGAAATCTGAATGATCTTTGCGCATCAGTTCAATATACTATTGTGGAAAGCCTGATATTTAAACTCGAGCAGGCTATACAATCTACCAAGGTTCAGCATATTGCGCTGGCGGGCGGAGTGAGCGCTAATTCACTGCTGAGAAAGCGCTTCAACGATGTTGCGCAAAAATATGGAATAAACAGCTACATACCGCGCATGGAATATTGTACCGACAATGCAGCTATGATTGCTATTGCCGGATATTTTAAATATAATTCGGGTATGTTTTGTTCTTTAGATGCAGAAGCGGTGGCCAGATGGCCGATATAGGGATTTATTCTTCAGTAAATTGATATTCTTCGTTACCCTTTGTGAGGGTCAATTTCTTATTGCTGGCATGTTTTATATTAAATATGCGGACATTATTGTCTGCATCCACCATTTGCAAATCTTTGTTGCTGTTAATTAGTTGCCATTGCCCCTTCGTTTCTTTGAAAACGAGGCCATTTAGCTTAAAAGATTCCGTAAATACATTTTCTTCTTTGATCTCCAGCCGATAGTCTTGCTTTTCTGCCTTAAATGCATTTGTCAGGTCCTTTTTATCCTTGATATAAGAATCTAATTTGTAGATTCCCGTAAGTTGTTTGATAAGTCTCTCTTTTGTGCATGAGCTAAAAAGAGCAAGTACTAAAAAAGTAAACAGAAAAGTTTTAAATCTCATGATACTAGATATTTTCCTCAAAAATACCGGAAGTTCTGTTTTTTCTAACATTGTTCCAAAGAAAATATTTTCCCTGCATGGCAACGTAAACACCGTGGGGCAG
>JAVQWQ010000217.1:0-2518 GCA_033578915.1 Chitinophagales bacterium | reverse complement strand
TTGCGCTACTCCGTTTTTACCATTTACATGATTCATTACTTTCAAAAATTCTAAATTTTAATGATACTTTTTGAATAACCAATTACAGCTTCAAACTGTTTTTGTTTAATGTAAGATAGCGTTGACTACTTAAAAGTTTATTTTGATGTTATACAAATATAATACGCAAAAAACACCGCTACTAATAAACGGCCGGAATCTTTGATAAATTATGCCATCAAATTAAAATTTGAAAATACTTGCTGTCAGTTTGGTTCAACTTCATTCATCAGTTGCCATAACTTATCTTTTAAGGCCTCTATTCCCATGCCTGTTGCCGATGAAAAAAATACATAATCGGTGGTGTCACCGCTCAACCGGTGTTTCGCAAGTTCTTGTTCAATGGCCGAGAGTTGTTCAGCACTAGCCAAATCGCATTTAGAAATTCCCAACAGCCTTTTTTTACTAAGCAATTCAGGATTGTACTGTTTGAGTTCATTTAGCAAGATATGGTATTGTCCGATTATATTTTCAGCATCAACGGGTAACATAAATAGAAGGCATGCATTTCGTTCTATATGCCTGAGAAAGCGCAGGCCAAGGCCTTTTCCTGCCGAAGCGCCTTCTATGATACCGGGAATATCTGCCATCACAAAGCTGTAATTCTCCCGATATTTAACCATGCCTAAGTTTGGGGTAAGTGTGGTAAAGGGATAATCAGCAATTTCGGGTTTTGCCGCGCTTACTACTGATAGCAATGTAGATTTTCCAGCATTGGGAAACCCCACCAGGCCTACATCGGCAAGCAGTTTTAACTCTAGTATTTTCCATGCTTCTTTTCCTGGCTCTCCCGGTTGTGCGTAAGTCGGGGCTTGATTGGTTGATGTTTTAAAAAAATGGTTGCCTTTGCCCCCGCGCCCGCCGGCCAACAAGATGTATTCCTGCCCGTGTTCAGTAATTTCCGCTTCGATAGCGCCGGTCTCCGCATCGCGTGCTACTGTTCCCAGCGGCACCTCAAGAATTTCGTCTTTACCGCTCTTGCCGGTGCAAAGATTACTTCCACCATTTTCTCCATCTTCTGCTATTACGTGTTTGCGATATTTCAGATGCAGCAATGTCCATAGTTGCTTGTTTCCGCGCAGGATGATGTGCCCGCCACGTCCCCCATCGCCTCCGTCAGGCCCGCCGCGGGGAACATATTTTTCTCTGCGAAAGTGTACGCTGCCTGCGCCACCTTTGCCGCTGCGGCAACATATTCTTACATAATCAATAAAGTTTTCCATTGTCTTAGCAAGCCACTTTTAGCAGCGCTTGTCTATTTCAGTTGTAATGAGCGCAAATACTTGCTCTATAGTTCCCTCCCCTGGAATGGTGACCAATTTATTCTGCTTAATATAGTAATCTGCAAGCGGCTCAGTTTTTTTGCGATATTCAACCACGCGGTTGCGTACGATTTGTTCGTTTTGGTCGTCTGCTCTGCCGCTTGTCTTGCCGCGCTCAAGTATTCTACGCGTTAGCTCTTCTTCGCTCACAATGAGCGACAATACCAGATTCACCGGAGCATTTCTTTTTTCAAGTAAGTCATCTAAGGCAGAAGCCTGAGCCACCGTGCGCGGGAAACCGTCAAAGACAAAGCCTTTGGCATTCTTGTAAGCTTCCAGTTTATTTTCAATCATGCCGATTACAACGCTATCCGGCACTAATTCACCTTTATCCATAAGTGTTTTGGCTTCCATGCCCAGTGGTGTTTGTGCGGCAATTTCCGCACGCAGCATGTCACCTGTTGAAAGGTGCACCAGGTCATAACGATTGATAATATTCTGAGCTTGTGTTCCTTTGCCGCTTCCGGGAGGGCCAAATAATACGATATTCAACATATTAGATAGGACGCGAATATGCAAATAATCAATAGCTTAAAAAATTTGCAGGCGGAGTTTTTATTTAAATTGGCCAGTTTTCTTAAGTCTTAAATGTTATTAACTTAGATACTATCACATATCTTGTAACTATTTGAAACTTATTTATGTTTAAGTTTGTTCAAGTTTAAAAATTGTTATGAAAATTCTAAGATTGTTTGAAAAAGCATGGATTGCAGCCTACATAGCCTCATTTGTCGTCACTATTTATAATTTAATACACTATAAAAGTTTTACCTACAAAGTTTATTTTCCCCTTTTCTGCGGCTTGTTTTGTGTAGTCATATGGATGAACCTTAGAGGGCAACGCAGATTTCATGAGAAGTTGCAAAAGAAAGATGATGCCCTTCGCGATTATTCCACATCTTAACGATTCATCCCGCTGATGCCTCTTACCCTGCAACAGATCAGGCAGCCCATCGAAAAAGAACTTTCTCTGTTTGAAGAAAAGTTTCGGGCAGCAATGCGTTCGAATGTGCCACTGCTCGATCGCATTATGTACTACATTGTTACCCGTAAGGGAAAGCAAATGCGCCCCATGTTCGTTTTCCTTTCTGCGAGGTTGCATGGCGAGGTAAACGAAAGCACCTACATAGCCGCATCGTTGGTAGAGATTTTGCATA
>JAVQWQ010000216.1:0-2537 GCA_033578915.1 Chitinophagales bacterium | reverse complement strand
ACTATGGCCACTTGCTCAGCTTGCGATGGCAAGTGTATATCAGTGGTTACCGGCACTTTCACAGTGTCTTTTACTTTTTGAAGTATCTCAAGCCCTTTTTCTATGCCCGGCCCCCGAAAAGATTCGATTGAGGTTCGATTGGCTTTATCAAAAGATGCCTTGAAGATATAAACGAATCCGTGTTTATATGCTACCTCTGCTACATATTGGGCAATATCTAAACACAATTCTTCGCACTCGATTACGCAAGGGCCGGCTATTACAAAAGGTTGCCTGCAAAGTGTTTGATATAGTTCTGACATAATCTTTTGTTTTAAATTAAAGTCTTAGAATTTATAAAAAAGAAAAACGGCTGTTTGCTCTTTTCAACAGCCGTTTTGTACGAATAAATTTAGAACTCAAAATTATTTTTTCTGAGCTGTAGCAGCCTCTTTCTTAGCTTCTGCAGCAGCCTCTTTAGCAGCGCGTGGAACACTCATACGGGCAACAGGAATAGCAGGCGCGTGCAACAGTTCAATGCCTTCTATTTGTATGTCGCGAATGCGCTTGATTGCGCCAAGATCCATGTCTTCAACATTAAGTTCAATGGATTCGCGAAGAAACTCAGGTTTTGCGAGTACGTTAAGGCGTTTGATGGTTTGCTCAAGCTTGCCCCCCATAGCTGCTCCTTTAGGCGTTCCTTTCAGGCGAAGCGGTAAACTAACTTTTACTGCCCGACCAGGCACCAACTCCTGAAAATCCAGGTGCCTGATAGCGTCTGTCACAGGGTCGAATTGGATTTCCTTCACTATTGCCCGATAAGTTTGGCCATCAACGTGAATTTCTGCCACTTTGAAATCGCTGGTGTACACCAGTTTGCGGAACTGATTTAAGGGCGCGTAAAAATTCACATTTTTTTCGCCTCCGTAAAGGTTGCAAGGCACATTTCCTGCTTCGCGCAGCGCACGGGTAGCCTTCTTGCCTAATTCGGTTCTTGCCGTGCCGTTGATGATAACTGTTTCCATTTTTATAATTGTTTTATTGTTTACAAAGTTAATATTAAACGCCCGGAGCAATAAAAAGCGAATTGATGCTTTTATGCTCGTGCGCGTTGCGAATAGCCTGAGCAAAAAGCCTGGCCACACTCAGCACTTTAATTTTGTTGCTTTGCTGCCTGAGAGGCAGCGAGTTGGTTACAATCAGTTCGCTCAGCACACTGTTTTCAATATTTTCATAGGCTTTGCCGCTGAGCACAGCATGAGTGCATATAGCGCGAACACTGCGTGCTCCTTTATCCATGATAATTTTTGCTGCATTACACAAAGTTCCTCCGGTATCTACCATATCGTCCACTAAAACCACATCTTTGTCGGCCACGCTTCCTATGAGCGTCATCTCTGCAACCTCGTTTGCCTTTTTTCGGTATTTGTCGCATATTACCATATCGGTGTCGAAGTGCTGCGCATAAATGCGTGCGCGTTTTACTCCACCAACATCCGGAGCCGCAAAGCAAAGATTCTGCCAGTTTTTTTCTTTAATATATGGAATGAATACAGCCGAACTGCTAAGATGATCTACAGGGATATTGAAGAAACCTTGAATTTGTCCTGCATGAAGGTCCATGGTCATCACCCGATGTGCTCCTGCTGCCTGAAGTAAGTCTGCCACCAGTTTTGCGGCAATACCTACCCGCGGGCGGTCTTTGCGGTCCTGGCGGGCATATCCATAATATGGGATAACTGCAGCAATATAATCGGCGCTTGCACGTTTGGCTGCATCTATCATCATAAGCAGTTCAAGAAGGTTGTCGCCGGGCGCGTTGGTATTTTGTATAATGAAAACAAAAGCCCCGCGAACGGATTCCTGTATTTCAGGTTGTATTTCGCCATCACTGAAGCGCAGCACGTTAATCCGGCCTAGTGGTTGCCCATAATAGTCCGCTATCTCCTCAGCCAGATAACGGGAGTTAGTACCGCTAAATAATTTTACATCTGATGGAAGCACGTATTTAAATTTGGGAGCGCGAAAATAATGTTTTTC
The DNA here is from genome assembly GCA_033578915.1 of Chitinophagales bacterium. Classification (GTDB taxonomy): domain Bacteria; phylum Bacteroidota; class Bacteroidia; order Chitinophagales; family LD1; genus UBA7692. The sequence goes on along the minus strand of JAVQWQ010000216.1, from coordinate 518 downwards.
ACAATCTTTGCTTCAATCTTTTTGGTGCTTTTTGTATAACTTATAGCGTGTGAACAATTTTCTCAGGATATTGAAATATCTTTTGCCTTATAAGGCAAATATTATCCTCAATCTGATTTTCAATCTGCTCAGCATTATATTTTCGCTTGTGAGTATCGTAATGCTCATCCCTTTTTTGCAACTGCTTTTCGGAAAAATTCCTCCGGTAACCCGTGAGCCTCAGTTTTCTTTCAGCCCGGAGTTTATTGTTACCTTATTTGAATTTTACCTTAGCAAAATTATAAAGCAAAGTGGGCCTGAGCAGGGACTTCTTTTTATCTGTGTTTGCACTGCAGCAATTTTTTTTCTTAAAAATCTTTTTAGGTTTCTAGCAGTATATGTGATGAGCGCAGTGCGAAATGGGGTAGTTCGCGACCTTCGCAACGATTTATATTCTAAAATACTTTCACTACCGCTTTCTTTTATTACCAGCGAAAGAAAAGGCGACCTCATCTCACGCATTACAGACGATGTGAAGG
>JAVQWQ010000215.1:0-2543 GCA_033578915.1 Chitinophagales bacterium | reverse complement strand
TTTCTGCGACCGGGTATGTCCATCAGATTTTTTTCCTGCGAATACTTAATAATCACCGGGATTAGCAGAAAGGAAATAACAAACGCAGTAATAGCTGTAGCAATAAGGATGGTCATGCGCAGGGGTCTTCCATTCAAAAGTAAAAAAATTAAGGTGGTTGCAAGAAAACCGTTGAGGATGGCTCTTTCTAACTCTTCCCATGGTTCTTTTGCAAATCCCTGAGTCGCTCTATTTCTTTTTTTAGTTCCTCTATAACTTCCCTGTTTTTTATTTCTTTCCGCCCATCAACCTTCTCGGAAAACAGATAAAATACTTTTCCGCCAAATACTTCCGTGAATTTACGGTGAGAAGCATCCTGCAAATTGTACTCTTTAAAAATTTCAGGCAGTTGTGTTCCTGAGTGCACCGGTTTTATTTGCAGTCCAATATATTTTTCTCCTATCTTGATATAGAAATCAACATTGAATAACCTGTCCCACTCATCAGGTGCCGGATCTATTTTTACATCCAGTATTTTTTGCAACTGACCATAAACTGTTTGAATTTCGGTGATATAACCTTCATATGTCCGGTCAATTACAACTTGTATCATGTAATCAATACAATCCTGTTCCGTTATTTCAGCTACTTCGGACTGAATAACTTCCGTTATCTTAACATAAAGCTTTTTACCCAAGGCAACGATGTGCTCTTCAGAGCGAACATTTTTGAAATAGTAGGCACGCCATTCATCAATACTCTTAGGCGAACACTTTCGTATTGACTCAGAAACAGGCCCGACATTTCTTTTAAAATTCAGCTGAAAGCGATTCATGGCTGAATTTAAAATCCATTCTTTAGCCATGTTGTTCGGGCAGTAGCGTTAAAAATTTTTGCTTATACTTATAATCATAACAGGAATCAACGTCCACCAGCCCATTTTTAATAAGATGCGCATTTATAAAAGTTTTATTTTCCAAATAGACATAGCAGAGCAGATTATTGTCGGAATCATACTTAATCTTATCAAATTTTAAAAAAACTTTTTTGCCCTTTGTTTTTTCAACCAGAAAGGAAGTTGCTCTACCATTAACGACAGTTCTTTCTTTTATGCCAATCAGTTTCACAATCAGGCCATTGTTCAGAAGAATTTTTTCCGGACTGATAACTTCCTTTACAGTAAACAAGTCTACGCGTTTAACAGGGCTGTTCTTATCAATCCTGGAACCAAACTGAAATTTTTTAACATCAACTTTCTTATTCAGTGTATGCGGATCCTTAAACTTATAAGGAAGTTTCTCGATTTCTTTTTCAAAGTCTAACGACAAGGCTGGCTGAACAGAGAATTCATATCGCGTTCCCGACAGGTCTTTCTGGTAGACTTTTAACTTCTCCTTTATTATTGGAATAAACTCACTGTTAACTTCATAATTAACAGAGTTTCTTTCCAGATTTTTTGCTGCAAGAGCAGTTGTACCGCTGCCTGCAAATGGATCGAGCACTGTTTCCCCCACAAACGAAAACATTTTTATTAGTCTTCTCGGAAGTTCTTCCGGAAACACAGCAAGGTGCGTGTCCTGCCTTGCGCCCGTAAAATTCCAATGCCCTGCAAAGAAGGTATTCCATTCTTCAGCGGTCATCTTTGACCGCTCTTTTTGTTCGGACGTTGGTTTTGGGCCTTCTCCCGGTTTCTTAAAAATGAGGATAAATTCGTAATCGATTTTTACAATGCCGTTTCGTGGATAAGGATAAGAGCCCATCTGCACACCACCGCCTGTAGTGTTTGAAGTGGTAACTTTCTGCCAGATAATAGCCCCCATGTAATCAAAGCCAATAGTCTCACAGAATTTAATGATTTCTTCCCGTATAGGAATTACTTTGTACCGACCGTAATAAACCGCCCGCGCAAACTGATCACCAATATTGACGCAAAGCCTGCATCCTTTGTGTAAAACTCGATAACATTCTTTCCAAACTAAATTCAGGTTGTTAATGTAATTTTCGTAGTTGTCATGAAAACCGATTTGGTTCTCCGAACCGTAATCTTTCAGTTGCCAATAAGGTGGTGAAGTAATAATCAGATGAACCGAATTATCCTGCAATTCGACCATATGCCGGCTATCACCGGTTATTATCTTATGAAGTGTTTGCACCTTACTACCTAAAAATTTTATCCAAGCCAAAATTACTTAAAATGACGGGCAAGTTTAGGTGCCTTACCCTTGCTTTTTCGGGGAAAATACTAACTCTGATGCACAGCGAACCCTCTTATCACCCTTACAATCTCTTCTGCTTCGTTATCGCTAAGCTCAGGAAAAACAGGCAGGGACAACACTTCTCGAGCCAGTTGTGCAGCCACCGGAAAATCGGCCGCGGAATGCTTCAGGTATGCAAAAGCCGGCGTAAACGGCAATGCCACCGGATAGTGAATGTGGCTTCCCACTCCGTTCCTGCTGAGATGCTCCCGCAGCGCATCACGACGGCCTGAGCGGATGCAGTAAATATGCCAGGTATGACATGTATTGGCACGCTCCCGTGGTAAACGGATTTCGTTAAGTTCTGAA
>JAVQWQ010000214.1:0-2593 GCA_033578915.1 Chitinophagales bacterium | reverse complement strand
GCCAAGAAGATTTATTCCTAAATTAATTTTCAGCGGGAAATTAAATGTTACATCAACCATAGTATTTATTCCGAAATTCATACCATAGGAGTCTTCATTTTTATAGGTAATCAGGTTGTTGCTAAAATCTGTTTCCATTTCAACCATGTTGAAAAGAAAGTTGTAAAAAAGCCGGGTTTCCCAGAAAATATTTGCCCGTGAACTGTTTATTTTATGGATAAAGTCTGTGTAAAGGCCGTAACAGGTTTCAGTTTTCAACGCCTCATCTAAAACAATTCTTCTGCCGCTGGTAAAAGCATATTTATTATCTATAAAAGCATTTGGAGTTCTGTAGCCGCTGCCAATACCTGCTCTTAGCTCTTTGGTTTTGTCTTTTGTGGCCCATTTATAATCGAAGCGAGGGGCAAAAGCAACCCCTGTAAAATAAGAGTTGTATTCTAAACGAAAGCCTGCAAGTATCTCGTGTTGTTCATTCACATGTATCATGTCTTGAAGAAATATTGCGGGATAGTGATTTAAAAAGGGCTTGTTAAGAAGCTTTCCTGATAAGGTGTCTGCGGTGGTCAAAAGATTATCATCATATCGGTTGAAACGATACGCTACCCCAAGTAAAAAGTCGCTGATACGGGTAATTTTATTATCGTAGATAAGTTGAACGTATCCGTTTTGTTCCTGATGAAGAAAGATATTGGTTCCATAAGCAGCATCTGCATTATGATGACTGAATCCAAACATCAGGTCGAGATTAGTTTTTGCAGTTGGGAATGCTATGTTTCCCAATAATTCGAACCGATTTGTTTTTGCGGCCTCGCCATAAATTGAGTCGCTACCCCGCCATTTGCTGTTATACGGCATCTGTCCTCCGTTTCTGTTTTCCCACACATATCTCGCCAGAAAATTTGATTGCCTTTGATAACGGTTTCTCAGCGACCATTTATTTAATAAAGAGATTCGGTTTTGCACGGGCAAGTCTGTAAAGTTATCTTTATTCCAATCCCATTTATAATTCATTCCATAATAACTTAAGCCTAATAAGCCATAAGCCTTTCCTTCCTTAAGCCTGCAACTAAAATCTGCCGCTGTTTCCAAATAACTGCTCATTCTAACGTCTGCAAAAACCTTAGATGCTTTTTCAGGATTTGTTGTAATGATATTTATTACTCCGGCCAATGCTTCGGTTCCATAAAGCGTAGAACACGGGCCTTTTATAACTTCAATTCTTTCTATCATGCTTATTGGGATACCCATCAGCCCGTACAAATTACCGACACCACCGGTGATAGGCGCACCATCTATCATTACCAGTGCATACGTTCCTTCTAATCCGTTGATCTCAAGGTCTGAAGCGCCATCCACTGCCCCGTCGATATTGGCTTGTAAACCACTGATATATCTTATGGCATCGAGCAGGTTTACCACATTTGTGTTGTAAAAAAAATCTTTGGTGTAAATCTCAACCGGAATAGCAAAATCTTCTCTGCGCAGTTCCTTAATGCTTCCTGTTACAACAACCTCCTTAAGCTTAAAAGTATCTTTATAACCTTGAGCTAATGAGATGATGGGAAAAGAAAATATAACGCTTAGCGCTAAACTGCCAAACTTCAATAGCATAAGGGCATTAAAAATAAGATTATTTAGTTTGCCTTAATTCCTGAAGCGTTTGTTCAATATATTTAAGTATATCTGTCCTTCCTATCCCTTTTTCTGAGGAGGAAATAAAAATTTGAGGAAGATATTCCCATGTTTTAAGAAGCGTATTTTTAAAATTCATTATGTTGGATTGAATGGCCGGTGAAGAAGGATGGTCGGCTTTTGTAAATACAATGCAAAAAGGGATTTCATTAACTCCCATCCACTCGATGAAATTAAGATCATTTTGCTGTGCTGTTATGCGACTGTCTATTAATAGAAAAACAGTGGCCAGATGCGTTGATTCCAACAAATATTTTTCAATCATTTTCATCCAAAAAGCGCGTTTTTCCTTAGAGCTTCGCGCATATCCATAGCCGGGCAAATCCACAAGGAACCATTTGCGGTTGATAAGGTAGAAATTTAAGGTTTGTGTTTTGCCCGGAGTTACACTTACCTTGGCAAGAGATTTTCTCCCGCACAACATATTAATGAGAGAGCTTTTGCCAACATTTGAGCGGCCTGCAAATGCAAATTGAGGTAATGGAGACTTTGGACAAGCATCTATGGAAGTAAAACTTCCTGTAAATTCAGCGCTTTCAATTAACACGGCTGTTTATTTGCTGTTGTAGAGTTTTTATTTTTTGATCTCTTTTCTTTTTTCAAAATTTCGTGCCCCATCTTATCTCTTTTGGTTTCGAGGTATTTTCGGTTGTGTATGTTTGATTCAGTTTCGAGAGGGACATTCTCTACGATTTCAAGCCCGTAGCCAATCAAACCCACCCGTTTTGTAGGGTTGTTGCTCATGAGGCGCATCTTGGTTATGCCAAGGTCGTTCAATATTTGTGCCCCCACGCCATAATCGCGGGCATCCATCGGCAATCCTAGTGCAAGATTGGCCTGATAAGTATCCATTCCCTGCTCCTGGAGCCGATAAGCCTTTAGTTTATTGAGCAGTCCAATA
>JAVQWQ010000213.1:0-2602 GCA_033578915.1 Chitinophagales bacterium | reverse complement strand
ATTCTGGGAGGAATTTATCATCTGATTAAAATAACTGCTATCGGAAATAATTGGGACACCATTCCACTTACCTCTGTTTAAAATTAGTATCCCAAATCTGGCCATACTTCTTGCCGTAATGAAATACACATTGTTATAGCCTACTTTTATGAAAGAGCCGGTCATCCCTGTCATGTTCTTTAATTTTAGGTTAGTGTAAGTATTTATAGGCATTCCTGTTGCGCTTTCTAACACCTGGTCCAAGAGCTTGTATGGAGCATTGTGATAAGCCCAGCGGGTTCCTGCGTCTGCTTTATAAATTAAGCATGTATCGAGTGTACAATATGGGTCTGCAACCCCATCATCAAGGCCGGAAGTCATTGTTAATTGGTGTCGAATGGTAATACTTGCTTCTTGCGCAGGAGAGCAACTCGTCCAACCGGCTCCAAGATATTTAGAGGTTGGGTCGTGAATAGAAAGTAATTTCTCTTGTTGGGCTATTCCTACTAAAAGAGCAGTGATAGTTTTTCCGGCTGAAGCCCACTGCCATGGAGTGTTTTGGGTATGTGAGCCGAAATATTTCTCTAATACAATTTTTCCGTCTTTAAGTAGTATGAACGCTTTAGTATTGTTACTATCTAAATAGCTATATAATTCATCAATTTTATCCTGACAGTAATTTAGAGACTGGGTTGAGAGCGTATCCCATGTATTTCCCGAAATCGGAGGGAAATATATGTTTTGAGCGGTACTAAATTTAATTAAAGACAGTAATGCTAAAAAATGAAATATTTTCATAAAGCTTGTTTTATACTAGTAAGATTTTTATGTAATACAAAAATCCTAAGTGCCGAAATATTCAGAAAAGTCAATTTTTATCTCAAAAAATATAATTCATAAGTTCGTCTTTTCTAGATCAGAAAAAAATCATCAATAACATTGAATTCATAAATGAGTTTAAGCAAATTATTGCTTTATAAATTTTGAAGTTAATAAGCCCCCATCTTTAAATTTGATTACCGCTAAATAAAACCCTCGATTAAAGTTTGTGATTGGTATTCTCGCAAATGCACCTTGATATTCCTCACTCATTAATAACTTACCTGATAAATCTAATATTGATATTTCTGCTTCATCATTTAGTTCAAGGCTGCTTTTTATTATTAATTCATCCGAAGTTGGATTAGGGTATAGGTATAGGCCTATATCATTGCTTTTATTTTTACAGACGATGATATTGCTTATTTGATTCATGGGAGTTTCGCATTGCCTAAGCTGAAATTTTCGGTTTTGGGTTATGGTAGAATCTATTTTGGCAGCGCTGTAGTATATCCATACTTTCTCGTTGCCAACAAAAGGTTCCGGCTCTGAAACATTTAAATTGTTCTCAAATTGATTTAATATCCACATTTGCTGTGGCGTAGTTCCAACGGTTGTAAGCCAAATTTCACCTGGTTGATTAAGCGTAGTGTTTAAAAAATTTGTTCCTTGCTGATTTATCTGAAATGTTGAGTACACTTTATTTTTAAATAAGAATTCATAATAGCTTCTCTTAAATTGATAATAAACTTTTATGAGGTTTAATTTATGAATTAAGCGCTTAGCAAATAATGTAGAGAATAAGGAAAAACAACATTAAAGGGGGTAAACAAAATCTTATCTAATAAGCGTCACAGTGCCTTTACGATTTATTTCTTTATTATCCAAATAAGTAACTATCAAAACGTAAGTGTAAACTCCAGGTTCCTGCAAAACTCCCTTGTAAGTGCCATCCCAGCTATCGTATTGATTATTGGTTTCAAATATTTTTTCTCCCCAGCGATTAAATATTTTGAGATTAAAATCTTTTATTCCTTTTCCAAAAACTTCGAAGCGGTCGTTGAATCCATCTTTATTAGGAGAAAAAACATTCGGCACATATAGTTCTTCGTTATTGAGAACTTTTATTCGTACTGTTGATTGAGCAAAACAATTGTTTCTATAACGGATAGTTAAAGTATAAGTATTTCCCGCGTAAGCATAAAGTATAGGGTTGTAACAATCTACGCAGCTTAAGCCATTATCCGGAGACCATTCGTAGGCCGTAATATCTTCTATCCCATAAGGTTTAAGGTAGCCTTTAAGTTGAAGTGTTGAACCCATTAAAACAGTCGTATCATCGGGCACAATATCTACACTTGCAGGAAGCGGCTGGGGAACTTCAATGGAGAAGGAGGTATCGCAGCCGAAATTATTTACAGCATGTATGGTGTACCAACCCGCTGCGAGATTATCAAATATGCCTGTTGTAGAAAATTCTCCATTGTTCAGACGAAACCGGTATGGGGCGTTTTCAATAGTTAATCCGGTGATTCGAATGCGCCCGTCTCTGTATTCAGGGCCGAAACAGGAAGTGGTATCAGCATAAGCAGCATAAACATCTACAGGAGGAGCGCCCACATTTACCAGCGTTGAGGCAGTACAGTTGTTGGCATCTGTAACAATTGCAGTGTAAGAGGCTGGTATAAGGTTAAATGCTGTATCGCCTTGTGCAGGTGAAACAGTTAAGCCATCTCGCGTGTAGCTGAAAGCGTAGGGGGGAACACCACCCACAGCAGAAAAAACTATCTTCCCATCGCCGGTA
>JAVQWQ010000212.1:0-2645 GCA_033578915.1 Chitinophagales bacterium | reverse complement strand
AAGCGACTCCGCCAATAGATATTGGCGGAGTCGCTTCCATCGGTGCGCCATATCTTATGGTACCACTGTGGATTAATCTGGCACACCAAATGAAATTTTTTATTTCTATCGAAGCCTTCCGTTGAAGGATCAGCATTGGCAAAACGCACTTTAAAGCGATTAAAATTTTTGCTTTTCGGCGAAATTTCAACAGGCCGATATCTGAATATTCCCAGCGAAGAGCCAACCGGAAACAAATAGGTTGAATCGCTTGCCGTAGCACGCGATAATCCACCGTCTTCCAACGAAGAAACGAACCCTGAGGTGCGCTCTACCGAAGAAGTATTGCTTGAAGTTACATAAACGGTGTTGTCGTCTAAATTAAATTCCTTATCTGTCAAAAAAAGCGTTCCATTAACCACTACATCAGTGTCTCCATATTTCGTCCCCTGGCCGCTCAATACGAGATTGTAAAAGTGCGTAATATTTTTTCCACCGATATGTTGATTGTTTCCCCTGAGGAAAACCCATCCGGTAAGAATAGAGTCAAAACAACGATTGGAAGCGTTGTGGATCCAGTCGCCGGTAAGAAAAATAGTGTCGCGGTTATGATATAGGCCTTCTTCAGAGTTGTAAGCATCTCCAAGCACTGAGAGAAACGTTTGCTCTCTGATACTTATCAATGCGCCTGCATTACTTAAGAATGCCTGTTGGGCCGAACAAGTGTAATAAATTAATGCAGTAATTATTAAGAAACTTCTCACAAAATTTTCAACTCCATAATCTCTTTCAAAAAAAATAATACTTTGCGTAATAAAAAAGGTTTTTCAGTAAAGTTGAAAAGAGATTTCCGGATAGCCTCGTGATGCATTTTATAAGACGTGTTTGGAATTTAGTTTTGCGCTTTCTGTTATTTTTTCTTTTAGCAAGTATTCTCCTAACCATTTTATATCGCTTTGTACCTGTTCCAGTTACCCCTTTAATGTTAATTAGATTATACCAACAGTATTCAGAAAACAAACCTCTTCGGTTAGAAAAAAAATGGGTTTGTTTAGAGGATATTTCTCCGGAGATGCAAAAAGCTGTAATAGCTTCTGAAGACCAATCCTTTTTTCAGCACAATGGTTTTGATTGGGAATCAATCAAGAAAGCCTATCATTATAATCTGAAAAATTTAAAGAAAGGGAAGAAAAAAATGAGGGGAGGAAGTACTATCAGCCAGCAAACTGCAAAGAATGTCTTTCTTTTTCCACAAAGAAATATTGCCCGAAAAGCGCTTGAAGCATATTTCACCGTATTGATTGAGTTACTCTGGAATAAACAGAGAATTCTGGAAGTTTATCTAAATGTGATTGAAACCGGTGATGGAATATACGGAGTAGAGGCTGCAGCAAGAAATTATTATAAAATATCAGCCCGTGAATTATCTACACACCAAGCAGCAGCATTAGCCGCAATTCTACCTAATCCAAGAAAATGGAATCCTGTAAAAAAAAATAATCTCGTATCTTCAAGAAAAAACTGGATTATCTCTCAAATGAAATATATTCAACTTCACAAATAAAATCCACTTGATTTTTTTTGAATCATCATGTATATTACGAATACGGGAATAAAATGTTTCAACTTGTTAATGTTAAAATGTGTTTCACTGTCTAATTTTTAGTATTTTTGATGATTAAAGCCTATTTCCATGATGAAAAACCAGTTAGTACTATTTCTATCCCTGCTGCTATTAGAAACATATGTAGCGTTTAGTCAGATAACGCTTAATCCATCGGGAAATGCTAATGCTCTGGCTCAATCTCTGGCGGGCCAAGGTGTAACCATAAGCAATGCTTCACTCTCTGCAGCCGCTAATGCAGTAGGTTTCTTTAATGCAAACCCTAATACCAATCTAGGGATAGGCTCGGGGATAATTCTCACTACTGGTCAGCTTTCTGATATTCCTCAAGATGCAAATGCTGGTCTTGGAGGTATTGGAGCAAGCTTTGATAATGGGGCTGGAGGCGATCCTCAACTTCAAAACCTTTCAGGTTATTTGATTTATAACGCATCTGCACTCACATTCGATGTAACTCCGCTGGGAAATACGCTTACGTTTCGTTATGTTTTTATGTCTGAAGAATATCCGGATTATGTTTGCAGTGAATATAATGATGTTTTTGGCTTTTTTGTGAGCGGGCCACGTCCCCAGAATCTTGGAGGTGGAAATTACAGCAATGTTAACATAGCTCTTGTTCCTAATACTAACCTTCCCGTTGGTATTAATACAGTGAATTCCGGAGTTCCGGGTTCTGGTTATGATATTACAGATTGTCAAGGTTCGAACACAATTTATTTTCGAAATAATTTTGGAAACCCTTACATCGTTTACAATGCAGGTACTGTTGTGTTAACTGCTACAATTCAAGTTATTCCTTGCTCTACTTATACATTTAAATTGGCTATAGGAGATGGCAGCGATGCATTATTTGATTCCGGTGTTTTCCTTGAAGCAGGTTCATTTACTTCCAATACTGCAACGATTAATACAGTTTTTTCCCATACCGGTTATACAACAACATACGAAGGCTGCTCTTCTGCTTCTGTAATATTTAACTTTACGGCTCCGTTTGCCGGCTCAGCCGTTTTTGACTATGTAATTTCAGGCACAGCTACAAATA
>JAVQWQ010000211.1:0-2681 GCA_033578915.1 Chitinophagales bacterium | reverse complement strand
CTCCAACTTTTGAAGCTCAATTTCTTTACCGAGCGCCCCAAACTCACGGCTGTTTTTTACATTATTTTGTTGTTTTTCATAACGGGTTATCAATTCCTTAGCCATGGCCTTGGCATTTTTGCGGTTTTGGATTTCCTGCTCAAAGCCGCTGATTTCTTCATTGATGTTGGCCAGGCGTTTGTTTAGCCCTTCTATTTCGTCTTCCAGGTCGCGCACCTCGGCAGGTAATTCGCCTTTTAAAATTTGAATTTTATCAATCTGGGTGTCAATTTGTTGAAGCTCCCATAGTTGACGCAGGCGCTCCTCTACAGAAACCTCTTTAACAGCGGTTGATTTTGCCATTTTAAAAATAATTTACAGGATTAGTATTGATTTGGCTTAAATGGAGCGCGAAAGTAGGAAAAATTTCTTTTAATTTATCAAAAAGGAGATTTTTTGTAAATTGTTCGCTTTCATAATGGCCAATATCGGCAATAACGATTCTGCCATCTGCATCAAAAAACTCATGATATTTAAAGTCTGCGCTGATGTAAACATCAGCACCTGCTAATATAGCTTTGTGCAAAAGAAAGCTTCCCGAACCGCCACAAACTGCTACCTTACATACAGGCTTATTTCTTAATTGGGTATGACGAATGCAGGTGGCCTGCATGCTTTTCTTTAAAAAAGCCAGAAATGCCTTTTCTTCCATTGGTTCACTCAGGTCCCCTATCATGCCACTACCTGTTCTGCTAAATATATTATCGAGCGGATAAATGTCATAAGCTACTTCTTCATAGGGATGTGACTCAAAAAGCGCTGAAAGAATCTTATTCTCTAAGTAAACCGGATAGATGGTTTCGAATCGCATTTCGCCAACTTTTTCTTTTAAACCTCTTTGTCCTATGGCCGGATTAGATTGTTCATTTCCCCTAAATGTGCCGATGCCGCTGACTGAAAAACCACAATCACTGTAATTGCCGATAAATCCGGCTCCGGCATCAAACACAGCCTGCGAGACTGACTCAAAAGATGCCTCAGGAATAAAGGTTACAAGCTTTCTTAACATCCCTTTTTTAGGTAGGAGTATAGAGCAGTTGCGCAGGCCTAGACGTTTAGATATTTCTGCATTCACTCCGGTGTAAATGTTGTCGAGGTTAGTATGTATGGCATAGATGGCAATATTGTTTTTAATAGCCTTAATTACCGCGCGCTCTACGTAGGTGCTGCCGGTAATCTTTTTCAATCCGGAAAAAATAATAGGATGGTGAGCAATGATAAGGTTTGCGCTAACAGAAATAGCTTCTTCAATTACTTGCTCTGTACAATCAAGAGTTAACAAAACCGCACTGATTTCCTGCTTTGGATCTCCTACCAGAAGACCACAATTATCATAATTTTCTTGCAACGATAGCGGAAATGATTTTTCAATTTCATTTATGATTTGGCTAAGTATCATGGCTTAATTTTTTTCTATCAATTCTTTGGCGTTGGCAAGAGCTGCCGCTGAAAAATTTTCTCCGCTAAGCATTTTTGCGATTTCTCTTAACCGTTCTTCTCCTTGCAGAGTTTTTACCCTTGTTCGGGTTTGCCCATCCACAATTTCTTTAAAAATGAAAAAGTGGGTGCGGGCCGAAGTAGCTATCTGTGGAAGATGGGTTACACAAATTATCTGATGACGGTCACTCATCTCTTTCATAACCTGTCCTACTCTTCGCGCTACTTCACCGGATATTCCTGCATCTATTTCATCGAATATAAGCGTAGGCATAGTAGCATGGTTTGCTACAATTTTTTTTATGCACAACATTAACCTTGATAATTCGCCTCCGGAGGCCACTTGCCTAATCTGTTGAAGAGGCGCTCCCTGATTGGCACTAAATAGGAACTGTGCAACAGTATATCCGTTTTCGTTTAATTTATCATCCGGTGTTTTATTTATCTGCACGGCAAATCGGGCATGAGGCATACCCACCTCCTTCAGCAAACTGGTTACGCTATCAGAAAGTTGCCGGGAAATGGTAATGCGCTGCTCATGCAAGCCTGCCGCTATCTGCTGCAATTTTTGATATGTTAATTTCAGATTTTTTTGCAGTGTTTCTATTTCGCTTTCAAGGCTAAGAAAGGATGCGAGTTTCTCTTCCAGTTTTTTCTGGATTAATAATAGTTCATCGGCAGATTCTACTTTGTGCTTTTTACATAAACGGTGCAGCAACATTAATCGTTCATTAACAGCTTGAAGTCTTTCAGGATTCGATGTTGTCTGATTTGCTTCTCTTTTTATTTCACGACTAAGTTCTTTTAGCTCTATCATGATGCCTTCAAGGCGATTGCCTGCTTCTTCGAGAAATTTTGCATAATTTGAAACAGGCCGAATGGTTTGAATACATTCCTGTAACGTATCTGCTACAGTGAATTCTCCGTCAGTAAGTTGTTGCAATAGCTTCTCAGTGGCTAACTGAATATTTTCTGCATTGCTAAGTATATTCTGCTCTTCTTCTAAGGCTTGCTGTTCACCTTGTTGGATAGCTGCCTCTTGTAATTCGCGAAGCTGAAAAGCAAGAAAATCCTGCTCGGCATTTGCCTGCTCCTGCCTGGCATGTAGCGCGGTTAGCGCAGCTTCATCCTCTTTGTATTTACGGTATAATGATGAATACTCCTCGCGCATGGGAAATGCCCCTGCCAATAAATCCAAAGTGTCT
>JAVQWQ010000210.1:0-2806 GCA_033578915.1 Chitinophagales bacterium | reverse complement strand
ACGATAAAGGAGTAAGGTAATGAAAGTAAAAATTACCATATCATTACTTTGCATTGTCCTGTCAATAGTCAGTTGTGGTGTTGTGTATAAATATCCGGTTGGCGATTGGGTTAGCTCTCCATTGATTATACAATTCATTTTGCTGCCAATTCTGATTATTGAAATCATTTTATTTGTATTGCTCCTACAAGCAGGCAAACAAAGATTTTTTTTGACCTTACAGATAATTTTTGCAGCAATAGCGTTATTGATAATGATAAACTATATCAGAGTTCATTAAAAATAGAATCCTTCGTTTGAGAGCATTAATTTTTATTCCTGCTCTGCTTCGCAGAGCAAAAATAAAAGTAGCTTACGCCACAGCTTATGATTTTCTTCTCTTAGTTTTTTAGTTTTTAGAGTTTATTTTGTCGGTTTTTAGTAGTCAAAAAACAGGCTCAAATAAAAAAGTTTTGATACTGTCCCAAAAAGTGCGTATACATTATCCCTTGCCTCACTCCGTATAAATCAATATCTTCGAACAAAGCATTCCCGCATGCACGCATACATCCGCATAACATCCACCACCAGCGGCAGCGTCATCACCGGCTACCATGCGTACACAGAGAGCTACACGCATTATTATCCTTTCGGTATGGCGATGCCGGGGCGCACGTTTAACTCTGCGAGCTACAGGTGGGGGTTTAATGGTATGGAGAAGGATGATGAGGTAAAAGGCAATGGAAACAGCTATGACTTTGGAGCGAGGCTGTATGACAGCAGGCTCGGAAGGTGGTGGAGGGTGGATCCGTTGTTTAAAAAATATTCTCTGATATCGCCATACGTATTATGTTTAGATAATCCTTTAATTTTTAGAGATACTGATGGGCGTCTTATTTTAGATCTTGATGGTAATCCTGTTATGTTTATAGATGGGAAAGTGGTAGGAAATTTAGATAATAGAACTCGAACATTTTTAGAATCACTCACTAAAACTCCTAAAGGTACTATAGCTTTACAGAAAGCGATAGATATAAAACAGCAAGTAAGATTTGTTTTTAACGAAAATGATAACCCTGGGTATAGAGGGAAAACAAATGTATATTCAAAAGATGGTAAAAAACTAACACATAAAGAAGAAGCAGATTTTGCAAATAGAGAGAATTATTTTGTAGTGGATATTAACACTGGTAAAAACAACGATATGATGGATAGTTATTCTATTGAACATAAATATAATGTTATAGGAACACATGAGATAATAGGGCATGTAGGTACAGATGGTAAAGTTCATGACGAATCTCATACCGATTTATTAGAATCATCTGATGGAATTTTTGAATCAAGTACAATGGAAGCCCACATGGAGACTGCTATTCAGTATTCTGTTTTATATAATACTCCCATAAGTTCAACTGTAGTAAATAAATATCTTATTAACTTTACTTACAAAGGAGATGACATGCAGCAAAAGGTGAAAAATTTTAATACTCATTTGGAGACTGTTGTAAATAACTTGATAGATAAAAGTTTGATTACTAAAGAAAAAGGAAATGAATATATTCAACAAGCTAAAACAGCTTCAAATAACCTTCTTGAAAAGAAGTAGTTTATTGATAATAATAGGATTGTTAGGATGTAGAATTAAAAATTCAATTATCCGTATCAATTATGATAACAAAAGCTGTTTGGTATATACAGAAGATACTGTTAAAGTATCAGAAGAATTTTTTGTTTTAAATGATTTTTATAATGAGAGGAACAAATATTTGTTTACTGAGTGCATTGAAGCTAAAAATAATAATAACATAATTAAAGATTCTAATAGGTGTACATTTAGTAAGCCATTGAATGATTTGAATTTGAGTAAAATTAAAATCTATCAAGTGTTTTCGACAGATGGAATAATTCTGAGCGATATATTTTTAGTAATAGACAAAAAGTATAATACATCTGAAATTTATATTCCATGGGTTAAATGTGATGGTGATCCCAATTGTATTACATATGAAGATTTTGAAAAGCTATTACGAGAAAATTCTTCAGGCAAAAGGTTTGAAATTTTGAAAGACAGACTTTATAAATGCTTAGATAAAAATTCTGTTCAAAGGATGAGATTTCCTGCTAAATAGTATGAAGTAAAGATTTGAATAGAATAGAATAGAATAGAAAACAAAACAATAAAACTCTGAATTTTCTGCTTTGTTCAGATGAAACCTATTTAGTTATAAGTTTTGATTGTAGTTTAGCAGATTAGTATCCCTATGGTGTGTATTTGTAAAATCCCCCCTTGCCCTCCACGCCACAAACCTCTATCTTTGAACAAAGCATCTCCGTATGCGCGCATACATCCGCATAACACCCACCACCAGCGGCAGCGTTATCACCGGCTACCATGCGTACACAGAGAGCTACACGCATTATTATCCTTTCGGCATGGTGATGCCGGGAAGGAGCTATAATAGCGGGGAGTACAGGTTTGGGTTTAATGGGCAGGAGAAAATAAATGAGATTTATGGTTCGGGAAATTACATAGATTTTATGTTCAGAGGATATAATCCGAGGTTGGGAAGATTTTTTACAGTAGATCCTTTGTTCAAAAAGTATCCTCAATGGAGCAGCTATCAGTTTTCCGGGAACCAGGTGACATCGAGCAAAGAATTGGAAGGGGCGGAGCCGCAAGTAGATTTGAATGCAAAAGCTACGGCAACATATACTTTCGGTACAAATCGTCAGTCGAACTTTCGTTTTTCCGGTTCGTTCGGAGTTTCGTTGGTAGGAGATAATGTGCAAGGTAATCTGAATATAAGCGGCAGCTTATATAGTG
>JAVQWQ010000209.1:0-2844 GCA_033578915.1 Chitinophagales bacterium | reverse complement strand
GGAAAACCTTCTTCAGCAAGATATTTAATATTAAAACTCAATGAAAGAAGCGCATCTACAAGGGGTTTCAGGGGGCGCTGTTTCATTCTGTCAGAACCGGTGATTATAGCCCGCCTGTTGGCTGCACAACAATAAGCGACCAGAAATCGCAAGGTGGTGCCCGCATCGCCTGCATCAAGTACATTATCGTTTGATTGAAGCAGATGCTTTAGTTTTACTGTGTCTTCTGCCTCAGAAAGATTATAAATATTAATTTTCCCTTTTGAAAGACTTTTCAGGATTAAGGCTCTGTTACTTATGCTCTTACTGGATGGTAATGAAACGGTAAACAACCCCGACTTTGAAGAAATTTTAGGTATTAGCATACAACTGATGATATATCGTCAAAGCGTGAAATAAACTTTTTTCGCTTACTTCTACATTAAAGAGACAATTCCCAATCCTGTTTGGCAACGATAAGTATATAGCTGAGTTAATATTTTTTTTGTCGTGCAACATTAAGCTCAGCCACTCCTGCGCATCATGTATCCGGGGCCTTTTTTGATATATATCAATCAATAAACCAATAATAATATCTGCATCTTTAGCAGTTAGAATTCTCTCCTCCCGGGCAATGATTGTTTCTATGATCATTCCCAGCGCCACTGCCTCTCCGTGCAGGAGGGGCTGTGTGGATTTGAGAAACAAACTTTCTATGGCATGACCTACGGTGTGGCCAAAATTCAAAATTTTACGTATCCCTTTTTCAAGCGGATCAGCAGAAGTGATTCGATATTTAATCTGAATTGCCCTGCGTATAATTTCTTTCCAGGATAGTGAAGTCAGCGCGTGCTGGTGAAAATTATTTTTAAACTCAAAGAAGGCTGCTGCATCAGAAACGATAAAGTGCTTGATTACTTCTGCAAGTCCACTTAGAAACTCTCTCTCAGGCAAGGTACGCAAAAAACCCGGGTAGATGAAAATCTTTTCCGGAGCAGAAAATGTACCTATCAAATTCTTGATTCCTCTAAAATCTATGCCTGTTTTGCCTCCATGGGCAGCATCAGCCATGGCAAGAAGTGTGGTGGGAACGTGTATAAAACTAATTCCCCTCATGTAAGTAGATGCTGCAAACCCGCCAAGATCACATACCACACCACCTCCGATGTTTACCAATATGCTGTTTCTGTTTGCGAATTTTCTTGCCAGGGCTTCCCAAATAAAAGACAGAGTTTCTAAAGATTTATATGTTTCGCCCGGAGGAATTTCAATTAATTCAACAGGATCGTTTTTTTCTATTTCCGGCAAACAAAATCGCACAGTATTTGAATCTGCAAGGACAAAAGTTTTTCTACCCGACGATAATAAATTCGTATAAAGTTTATCCGCAAAAAATACGTTATCCACCCTCTCACTTAGTGTAAAAAAACTGTTCAGAAATTTTTATTCGATACCATTTCTTCACAGCATTGCATCTTTAAAGCTTACCTGAGGTTTTTGAAGTTTTATGCTGAAAGTTTCAGGATTTAATATGTTGGAAGTGGCTTTATATTGCAAAAACCTTAAACGCATCAGGTTTTTAAGTTCAGGGTCAGTGATTTTAGTGATGTTTGAAGACACTCTGTACAACTCATCTGTGATTGATCCTTTGGTGTTTTTATAATAGTCTTCCAGCGCCTTTAAATCTGCCTTAACCGGGACTTTATTTCCGTTGGCATCTGTTTCGTAGTCCACTTTTGGCTCGTTGCGCTTAATTTCATCAAGATTGTAAGCCGATGTGGCCAGCGGAGTTAGAAACTTAAGATTTGCAGTGACAGCCTTAGCAAGAGAAACTTCTCCATTGGCTTCTAAGAGTGTTTTAGCTTCATCAAACTCAAAGTTCATAAGCTTTGTATAAGCTTTGTATTTGCTGGCTTTGAGGTCCTCCCCTGCTTTGTCGTAAAAGGTTGCGGCCAGAGCAAAGTTGCTTTTCTTAACTTGTTCTTCAGCCATCTTAATCACCGTAGCTTTATCGTCTTTATTGATGTATGCTTCTGCCACTTTCACATACATTTGTTCGGCCTCCTGTTTTTTGCCTTGAGCCGCAAGTTCATCGGCGTAACGTTTTAGCCCCGAAGTGATGTTTCCGGCATAGTAAGCATCGAAAGCTTTTTCATAATTTTTTTTGCTGAAATAAATGTCTCCGGCAGCTTGATACCCTGTTTCATTTTTCAGTTGAAGATAGGTCTCAGCGGCTTTTATGTCATCTCCCTTATTTTTATAGTCAGAGGCTACTTTTTCTATTTTATCTTTTGCATCAGCTTGTAAATAATACTCCAATGCTTTATCCAGGTCGCCTTTATCGTAATATTTATCTCCAATGGCTCGTGCTCCTTCTTTAAAAGCCTCTGCTTTGGTAAAAAAGCTAATAGCCGAACGAAGTGTTTTAGACTCTGTCTTAGGGTCTGTTGCGGCAAAGGCGTCTTCTAACTGGAGGTAAGCGATTTGCTTGTATCCAACCTTACGAGCTTCTTTACTGGCTGCTCCGAATGAATTAGCTGCGTTAGTATAATCTCTTTTAGCAAGATAAGCATTGCCCAGAAGCTCTGCAATTTCCGGAGACTTCATGCCACCCTTCATCAATAATTCCCGAGCTTTGGAAATCATTTCTCCACGCTTGGCATTGTCTTTTTCATTCATAGCTTTTTCTATTAATTGTTTGCCTTTTTCTATGTCTTTGTTTTGAGCAAGGATTATTAAAGAAGAAAGAAGAAACATTCCCAGAATCATGTAAAATTTGGAGGCGATGCTTTTCATAAGATTATATTTTGATGAAGCGAATTAACAATTAAACATAATAAATGGAAATGTTTACTGAAAAAATAT
>JAVQWQ010000208.1:0-2854 GCA_033578915.1 Chitinophagales bacterium | reverse complement strand
TTAAATGTAAGCGAGTCCACGTCTAACTGGTGTTTTATACTATCCATAGTGTTTTTACATGCAAGGTAGTCTGCCTGAGTAAGCTTGGGTTTAATCAGAATATGCCTGACACGCAGCCGCTCCCCGCGCTTTTCGTCCACCATAATAAGATGATACCCAAAGGGAGTTTCAACGATTTCACTCAGTTCTTTTTCGCGCAGGCGATAGGCAACAGCTTCAAATTCAGGAACTAATTCTCCTCTTTCGATATATCCAAGGTCTCCTCCTTCTGAACTGCTTCCCGGGTCTTCGGAGTATAGAATAGCTTGTAAGGAAAAATCAGCTCCGTTTAAAATGTCTTGGCGAATTTTTTCGAGTTTGTTACGGGCAATTTCTTTTTGAGTTTCATTTACTTTAGGAAACATAACGATCTGTGCAAGCTCCAGTTCTGAATTAAAATAGGGGATGCTGTCTTTGGGAATACTATTGAAATATTCTTTTACTTCAGCTGGCGATACTTTTAGGTTTCCAAGCGCTTTGTTGCGCATTTTATCTGCAATGAGTTGGTTTTCTATGTCGCTGCGAAAGTCGTCTTTGAGTTCGGAGATGGTTTTGCCATAATATTCTTCCAGTTTTTCACGGGAGCCAAATATGGATGTGAAATAACGAATGCGCCGGTCTAATTCAGCTTCTACTTCATCAGGATTTACTGTAATACTGTCTATTTTAGCCTGAGCGAGAAATAGTTTTTCAAGCAACAGACGGTCAAATACTTCGCATTTGAAATTTTCGCTCAATGGTTCATCGCTCTGCGCCTTTGCCTGAACGTATTGTTGCTCTATTTCTGAAAGCAAAATAGGATTGTCGCCAACTACAGCCACAACTTTATCTGCTATAATTTGAGCGTGAGATTTAGAAAAATCATACATCAGCAGCAAAACAAATAAAAGGCCTTTCAACGTTTTGTTCATAGCTTTATAACCCGTTGAATGATATGCCTACCGCAAACTCATGCGCTTTTGGCCCTCTACCTTGTTTAAATACCTCTAACACTCCAAAATAGCCGGTGATATTAAACACACTGTAACCAATGCGCAGGGTGGGGCCTGCGCGAAGTAGGCTGAAGTCCGGAAATCTTCTTTCAACATACACTTTGGTGCCCCGCTCTTCGCGAATAGTTTGTTTCGTGTGAGAGCCAAGACGTATGCCTGCCTTAAAACCAAGGGCAAACTTCCAGAAGTTATCTGCTTTGTCCGGATTTGTACGTATGCGAAACTCTACCGGAATATCCAAATATTGCAAAGTAACTTTATTAACTCTGATATCGTCAATTTTATCTGCCGATATGGGTTTAAATGAGATCCCAGTTGTGTCTTCGATAAGTTCGCTTCGATGATATATGTTTACAGCGCCATAGCCGATACCGGGAGCTATGCTGAAGCGAGATTTTTTGATTCTGAAATCGTAATAAAAATAGACATTTATTCCGCGCGAATACCACCTGGTTTGTAGATTACTGCCTGCCCTGTGTATCCAGTTGGTGCCGAGCAAATCAATAGCAATTCGGTCTTTAGGTAATTTACTCTGGCGTATAATTTCCTCACGCATTTTTCTTCGGTTCTCTTTTTGTTCAGGGTCTTTTGCATTCTCATCCGCATTGCTATTTTGAGAAAGAAGCGGAGTACTTGAAGTGAGAAAGCAAAAGAGCAACCAGAATACTTTATTCATATTTTAAAAAAATGAAACGCGAAAGTATGAAATTTGGTGTGTTTGTGTGGCTTGCGATTATGTTGTTTTAATTTGTTTGAAAAGATACAATCGTTTTATTTGAATCATGTTATGGAAGGTATTGTCCTTACTTGCACTCATCCCGGTGTTGTTTTATGCTTATAAGAAAAAGTCCCTCACCACATGGATATTGGCTAGCATGATTTTCGGAGTTGTAATAGGGTACAACTTCCCGGAATATACAAGTCATTTTAAGCTCGTTTCCAAAATATTTCTGAGACTGATAAAAACTGTCATAGCCCCTTTGCTATTTGGCACTTTGGTAGTTGGCATTGCCGGCCACTCCAACTTGCGACAAGTAGGTCGGATGGGCTGGAAAAGTATCGTGTATTTTGAAGTAGTAACAACCTTAGCGCTTTTTATTGGTTTAGCAGCTATAAATCTTACACAGGCAGGGACGGGCATCCAACTGCCGCCTTCTGCCGATGAGGAACAACTTCCTGCGGTGAAACAGAAATGGGATGATGTGATTTTGCATTCTTTCCCCGAAAATATTGCAAAAGCAATTGCAGAAGGAGCAGTTTTGCAGATTGTTGTATTCAGCATCATTTTTGGAATAGCTGCTGCTTTATGTGAGGATAGGTACAAAATTCCCATCGTTCGTTTTAGCGAGAGCCTGAGCGAAGTGATGTTCAAGTTCACCTCTGTTGTTATGTACTTTGCCCCTTTTGCTGTTGGTGCTGCCATTGCTTATACTGTCGGCCACATGGGGCTAAGTATTTTGGTTAATTTGATAAAACTTTTGCTCACGCTTTACGGAGCGCTGCTCTTCTTTCTTGCATTTGTGTTATTGCCCGTGGCTTTACTCTTCAAAGTGCCTCTAAAAAAATTTATTAGCGCTGTTACAGAACCTGTTTCACTGGCTTTTGCAACCACAAGTTCTGAAGCTGCTCTGCCCAAAGCCATGCAATCAATGGTTGATATAGGAGTTCCCAAAAAAATAGTTGCATTTGTGTTACCAATGGGCTACAGCTTTAACCTTGACGGTACTACATTGTATCTTTCGCTGGCATCTGTGTTTGTTGCTCAAGCGGCAGGAATACAGCTACCCTGGAGCACTCAGCTCGCTATCGTTTTACCCTTATGC
>JAVQWQ010000207.1:0-2952 GCA_033578915.1 Chitinophagales bacterium | reverse complement strand
TAAAGGAAAAAAAGTTGGCAATGAAACAGGTGTAAATGCATGGGAATTTAGAACCTTTAATCATGTTCCTGTAACTGCTGCCGTTACTATTCTCTCAAAATTTCAAAATGACGTAACAGCTTCTGAAGGTGTCGCTATTGAATATTTGATAAAAAAGATTGGTCAGTTTGATTTTAAATTTGACAGATTAGCTGCTGCTGTGATTGCTCCAACTGGGTATGTGCTAGAAGGACAACCATACAAAGCTGAAATATTTGTAGCTGCATCCTCATCCACACAAAATCCAGAAGTGTTTCTGGGTCCCTTATCTGGATTTGAAAAAGATAAAGAAACCGGAGCCTGGAAAGAAAAAGACGTAGAAGATGAAAAAATGCCCCCGGGATTTCAAAAGCTTGAAAAGGTAGTCGCGGGTAAAGGTCAATACGAAGTGATTGGAAGAGGAGTAGGCGAAAAAAAATACTCTGGGGTTGTACGACTCAAGAATCCAAAAGGAGGTTATACACTCTATCCTTTTGAAGCTTCATATCAGGTTGGCGCAAAAGCTGTTGTAATTGCACCTACTAAAATGAATGTGCTTTATATAGGTGTTGATAATCCAATGAAGATATCGGTTCCCGGGGTAAGCGCAAACGATATTTCAGCTACGTTTCAGGGAGACGGTACCCTTATTAAAAACCCTGATGGAACTTACACTGCAAGGGTAAAAACTCCCGGAAAAACTACGATTGCTGTATCTGCAAAAATTGATGGAAAGATGCAACTCATGGGTACTGAAGAGTTTCGTGTTAAGCGTATCCCCGATCCCATTCCTACTGTGGGAGGAACACTGCGTGGTGGCCCTACTTCTGCCGGACAGCTAAGCTTTAATACAGGGTTGGTGGCTGTGCTTGAAAATTTTGATTTTGAAGCCCGATTTAACGTAGTTAGTTTTACAATGGGTTATCAAAAAGGGCCTGATTATTTTGAGGAAAAGGTTACTGGCCCACTCTTTAATGATAAAATTAAAGGTATTCTTCAGGGTCTAAAGCCAAAACAAATTGTTATCTTCGATGACATTAAAGTGGTTGGGCCGGATGGAACGCAACGTAAAATACCTCAACTGGCATTCAAAATAATTTAATATAATACTATGAAAACACTTTCAAAGACACTGCTTGTTTTCTCGACTTTTCTGAGTGTTATCATTACTGCTAATGCTCAGGAACCTTTGGACGGGGCTTACCAAAAAGTGCTTAACAAAGAGCGTGAGATTATCCCTTACGATTATATCCGCGAAGCAGATGTTTTCTGGAGCAAGCGCATTTGGAGAACAATAGATACGAGGGAGAAGATGAATCTTCCTTTCCGTTATCCACAGATGCCGCTTATTAATATTATTCATGAGGCTGCCAAAAAAGGAGAAATTACTGTTTATGATCCTGCTGTAGATAATGCTGACCAATTTAAAATGCCAATGAAAGTAGCTGACATCGCTAAAATTGGTTCGAGTACAGATACCTCTATGGTTGTTGACCCTATCACATTGGAAGAAAAGCAAGTCGTTACTGTTACTGAGTTTGACCCGATGAAAGTGGTTAAATATCGTTTAAAAGAAGATTGGATATTTGACGAAGAGACTTCTACTATGATGGTTCGTATCATCGGGATTTGTCCGGTGTCTGAAAAAATTGATGTAAACACTAATACTGTACTTGGTGATCAGCCTATGTATTGGGTTTATTACCCGGATTTACGCCCTATACTTGCTAGATTCGATGTCTTTAATCCTAAAAATGATGCTGTGACGCTTAGCTGGGAAGACCTCTTCGAGGCCAGAAAATTTTCCAGCTACATATACAAAGAATCTAATGTTTACGACCGCACAATTTCTGAATACGCTACCGGTATTGATGGTTTACTTGAAAGCGAGAGAATTAAAAACGAAATTTTTGTTTTTGAGCACGACCTTTGGAACTACTAATAAAAATTTTTGTTTAGGAAAAAAGAGCCGGCTAGACGGCTCTTTTTTTTTGCTTCAAACCTAAAATAAACTACATTCGCCCCGCAAATTTCACATAACTTAAATTTCATAAACATTTATGGTAGAAGTACGTGCTGAAGAAATATCTGCAATACTCAGAGAACAACTAGGCAATTTTAAAACTGCAGCAGAATTGGAAGAAGTTGGTACCGTGCTGCAAGTAGGAGATGGTATTGCCCGTGTGTATGGATTGAATAACGCTCGTGCCGGGGAGTTGGTTCAATTTGAAAATGGCATTAAAGCTATTGTGTTGAATCTGGAAGAAGATAACGTAGGTGTGGTATTAATGGGGCCTTCGGAAAAAATTAAAGAAGGCGATACAGTGCGCCGAACAGGAGTAATTGCCTCCATTAAAGCTGGAGAAGGTTTATTGGGGCGAGTCGTAAATACACTGGGAGAACCTATTGATGGAAAAGGCCCTATCACTGGTGAATTATACGAAATGCCGCTTGAGCGTAAGGCTCCGGGTGTAATTTACCGTCAGCCGGTAAATGAGCCGCTACAAACCGGTATTAAAGCAATAGATGCCATGATTCCTATCGGAAGAGGGCAGCGAGAACTTATTATCGGCGACAGGCAAGTTGGCAAAACAGCCGTTGCCATAGATACCATAATTAATCAAAGAGAATTTTATGATAAGGGTGAGCCGGTTATCTGTATATATGTTGCCTGCGGACAAAAATCTTCTTCTGTCGCCAAGGTAGTGAAAGTATTGGAAGAACACGGTGCTATGCCCTACACGATAGTGGTATCAGCTTCTGCTTCAGATCCGGCGCCTCTGCAATTCTATGCTCCATTTGCCGGTTGTGCCATTGGAGAGTACTTCCGCGACACAGGCCGCCCGGCTCTGATTGTGTACGATGATCTGTCTAAGCAGGCGGTTGCTTATCGTGAGGTTTCCTTGCTCTTGCGCCGTCCTCCGGGTCGCGAAG
>JAVQWQ010000206.1:0-3104 GCA_033578915.1 Chitinophagales bacterium | reverse complement strand
ATGGTATCATGGGCGCTACCCATCACAACCTTGAGGACATTGGAGCAATGCGTATGCTACCGCACATGCATGTTTTAGTTCCTTTAGTTGCAGATGATGTTTCGAGAGCAGTTGCACAAATGCTTCAGCACAACGAGCCATATTATCTGCGTTTAAATCTCGGAGCAGTTTTCTCCTTCCCTGTCCCACCATTTACTCAGTGGCGACACTTAAAAGCAGGAATACAAGCGACAGTCATCGGGACAGGCCCTGTGATGCAGCATATTGTGAACGCATTTGATTTTCTTGACTTCTGGTGTGTAAGCGAATTTCCGATAGAATCCGTTCCCGACGAGCTATTAGAAAGTATTCATCAGACAGGGAAGATTATTTTTGTTGAAGAACACTACGGTCAATGCGGGCTAAGAGAAGCTATAAGTTTTGCGATTTTAGACAAGTTGCGAATACCGGTTAAAATATTGTCGTTATGTGCCGCAGGTTATCCTTCGGGGAAATATGGCTCGCAGCTATGGCATCAGGAAGAAAGCTGCCTTGCAGGCGATAGTATGATACAAAAAGTAGAAGCATTTATCCGGTAGTTTATTACATAGTTGAATCCTGCTGCCATTAAGTCATCTTGTCGCAAAATCGTATGGCACAATTTTTGATAACGTTTTAGAAAAAAAGTATGGAAAAAGGGAGCATTACTGTTTCTACGGAAAATATTTTTCCGATTATCAAAAAATTTTTATACAGCGAGCAGGAAATTTTTCTGCGTGAACTGGTAAGCAATGCCGTTGATGCAACTACTAAGCTTAAAAAACTGGCAGATTTAGGGGAGATAAAAGGCGACCTGGGGGAATTATACATCGAGATAAAACTTAATAAACCCTCCAGAACACTCACCATTAGCGACCGCGGCATTGGTATGACGGCCGATGAAGTAAAAAGGTATATCAATACCATAGCACTATCAAGCGCTGAAGAGTTCATAAAAAAATTTGAGTCGGCCGACAAAAGCACCATCATAGGCCACTTTGGACTCGGCTTTTATTCGGCATTTATGGTTGCAGACCGCGTAGAAATATTTACAAAAAGCTACAAAGATGAGCCCGGAGTACACTGGTCATGTGCCGGAACAACTGAATTTGAATTAAAGCCGTTTAATAAGCCCGGCAGAGGAACCGATGTAGTGTTACACATTTCAAAGGAGGCAGAAGAATTTCTCGATGAGAACAAAATCAGGCAAACTCTTAAAAAATACTGCCGCTTCTTGCCCGTTGAAATTCGTTTTGGCACAAAGGAAATTGAAAGCCAAGACCTTAAAGACAAAGACGGTAAGCCGCTCAAGCAAATTGTTCCGGATGTCATCAACAATACTCAACCGGCATACATCAAATCTCCTTCTGAGCTAAAAGACGAGGATTATATATCCTTTTATGAAGAATTATATCCGTTTAGCGAGGCGCCATTATTTTGGATTCATTTGAATACGGATTATCCATTTAACCTTAAAGGAATCTTATATTTCCCGAAGATTAAGCCGTTTGCAGATATCAGCCGCAACAAAATACATTTATACTGCAATCAAGTCTTTGTTACAGATTCGATTGAACAAATTGTACCAGATTTTCTTACTCTTCTGCATGGAGTAATAGATTCTCCAGATATTCCACTTAACGTTTCGCGCAGCTATTTGCAAGGCGATCCTAATGTGAAGAAAATTTCACAACACATTGTAAAAAAAGTTTCCGACAAACTATTTGAAATTTTCAAACAAGACCGAACTAATTTTCAATCCAAATGGGAAAACCTCGGCACTTTCATAAAATACGGAATGATAAGCGATGACAAGTTTTACGATAGTGCCATAAAGTTCTGTTTGTTTCAGAATATCCGAAACGAATATTTCACCTATGATGAAATAAAAGAAAAAACTTCGGTACTACAGAAAGACAAACATGGAAAAATCGTTTGGCTATATACTACCGATAAGGAGCTACAACACAGTTACATACAGTCTGCACAGCAACACGGCTATGAAGTTTTAATTTTGGATAACTTTATAGACCAGCACTTCATACAACATATTGAGTTCAAACAAAGTGAGGTGGTATTTAAACGTGTTGATGCCGATACAATTGATAAGCTTATCGAAAAAGAAAATTCTTTCAGCTCTGTTTTAACTGCCCAAGAAGAGGAGAAAATCAAGAAATTATTTACGGATGTAGTACAGAACAACAAAGTTTCTATTGACGTTAAGCCCCTTTCTCCGGAGGAGCTGCCTGTGCAAATTATACGAAGTGAATTCTTCAGAAGGATGGCAGACATGAACAAATTCAGCAGTATAGGCTCTGGCTTGCAAAATGACTTTAATGACATGTACAATGTTGTAATAAATGCCAACCACGCAGTGATTGGAGCTTTAGCCAAAACCGACAATGGTAAAGAAAAGGCAAGGCAACTGTACGACCTGGCGCTGTTGGCTCAAGGCATGCTTAAAGGACAATCTCTTACAGACTTTATTAAAAGAAGTGTTCAACAACTTTCTTGAGCTTTTAGATTATTATTTTGTTCTCAAGTTGCCCCTGCATCTCTTTAAAATTTATGCATTAGAAAATCTGTTTTAACTTGCTTTTTGGAATAATTAATTTGATTTATCATTGTAGGGTTAATTTGCATTTATGCGTCTTAAACGCTACTCGATTCTGTTATTCGCGATATTAACCACATATCTAACTTCAGGACAGGTAGGCATAAATATTCTCATCCCAGACAGCAGTGCAGTATTACAACTGGAATCTACTAAAAAAGGCTTAGGGTTGACGCGCCTCACGCGTGCACAGAGAGACTCTATTGTAAAGCCATTACGCGGGCTTACCATATTCAATGTGCAGGATAGTGTAATTGAGTACTGGAATGGAGATTGCTGGCTTCGCACATACGAAAAAAATTGCTATGAATGTCGCATTAATCTTTTCAACCCGAAGCCAGTTGATACTTTGGACAGAGTTGTTGCAGATTCGGTAGTTACCAATATTACCGTAAACAGGCTTAATGGGAATCAAAAAACAACTTTAGCGATAATTGCCACCCCGCCAAAAGGCGTTTCAGTTTATTTTGGA
>JAVQWQ010000205.1:0-3133 GCA_033578915.1 Chitinophagales bacterium | reverse complement strand
ATCCTGGTTTTCGGGAGCTAAGAATTGTCGCATCACATAGCGTACGCTAGTACCAAGGTATAGGTTGCTCAACTGCTTTAGCTTGAAAAAAGTGTAACTCACGGAACCTTCGAAGCGCTGAGGAGGCATCCACAATAGCCCTTCATTGGCAGAGGTGTTCCATGCCCTTAAAAGCGAGGCCGTGGTAGTTATGTTCAATGGCTTTATCGGGGTCAGTTGCAGTTCTAGATCGGCTCCTGTTAAAGAAGCATTGCATTGCGCATAGGTGAACACAGGAAACACACCTCTGATGGTTTCTATGTTGCGCAAGGAAGGTTTCAGGTAAATAAAATTTCTGATAAAATTCTGATACACGCTGAGCTGAACTTTTATCCAAGGGCTGAGCGCCTCAAACATCGAAGAAAGATTGACTGCTACCTCCGGGACTAAAGCGCTATCGCCAAGTTCGTATGCAGCAGCGCCATGATGCACCCCATTTGCAAAAAGTTCAATCATCCCGGGTGGACGCCATGCAGTAGAAAGATTTACATTCCAACGGATTTTATCGGAGAAATGATATTCTGCGCCTAAACTACCGGTCGGTAAGGCAAAGCGTTGTGTTGGCCGGGTGGTGGTAAGATAGGCTTGTTGCCAGCGATAGTCGAAGCGCAGGCCTGCTTCTGCTTCAAATTTTTTATACTGCCAACGCTCTATCCAAAATAGTCCTCCGTTGAAGTTCCAAAAGGGAGGGAGAATGCGGGAGTAGCGCTGGTTATTGGTTTGTGTCATGAAACTTGCCCCAACCACTCCAGTGAAATTTTTGATTCTCTGATGCTCCCATAGGACCTCTGCGGTAAGTGTTTGAATAGAGAATTCGGCACCGGGCACGCGCTCGAGTGTTTTTTGCTGGTTGTAGGCACGAAAGCGATCGTACTCCCTGCGCAGATTATGTTGAAATCCAAATAAGCATTTCGCCTCTCCTACCCTTCCTGTTGTTGCGCGCAGCGCCACCTTAGCCAGATGATGAGTGATTTGCTGGTAAGGGATGCCTATACGGTAGCTGAACACAGCACTGTCGTCCGGGTTGCCGCGTTTAAGGGCATTTTGCAAATCGGTAAGGTTGCCGAAGTGAGCAGCAGACATGATACCTATGCGCGTGTGATACAGCGCATAAAATGTTTCTACATCAAAGCGCTTACCGTTCCAACCCAAGCCTAATGATGCGTTTGCCTCCTCAGAACCTGTGTTGTTGAGCCAATATCGCGGAGTTCGCGCATTACCGCCTCTTTTGTATGTGCCTTGTATTCGCCATGCAAAAGCGGGCAGCCTTCTGTGTTTTCCTTCTACTGTTGCGCTGAAAGCATTCTCTGCCCTGTTGGCCTGCAATACGTAATGTAACGTAGCATTCAGTACCGGAATATCGGGTAGAGGATCCGGTTCCGCTACTATCACTCCACCCAGCGCATCGCACCCATATCGCAGCGAATTGGCGCCTTTAATAATGGTAATTTTTTGCGCCAGGAAAGGGTCAATTTCCGGAGCATGTTCACTGCCCCACTGTTGCGCTTCGAGCCTGATACCACTGTTGACGATTACGATTCTATTACCTTGCAAGCCGTGAATGACAGGTTTAGATATGGTGCTGCCGGTATTCAGCGCATAAAGTCCGGGAATATTTCTGAGCGTTTCTCCCAGCGATAGTCCTCGCAGTCTCTCTAATGCCCTACCCTGAAGTTTTATGATATCCACTGTGGCCTGAACCTGTGATTTATGTCTTTCCACAATTACCTCATCGAGCTCAGATTCTGTGTGGTGCATCACAAAGGTTACAGCGGTGTCTCTGTTAAGTTCAAGTTCATAGAACTCCGGCTCGCAACCCACATGAGAGATATGCAGTGACACTCTTCCTTTGCATAGCTTAGTCACAGTGAATTTTCCATACTCATCAGATACTGTCATTTCTTTCTGTTCAAGAATATGAATAACAGCATCTTCCATAGGCTTTCCGGTATGAACATCTATCACTTTACCTTTCAATTGCAGGGAACAATTCTGTCCCTGAGCAGCAACCGAAATGCCACAAAGCAAAAGCACAGCCGTAAGTAAAATACTAAAGAATCTATACAAGATATGAAATTTAAATCTATGCAAAAGGATGAGCCCGCACTGCATACATGGCGAGACAACAGAAATAAAGAAGTAAAGAAGAAGCTTAAAAAGAATGAAAAGAAGGAGGGCCGCGAAGTAAATTAATGCCCGATATAAATATACTGATTAAAGGTGACTTGTACAGTATGGTGTTATCAGCGCGCAGGAAAAAAGTTATTTTTTCATGTATCGTGCTGGCAGACAGTTGAAATACAGGCAATTGGTTTTTACAAATCGTACAGCTTTCATGTTTTCCTTCATCGTGAAAGTGGTTGGAACAATTTTTTTCCCTGACTTCTCTAGCATGTGATAAAAAGAGGAAGTGTACCTCGGAAAGTCCTGAAAAGTAAATAAAAAAGCCCAGTAAGAGAATAAAAGATAATTTTCCGGAGCGCATTAATTTTATCTTAGGCAAAATTATTTATTCATATTAACTTAACATTACGGACTTAAGTTTAAATCGGTATTTAACTATATTAAGATGAAAACATTCATCCTTGTGAGGCACACCAAGAGCAGTTGGAAAAACACCAGCCTGCCAGATATTGAACGGCCGCTGAAAAAAGACAGGATAGAAGATGCCATAAGCGTGTCGTGCAAGTTGCGAGACCTGGATTTCCAGCCGCAGCTCATCATTAGCAGTCCGGCAAAGCGAGCATACGATACAGCGCAGATCTTCGCAAGGGTACTAAGTTATCCTATTGATAAAATCAAAATTGATCACAGCATTTATGAGAGCAGTGAAAAAGAGCTGCTTCAACTAATCAATTCTTTAGACCCGAAATATGAACGTGTAATGATATTTGGCCATAATCCGTGTTTTGAAAATTTTTTAAGTGAATATACCAACAGCGATATTGAAGAGCTTCCAACCACAGGCACTGTGTGGTTAGAGATAGAAGAAGATGAATGGAAAATAACCAAAAAGAAAAAAGCTATACAAAGGCACTTCTTTACGCCTAAAGCGCTAAAAAAAGAGAGAAAGGCGATGAGCTAAAATTTGTTC
>JAVQWQ010000204.1:0-3183 GCA_033578915.1 Chitinophagales bacterium | reverse complement strand
CATTTGGGCAACTGCCGCACTTTCGTATCATTCGACATTCTGTTTCGTTACCTTCTGCATTTAGGTTACAAGGTTCGGTACGTACGCAACATCACCGATGCCGGGCATCTTGAAAGCGATGCCGATACCGGAGAAGATAAGATTGCAAAACGAGCACGGCTGGAGCAGTTAGAGCCTATGGAAATTGTGCAGCGTTATACTGTAGATTTTCATAAAGTAATGGACCAGTTTAATAATCTCCCTCCAAGCATTGAACCTACCGCCACAGGCCATATCATAGAGCAGATTGAAATGGCTCAAAAGATACTTGAAAATGGTTATGCGTATGAAACCGACGAAGCGATTTATTTTGATGTAGATAAATTTGCCTCAACATTTCCTTACGGCAAACTCAGCGGCAGAAATCTTGATGAATTGATTCACAATACCAGAGAACTTGAAGGACAAGAGGCTAAGAAAGGTAAACTGGACTTTGCGCTGATGATAAAAGCTAAGCCAACTCATATTATGCAATGGAGTTCACCTTGGGGCAAGGTATTCCCGGGCTGGCATCTGGAATGCAGCGCTATGAGTAAAAAATATCTGGGTGATGAGTTTGATATTCATGGAGGAGGCATGGACCTTATTCCCACACATCATACGAATGAAATTGCTCAAAATGTGGCCTGCTGCGGCAAGGTTCCTGCCCGGTTTTGGGTGCATACCAACATGCTAACCGTAAATGGCCAAAAGATGAGTAAGAGCCTTGGCAATTCATTCCTGCCTCACGAATTGTTTTCTGGCCAACATCCCTTGCTCGAAAAAGGTTATAGCCCAATGACAGTGCGATTCTTTATGCTGCAGGCACACTACCGTAGTACCCTCGACTTTAGTAATGAAGCGCTGCAGGCTGCCGAGAAAGGACTCGCAAGAATGATGACGGCCATTAAGTTAACAGCTTCTCTACATACCTCCGATAAATCCGATTTTGATATTACTCAGCTAAAGTCTGATGTATATTCAGCGCTGAATGATGATTTGAACACGCCTGTTGCCATTGCGCATTTATTCGATGCAGTTCGATTTATTTATAGCGTACACGATGGCAAAGCAAGCATAACTCAGGCAGACAGAGATGAACTAAAAGAGTTTTTGCGTGCAATAGTGTTTGATGTCTTTGGCCTCAAAGAAGAAGAAAACGCTGCACAGATGTCTCAATTAGAAAAAGTAGTTCAGATTCTCCTGGATATGCGGTCAGAAGCAAAAGCAAGGAAAGATTTTGACACAGCCGATAAAATCCGCGATGCTTTGCTCAGGGCTGGAATACGAGTAAACGATGGTAAAGAAAGCGTGAGCTGGTCTCTTGTGTAAATGTTTTGTTGAAGAATTTTTCTTAAAAGCCTCCTTGCAAAAAGGTTCTTCTTCGAACAAGCTTTAAATCCTGCAGCACTGCAGATTTTACGCGAAGTTCAATAACAAATTGTTGAACGGTAACCGGAAAAGCCGTCCAGTTAAAACTAAGCTCCCAGCAATGTAGATTTCTCAAAACCGTTAAATTGGTTAATGTGGGAAGCTTATCTCTGAAGTCAAATCCGGTGTTAATCCCAAACTTCCAGTTGGGTGTTAGATTAAAATCTCCCGACAATTGAAGCGCCAGTGTTGTAAGAAGAGTATCTGGATTTCTTATTGTTCCTTTCCTTAAGCTTAGGTTCAAACTTGTGTTGAAGCTCCATGGAATGTTAAAGTCGTAAAAGTCATCGGGGTTTAGCGACACGTAATCGCTAAAGCCTCGTGGCGGAGCAGGTGCAGGGGGCTGTGGCCTCCTTTTGGCCTGAAAGCTGGCGTTCAGTGCTAGACGTGCTTCATTTAATCTTAAAGGCCTACCTCTTTCTTCAATGTAAAAAGTATTAATCCGATTATTCAACGAGTCCCTGGCATACGGATCGAAGTCTATATTAAAATTAATGGAAAGATTATTTGAAATCCTGGAAAAACCTTCAAAAACTACCGGTTGCCAGTGTAGCGAATCGGCTAAGAAGTTATAGCCAGTGCTGATTCTAAACCTCTCAAGAATCCCAAGTATCTTTTCCTGCTTTGCTGTGTCGGTGCGTGAAAAAGTCTTCAAATCAAAGTTGTTAAGCAACGAAAAATTAATTTGACCCACCTGACCGCCTGCTGGTATTGGAAAAACATCATTCAGAAAGTCATAATGACCATATTTCAATCGGTTGCCGGCCGCATCTCTCTGGACAGTTGTGTAATATCTCCAACGAGGGGCTGAAAAGTCGGGGCGATAGCTGAAGGCTATTTCAGGTGTTAGCACATGGCGAAGCGACTTAACCCATTTATTTTTGAATCTGAATATCCCGGTGAGTTTAGTGTTGAAAGTTGCCGCAATATTGAAATCTCTAACTCCATAAAATCCGAATGTGGTATCGCTTTGTATTCTTCCAAAAAGTGTGTCTGACTTTTGAGTCTGTGGGTTGATGATAACGACTGTATCCGGATTCCAGCGCCTCTGCTCTTTCTTAAAAAACCACCTTTCCTGATAATTAAAAGAAGGGCTAAAGTTAAAGTAACGAAAAAGAACCAGCGGCAGGTCTGCCCTAAAGGTCTGGTTGATTCCGTACTTTAAGTCTCTGGTAAAGGTTTCTTTCCGAAAAAAAAGACTATCAAACGTATTGACGAACGACTTAGCTTCCAACGCATAGATGAAACCGATATTTTCATACCACCGGGCTTTTGCAGATGAAATTTTTCTTTTAAAAGGAGTTATCCGTGTCATATTTACACTGAGCACAGGAAATCTGATAGATACGGTTCTATTAAGCAAGTTCTGTGCGTGATTAAAAGTAAGGTTTATTGATACAGGCTTGCCGGGGAATATCCGCGTAAAAGAGGCCCCGGAGTTGAACTGAGTTTGCAACAGGCGTGAATCTGTAATACGCGAAGCGGTATAAAAATTACTGGTGTTGGCATTAAGATTAATAGATAAGTTTGAATTAGGAATACTCTTTGGGTCTTGCACATGGCTCCAGGTTATTCCAAAGGCATTTGTCGCTTTGGCACCGGGAAGATCGGGGTCGGCCGGTTGAGTGCGGTAATAGTTTATGGCGATATTTCCGCTGGCTTTATAATTAACTTTGTATTGCGAGCCGACACTTAAGCCAAAAGTTCCGTTGGTAAATACATCACCTGTTAGCT
>JAVQWQ010000203.1:0-3185 GCA_033578915.1 Chitinophagales bacterium | reverse complement strand
ATGAATATTTATTTTGCATTAGCGATGTCAGCGGCAAAGGAATATCTGCTGCGCTTATCATGGCTAATCTTCAGGCAAATCTTCGCATACTGGCAGAACAAAAACTCAGTTTAAACGAGCTTGTTCAAAAGCTCAACCATAATGTATGTAACATCACAAAAGGAGAAAAATATTTTACTTTCTTCGTTGGTATCATAAATACTCAACTCCGCAGGCTTACGTATATTAATGCAGGACATACGCCTTCCTTGCTTTGGAACAATGGCAAAGTTTACCATCTGGATAAAGGTTGTACTATACTGGGAATGTTTAAAAAACTTCCTTCTGTTGAGGTTACAGAGATAGAATTATCTGAAAAAGCTCTCATACTTAATTACACAGACGGACTCTCCGAAGCAAGCGATAATGCAGGCAATCTCTTTGAGCTTGAACGTATAGAACATTTCCTTCAGGAAAATCATAATCTGCCCGTTCGTGATTTCAACCGACAATTGATTCAGGAAATGGAAAACTTTAAAAAGGGCACAGAGTACGATGACGACTTAAGCCTGCTTACTATTAGAATAAGATAGAAGGCCGGTAGAAACTATCACTATCAGACTGATATTTATCCAAAAAAGAGAACCCAACTTAATTGTTTCTACCATATCGTTAAGCAACAATGAGAAGCAAATGCTCATAAGAGATTGAGAAGTAGCCATCACTAATCCGGCTGTTTTACTTCTTTCTTTCAACAATTTAAAATATGTTTTTTCTGCTACTAAAAAGGTAGCGATGAGCAGCCCTAAAAAAATCAGCAACCCCGCCACGCCTTGCTCCACCCATAAGGTAAGAAAATAATTATGGAGCGATGAGCGTTCCTGATTGTCGCTCACCCAGGTTTCAAAACTGGTTACGGCATATTTTTTGTAGGTTGGATAAAAGTTGCCTGGCCCAACACCCCACCAAGGGTTTTCTGCTATCATCCTTCCGGCTGCAATCCATCTATATAGCCGCTCCATACTGCTAACGTCCTTGCCTTCAAAAGTGGCGCTGATGTGCTCATCAAATTCATCATGCCAAATAGTTTCATTGTAATCAGGCGCATGCTTTAAGTAGCGATTATTGTCTGCCATATATGCTACTCCTGCAACAGCTAATATCAGAATTACAGGTATGATATATTTGATTAATCTCCATCTCAGGATAAAATAAAATGGAACAAACAAGAACAGTGCCACCATGGCAGCCCGGGTATATGAGAAAAATATGGCTACTGCAAAGAAAAGTTTTGAAAAATTCAACAAGGATTTCTGCCACGTTCTTTTATCGTACCAACTGGAAGCATGCCACAAAAAAGGGTAAAAGGCCATCAACATTAAGGCATAATTTACGTGGTTGGTGAAAAAAGGGCCTACACATTGATTGATGGTTTCAAATTCAAATGCGGTAAATCCATGTCTTACAAATATTGCAAGTGAGGCCACAAGCAAAGACAAAAAAATGCACCAAAATGCGGTTCGGAAAGAATTTTCATTTCTTATAACAATAGCTGTGAGATATACAAAAACCGCCACATACCAGACTTTAGCCAAAAAGATTTTTAAGGAAACAACAATATTCACAGAATGAATAGATGCTACAAGAAACCACACGGTGTGAAGCAGCACAAGCAAAGCAACAGGATTTAACGAAATCGAAGAAGGCAACACTCCCGGATTGGTGAGCAAGAAAAGAAAGGTAATTAGCATAAGTCCTATCAATAATGGTTCAGATGGCAAATCCGTAGCTAATGTGTCGCTAAAATTTACCTCGTATGAAAGAGGAAGTGATGCCAAAAGGAGAAAATATAATACCCTGAAATTATTTATGCCTAACCAAACGATTGGAAAAACAAGTGGTAGAGCCAACAAGGGCAGAAAATCAACTGCAAATGCCAAACCAATACATGCAGCTGAGAAAAATGCATATATCCAGAAAAAGAAATATGGTTGAAATAGAATTGCCACGTGTGTCCTGCTAAAAGTGCTTTCTAAATTCCTTAATCTGTTCGGCTATTACAGCTCCAAAAGAAGATACTACCAATGCTATGGCAAAAGCAGTTAGAATAAGTAAAGTCCTTTTAGGCTTTTCTCGCTTATCGGCGGGCTCTGCCTTTTCTACGATATTGACTGAAGACACTGAATTAGCTACTGAAACTTTTATTTGCCTGAGAATATTACTTTTATTAAGCATTTCCCGCTGTGTGTTATTGATTTCACGAAAAAGCTGTCGTACATATTCGCGCGCAAGGAAATTGTCGCCATCTATAATGATTTCACCAAACTGACTATATGACACTCGTAGCTTATGTTGGCGTATGACCGAATCGGCCTCCAAATTGAGCTGATTTAATTTTTTTTCTTCTTCTGCAATATCAGATTGCAAGGCAGCTATAAGCCTCGCTCTGTTTTCTTTTATTGCACTGCTATTTCTGATATCTAAAATATGTACGATAGTATTGACGATCGTGGCTGCAAGGCGCGGGTCGGTATCTAGTAAAGATATTTCGATAGCGTCTTTTTCGGTCTTAATGGCCGAATAATTCTTAAGAAATTTCTTATACACCTTTGTCCTCCAGTAGGGTTTGTTTCGATTGATGCGATAGTGCTCTACAAGACCAAAACTGTCAATTATCATCTCTATTAACTCTTTTGAGTTTGCCATGGTAAGCAGGCGATTCACATCGTTTTTATCACCAAAATAGTTCATTGTGGAAGCAGAGGATGTATTAAATATTACGCTTCTATCGCTCTGCTGTTGGTTTACCGGATAAAAAACTGATTGAGAAAGATAATATTCGTCTAAAACAAAAAAAGCAACTAGTGCGGTAATGATTGCTGCCAGAAGACTTGCGCCCACTATATGAGTCCTCCATTTTATCAATATTCTCACAGCTGAGATCAGATGAGTTTGTTCGTTCATGAATTGAATTTTAGGGCGAAAATAATCGAATAGAATTGCCGCAAAAGCAAAGATGAGCGCTTGACTATACAATAAGAAAACATTCTACATTGAACTCCTTTTTGACTATTAATTATTATTTATCTTTTCAAAACACAACCATAAATCGTAGCAATTTGCATACATACTACATCAACTGTGCATATCGTTTAAAATGTGATTTTATAAGATTAACGATTTTCAATTTGGATAACTATGTATTA
>JAVQWQ010000202.1:0-3194 GCA_033578915.1 Chitinophagales bacterium | reverse complement strand
AACGAAGGCCCGATGTCAACATAAGAAACTACTGGGTTTTGAGTGTGATGCGGGCATCGAGTGTTACCTATATTCTGGTATCATATAATAAAATTGACCCTAAACGAATCACCGCTGCAGGCCATGGCGAGTTTTTTCCTGTAGAGAGTAACGATACTCCCGAAGGCCGAAGCAAAAACAGAAGAATAGAAATAGTCCTCTCTCCGGACCTTCGCGAGATCTTTAAAATTCTGGATACAGTGAAATAGAAATTTTGAAAAAAAAGCTTATCAGTTTTATTGCAATTGCAAGCCGGATTTTGCTTAGAGAAAAGAACAGGTCGTATTTCTGAAATTGTAATAATAATAGGACAGATCATCATTGAGTTGACTGCATAACTGCCAAAAGGAAAAATTTTGCAATAAATGAATCTAGTAAACTAAAAAGTGAGTAATTTCAAATAAATTTATTTAAGCCACATACATAAACCGCAAATCAGTATATGGTATAATTTTTAAATGTAAAGCACAAAGGCGCCTTATTAATTCATGCAAGATTCATCTCCTCAATAATTTGGTCTCTCCATTTAAGAAGCCGTTCTTCAGTTAGTTCATCCTGATTGTCCACATCCAGGCACAAGCCCACAAATTTATCGCCGCGCTGAGCTTTACTGAAGTCGTGTTCGTATCCTGTTACCGGCCAGAAACCGACTAGC
Organism: Chitinophagales bacterium; assembly: GCA_033578915.1. Taxonomy (GTDB): domain Bacteria; phylum Bacteroidota; class Bacteroidia; order Chitinophagales; family LD1; genus UBA7692. Next base: position 2,500 of record JAVQWQ010000202.1, on the reverse strand, counting down.
TCAGCACCTCCTTGTTCTGCTATATCAGCAAAAACACCAAGCGCATCGCAAAAGTAAGCCGCATAGCCATACTGGTCACCTAACCCAAAAAAAGCCACTTTTTTGCCTTTAAAATCTACTTTTTTCATTTCAGGAATGAATTCCTCCCAATCCCCCTGAAGTTCACCGTCATACCATGTAGGCATACCCAACACCAAATAATCGTATGCCTGCATATCGGCTGCCGTTTTTTTGTAAATTTCTTTTACGTCAACTTCTCCCGGCCCTATCTTTTCCTCCAGCAAATCCTTAAGACGCTTGGCTATTCTTTCGGTGTTGCCGGTGTCGGTCCCATAAAACAATCCAATTTTTGCCATAATTTACACATTTTGCGGCTGCGAAAGTAATTGAATCTACCCAGTGATAGCGCATAATTTTCCTGAGTCATTCAAATTGCATATCAAGCAGCTTTTAGGAACGGAAGAAACGCTTTTCTTCCAAGCACATGAACAAACTGCTCCGGTTTCGGTTCGTCTAAACCCAGAAAAAAATTATACCCAATGGCTGCAGGAAAAGACAGTGCCTTGGTGTAATATGGGGCGCTATCTTACTGCAAGGCCTTTATTTACGGCCGACCCGTTGTTTCATGCTGGCTGTTATTATGTGCAAGAGGCCTCATCTATGAGTATCGAGATATTTATTAAAGAAAATATAGACCTAAATAAGCCAATTACTGCGCTTGATTTATGTGCGGCTCCCGGAGGAAAATCTACGCATCTTCTTTCATTACTCCATAGAGATTCATCGCTGTTTTGCAACGAGGTAATTCCAAAAAGGAATCAGATTCTCTGCGAAAACATCATAAAATGGGGAAAATGCAACGTCATTGTTACTCAAAACTCCGCAAAAGATTTTTCGCATCTGGAAAATTTTTTTGACCTTGTAATAGTTGATGCTCCTTGCAGCGGGGAGGGGCTTTTTCGCAAAGATCCGGCATCAATATCGGAATGGAGCGAGAAAAATGTAGAACGATGTGCTTTAAGGCAACGAGCTATTTTGGAAGAAATTATACATGCAATTAAGCCGGGCGGCATTTTGATATATTCCACGTGCACTTATCAGCGCTGTGAAAACGAAATGCATATAGAATGGCTTTGCCAATCAAAAGGATTTAAAGAAATAAAAATTAAAAGCTCGCTACCGGCGGGCTTATTACAGAGTGATTACGGATATCGCTTTTATCCTCATAAAATTGAAGGAGAGGGTTTTTACATTGCCTGCCTCAGAAAAGAGTTCAGCTTAGAACGAAAAAGGGATTTTCCTACTGCCTTTTTTTTACCCGGGAAAGAAAGTATCAAACCCGTTAAAACAAAAGAACTGGTACAAGACTTGATACAATTAATTCAGTGCGAAGGAGGCCTTTCCTGGCTTATTTTTAAGGATAATTATATATGCATTCCTGAATTGGTATGGCAGAGAGTGGCCTCGGTAGTGCCTTTGCTCAACATACAATTACTTGGAACAGCAGTTGCATCTGCGCCTAATAATCAGCTTGTTCACCCCGCAGCATTATCTGTGTATCTATCCCGGCATGTAAAAACATTAGCGCTCGACAAAGCTGAAGCGCTTGAATATCTGAAAGGCCAGGCCATGCATAAACAGTTAGATAAAGGATGGTACTTAGCTACGTATGAAGGAGCTGCATTAGGTTGGATTAAAAGTGTTGGCAACAGATTAAATAATCTTTATCCCAAGCATTGGAAGATAAGAATGAATATCCCGATGAATTAGTTTAGGTGAAAGATTAATCGAAAATATTGTACTAGAATTTTTTTACATTGAAAAAGAGACGGTGTAAGTGCTTTGATTGTTTCTTTCGTCAGTTACAACTACCTTAAATTGATGTTGCCCGCGCGGGAGGCTCTTTTCTAGAAAATGGACGAGCCTTGCTGTTTTGGCATCATATTCGCTGAGCACCCACTTGTTGTCAAGGTATGTATCAAAATCTTGTACTCCGCTAAGGTTATCACCGATGGTGAAAATGATTTTTCCGGCGCTGCGCATATACTTACCAGGAGTGATATTGACCGGGCTAATACGAGGTGGAGTAGTATCTAACTGCACACTGAATTCGCCAAATTCGCGAACTTTTGCTACAAGGTAGTTAGCTTCGAACTTTCCTCCTTTGCTTACCCATGTGTCGTTCTCGTTTTTCCAAACTACAACAGCTTTGTCTTCAAGCGCTTTAGGCAACTTTACTTCAGGCTTGATTTTTAAAGTAGAAAAATCAAACATCATATCGGTTATCTTACCTAACTGATGAATAGATGATAGGAACAACCCACTCGCAGAAGCTATCTTTTTGTAGAAGAATGGTATGGTATCAAAAATGTTTTTTTCGGGAATAATAAAATGCACGTCATCTGTTTTAAAATCCTGAGAGCGAAAAGGGTAGAACCATGCATCCGGTTTAAATGGCTTGTATTTAAAAGGATAATCGCCCTGGTGTTTTTTGATGCTG
>JAVQWQ010000201.1:0-3231 GCA_033578915.1 Chitinophagales bacterium | reverse complement strand
ATAGCAACAGATCAATCCGGAAACTCTGATACGGTTGTTCGCACCGTTATTGTTGGAAGAACACCTGTCGCCAACTTCATTGTTAAATCTGAAACTCAGGTTGGAAACGGCCGAAGGCTTACCCTGGAAGACAAGTCTTCCTTCAGCCCTACTTCGTGGTCTTGGGTCTTTGGCCCGGGTGCCTCACCTGCTACTTCTCAATTGCGTAATCCTGTTGTAACTTACACCACCAGCGGCCAAAAATGTATTAAACTAACGGCCAGTAACTCGTTTGGGTCGGACGATACTACGATTTGCGTCAATATTGTTCTTGATGTTGATGAAGTGATGTTACAACATAATTTAAATATATATCCGAACCCGGCCAGCAACAAACTTATTGTACTGTTAGATGGTACGGCTCACGAAGACGTAACAGTAGCTTTGTATAATAATATTGGCGAAACGGTTCTTCAACCAATAAAAAAGACAATCTTAAATCAGGAAGAAATTATACTGGATGTTTCGGCTTTGCCTGCAGGAAGCTATTTTGTGAAAGTTCAGACCCCGCTAGCTACGGCTGTTAGGCAAGTGGCTATATTAAAATAAGAGCTTATAAAACATTTAAATAGCAAAAAAGCCGGCTTGATATGCCGGCTTTTTTGCTATTTAAAACTTGTAAAACACCTGATAAAAACGCAAAACGTAATACTTTTGTAAATTAAATTTTAGATCATGGCATTTGACATTGAAATGATAAAGCAGGTTTATAAAACTTTCCCTGCAAAAGTTGAAGCAGCACGCCAATTGCTCAATCGGCCACTTACCCTCACAGAAAAAATTCTTTATGCACATCTGCATCCTGATCAGAAGCCTGATATTTTTGAACGCGGTAAAAGCTATGTGGAGTTTGCACCCGACAGGGTAGCTATGCAGGATGCCACGGCACAAATGGCTCTTTTACAATTCATGCAGGCAGGCAGGAAAAAGGTAGCTGTTCCAACTACCGTGCATTGCGATCACCTCATCACAGCAAAAAACGGTTCTAAATCAGATTTAGAAGAAGCTATTTCCGGTAATAGAGAAGTTTATGATTTTCTGGCCTCTGTTTCTAACAAATATGGAATTGGCTTCTGGAAGCCAGGGGCAGGTATTATTCATCAGATCATACTGGAGAATTATGCCTTCCCCGGAGGAATGATGATAGGGACGGATAGCCACACCGTGAATGCCGGCGGATTAGGGATGATAGCCATTGGAGTAGGAGGCGCTGATGCTTGCGATGTGATGGCCGGTTTGCCATGGGAACTAAGGTGGCCTAAGCTTATAGGAGTAAAACTTACCGGAAAATTAAATGGCTGGACTGCTCCAAAAGATGTAATACTTAAAGTGGCCGGAATACTTACCGTAAAAGGTGGAACAGGCGCAATAGTGGAATATTTTGGAGAAGGAGCTCGCTCTATCAGTTGCACCGGTAAGGGCACCATATGTAATATGGGCGCCGAAATAGGGGCTACTACTTCAACCTTCGGATACGATGAGAGCATGAGCCGATATCTGCGTGCCACCGGACGAGCCGAAGTAGCTGAATTGGCAGACGCAATAAAAGAGCATCTTACTGCAGATCCTGAAGTATATGCCGAGCCGGAAAAATATTTCGATCAGTTAATCGAAATCAACCTAAGCGAGCTTGAGCCGCATCTAAACGGGCCTTTTACGCCTGATTTGGCTACGCCGGTTTCAAAAATGAAAGAGGCAGCTAAAGCAAACGGTTGGCCCACAAAAGTAAGTGTTGGCCTCATTGGAAGTTGTACAAACTCATCTTATGAAGATATCTCCCGTGCTGTTTCTTTAGCCAAGCAAGTGGCCGATAAAAAACTTAAAGCCAAGGCTGAATTCAGCATTACACCAGGCTCAGAGCAAATACGATATACTATAGAACGCGATGGATTTATTGAAATATTTAATAAAATAGGCGCTACTGTTTATGCCAACGCTTGTGGACCTTGTATAGGGATGTGGGCGCGTGCTGGTGCAGAGAAAAAAGAGAAAAATACTATCGTTCATTCCTTCAATCGAAATTTTGCTGCGCGGCAGGATGGCAACCCAAACACTTACGCTTTTGTAGCCTCTCCCGAGCTAACCACAGCTTTGGCTATTGCCGGAGACTTGACTTTTAATCCTATAACGGACACGCTCATTAACGAAGAAGGACAAGTGGTTAAGTTAGACCCTCCTACTGGCGATGAGCTCCCTTTAAAAGGTTTTGCCGTTGAGGATGCCGGATACGTACCCCCGGCAGAAGATGGGAGTAATATACAAGTAATTATTGACCCGAAAAGCGATCGCCTGCAGCTCCTTGAACCTTTTAAGCCATGGGAAGGAACTGACCTGTATGGGTTAAAACTTTTGATAAAGGTGAAAGGCAAGTGTACTACCGATCACATTTCTATGGCAGGGCCATGGCTCAAATACCGTGGACATCTTGATAACATTAGTAACAATCTATTGATTGGCGCTGTAAACTTCTTCAACGACAAAACTAACTGTGTAAAAAATCAGCTTACAGGCCAATACGATGAAGTTCCAAAGGTACAGCGTGCTTACAAGGCAGCAGGCATAGGTTCAATAGTAGTAGGTGATGAAAACTATGGGGAAGGTTCAAGCCGTGAACATGCTGCAATGGAGCCTCGTCACCTTGGCGTAAGAGCTATCCTTGTAAAATCGTTTGCACGCATTCACGAAACGAACCTGAAAAAACAAGGTATGCTCGCACTAACCTTTGCCAACAAAGATGATTACAACAAAATCCTCGAAGACGATACCATAGATATACTCGGATTGACCACCTTTGCACCTGGAAAAAATCTGATCATACGCCTTCATCATGCCGATGGAACAACTGAGACTATCGAGGCGGCTCACTCCTACAATGAACAACAGATAGAATGGTTTAAGGCAGGAGGCGCACTCAATATTATCCGAGCGAGTGTAGGCGCCTGATACAAACTAATCTAAGCTTTAATTCTTCAGGCTGAATTAAGCGACTCATTTCACAGAAAAACAGTTTGCAATTGTAATTCAGAGTGTTTTTTTCATCTTTGAGGTGAAATGAGTAAGCTTTTATTAGACGTTAGAAACTTAGTTACAGAGTTTAAGACAGATACTGGAATAGTAAAAGCAGTAAATGACGTCAGCTTTACGCTTAACAAAGGAGAAACTGTTGGTATTGTAGGAGAATCCGGTTCCGGC
>JAVQWQ010000200.1:0-3253 GCA_033578915.1 Chitinophagales bacterium | reverse complement strand
GCGTTATCACCGGCTACCATGCGTACACAGAGAGCTACACGCATTACTATCCTTTCGGCATGGTGATGCCGGGAAGGAGCTATAATAGCGGGGAGTATAGGTTTGGGTTTAATGGCATGGAAAAGGATGATGAGGTAAAAGGCAATGGAAACAGCTATGACTTCGGAGCGAGGCTGTATGACAGCAGGCTGGGAAGATTTTTAAGTATTGATAGATTATCTTGTAAATATCCTTATGAAAGTCCTTATTCTTTTGCTAAGAACAACCCTGTATTGAAAGTTGATTTAGATGGAAATGAAGATATTATATATCTCGTTGTTGTAAAAGATAAAAACGGTAAACCTGAAATATCTCCAACACAAGCTGCAGAGGTAAGAGATTATGCAAACAAGTATTTTGAGCAATTAGGGTTAAAAACAAGGGTTGTTATTTTTGATCCTAAAATACATGGTTCTGATAATATTGATATTACAAAAATTGATAAAACAGATGGAGTCGCTGTTATTGGAACCAACAGGCAAAATATTGTAGATTATACCCAAAAGTACATCAGCACTAATAGAGCAGAAGAGTTGTCTGCAAGATGGCTATCTGGTGAGGGTAAAAACGACAATCCAGAGAACTCTGCTAATGGAAGAACGAGTGGAGGAAATAAACTAGGTATAGCCATTGATTATGATGACAAATCATATACATGGTTTAAAAAAGAATTGCAAATTAACGCTAGTAAAGCAGCTGCTATTTCATTAATTCATGGAGCAGGTCATAACGCAGGAATAGATCATACTGATGATGGTATAATGATGAAAGGCGATGATTTGGTTGTTAGAGCCAACAATTGGCATACTTATCAAAATTCTACTTTTGAAGCCTCTATTTTAAACAAACAATCTAATGAATTATACATATCAAAAATGAATCAAAGATTTGGAGGTAAGACAGCTGTAGATAATTATAAAAAGAATGTTAAAACTAAGAAATCAGCGTCATATGTTAAGGACTAGGAGTTTTTTTGTATCCATATCATTTGTTTTATTAATGATAAGTTGTGGTAAGTCACCTAAAGAATTAAGATTTAACGAAAGGGATATAGTTATATCAGAATTTTTAAACTGCAGCAATTGTTACATTAATAGCTCATCGAAAATTAACAATATTAAATTTCTTGTTGAGGATTTAAAAAATGAAATTGTTGATACTACTTTCATGAAATGCTCAATATTCTCAATCCCAAATGAGTTATCATCTCCTGATTATTGTTATTTATTTTATGATTCAAATTCAACATATATTGGACATTATATACACACCGATGAAAATACCATTTATAATTTCAACAGACGCTCTCTTGAACCGAATAGCTATGATCTTACCTTCAAAAGGACTTTGCGATATCTTGTATCAAAACTTAATCCCAGGAACACAGATGAGTACAGAAGTTTTGTTCTATATATTTTTAATAAAATATTGAAACTTAGGAAGATAAATAAACTCGATGACTTACAGGATTTGAAGAATTTATTAGATTCCGGCATTTCGTTAGAAAAAAAGAATTTGATAAAGAATACTATTGATGAAATTTCAAAAACACTTTTTAGGAAAGAACTTAATACTTTTTATTTTTACTCTAAATCAGGTATAGGAGGCATTTGGAAATTAACATTTACTAAGGATAATTTAGAATTGGAAATGATTAATTCGAAACATTTTCAGCAGATTATTCTTTAAATAACATATTCCCCTAACAACTTCGAGTCAATGTTAGTGCCGGTACTTGACTTGTGTGTTACTTAACTGCTGCAAGTTTTGTGATCAGGAAAGGGTGGTTCCAACTTATACCTTCACCGGTTTTTGGAAAATTCAAGGGAAAGAAGTAGCTTGTCTTACAGCCGAGCTTTCTCAAATCAAGGAATCTCAAAAAGGAGACATTATTACCTATGATGAGGGGCAAATTCCGAGTACTAATCCTTCTTTTGGCACTACAGACGGAATTGAGGTTGATGTTACGAAAGAAGCAGGAAAAGTAAGCAGCGGTAAAGATGCAAACCACAGAAGGCTTATAGTTTTTAACGGACAGAAAATGGCAATCATGTTTGCGATAAAAAAAGCAGAAGGATTTGGAGCTTGGGTGGTGCATGAGTTAATGCATGGAGCCGGAAAGGAACATAGAGATGCAAAAGGTGAAGGAGGCAAAGCATTACCTGAAGATGAGAATACAATATTTTACCCTAATGAAAATCCTAGTGAAGTAGTTGAAAATAGATTTAAAGGCAATGCAGGCCTTACCAGAGAGCTGCAAAAGGTATTCAATATAAAAGGGAATCCTAAAGACAACAGAAAAGAAAACAGTGTTTCACCACAAGCTAACAGAAAGGTAAGATAGTATGAAAACTCGTATAGCAGGTTTAGTATTCTTATCGGTTGTTTCATGTACCGGTAAAAAGGATGCAGTAAAGATAATTAATGACAACTGCAAAACGGATGTTGAATATTGCACAATTCAGATGTTCCAGGATACTATTGACAGGGAAGAAGATTCTTATATCATAGATACGTTTTTCAGACATATACCTCTATATGTAGGGAAAGACACAAACATAATTGATTTAAGCAAGCCCGGTTTAGTTCATGACTTCATACACGACATTGGAAAGGGGAGCAATTATAGGAGGTATCCTGCTCCCGACACCACAAACACCAAGTTTTATTTAGATACCACGATGAATGTAAATTACAGGTATTTTGAATCGCAAAATAATTATGAAAAGGAATTCAATATTTGCAGTTGCAAAGGATATGTGTTTATCATTAAAAACATATCCAAAGACACGCTTATGTTAGGGGAAGGGGATAATGTTCCCATTGTGCTGCAAGGCATGAGTCCATCCGGCGAGTGGAATAACTTACACAGACCTTATTTGTATATGGACAATTACGGCATAGGATTTTTGTTGCCACCCGGTAATATAGCTTTGTTTTCAATACCCAAAATTAAGTCAGAATATTATAAGAGGTATAGAGTTGTGTATTATGATTGGGGGCTTCCCAAAGGAGGCGGTGTTTCTCAGTACTCCCGTTCATTTTGAGAACCGCACTTCAATGATACGAAAAAACTATTAATCGAAGCACTTCGCCCTCGCTTGACGCGATACTGTTCCAAAAAGTGCGTATTTGCCTTGCCCTCCTCCCCACAAACCCCTATCTTTGAGCAAAGTAACTTCACATGCGTGCACGCATACGCGTAACGTCTGCT
>JAVQWQ010000199.1:0-3283 GCA_033578915.1 Chitinophagales bacterium | reverse complement strand
ATGAGGTGAACCAACAAAAAATTGAACTTATTACCAATCAAATGAAATGGGCAGCCAGTACTATTGCCCAACTCTACAAATCCCGTTGGCAGGTGGAGATTTTCTTTCGGGAAGTGAAACAGTTGTTACATATCAAATCCTTCATCGGAACCTCCGAAAATGCCGTACTGATTCAAATCTGGACTGCTCTGATTACCATACTTATCCTAAAAGCCCTTAAAGCCCTATCCAAATACAACTGGCATTTATCCAACCTGGTAGCTTTTATCCGATTAAACCTATTTGTGAAAATTGAATTACAACATTGGCTCGACAATCCTTTTGATGAGGGAAAACCTCCGCCACACGCAAATCTATCACAGGGGTTACTTTTTTAAATGAATATAATTGATAACGCAAAGCGTTGATTATGAAGATTTTTCGAATCCTCATCAAAACGTTTAGGACACTATTGAGAAAATACATATGTATTTTGCTTTTACCAAATACTAAAGGCAAAGATGAATTAGTTGCTTTATAAAATAGTACCATAAAAAGATGCAGCAAATTGGCACGATTTCGCTATTTTATCAACTATGCAACTCCAGTTGCCGCACTACCTTTTGAAGTATTTCGAAAACAGTTTCGGCCATTACGTTTTCGCTGTCGAGGGTGGGATTTACTTCAGTAAATTCAAGGCAGCAAACCCTTTCGTTTTGCAATAAGTCGAGAATAATATCTGCTGCTTCGCGCTCATTGATGCCGCCTTTTACCGGAGTACCGGTGCCACGGCTCACGCTTGGATCAAGGCTGTCCACATCGAATGAAATATAAATTTTATCGCAATGCGCAAGGTATTTTATCGCTTCTCGGCATACTTTAGTTATCCCGGTTTTTCGTATGTCGTTTGTAGTGAAGTTTTTTATTTTGTGTTGTTTGATAAGGTAAGCTTCTTGTTCTTCAAAATCGCGCAAAGTCATATAAAGCAGGTCTCTATACTCAATTTTCGGAGATATTCCCCCTACGTTTTTGAGCATTTCCCATAATTCTATGGTTTCGTAGTCGAGGTCGTTTACTTTGTTTTCAATATTGTCTTCTCCGAGCGCTATGGCAAGCGGCATACCATGCATATTACCCGATGGCGTGGTGTATGGCGAATGCAGGTCGGCATGAGCATCTATCCATATAACTCCCAGTCGAAGGTCGGGATAGGCTGTTTTTATGCCGGCAATAGTTCCGCTGGCGTTGCTGTGGTCGCCGGAAAGGATAATAGGAAAGCGGCCATCGCGAAGGGTGTCGCGCACTGCAGCGCAGGTACGTTCGTGCATTTTCAGTACACTTCGTATGCGTTTGGCATAGCGGCTGTCTATACCGCCAAACAGCGCTGCATTATCGTCGGGTATTGCAATGCTGCGATGAGTCTTAAAAAAAGAGCTTCTGAAATCATGAGCTGCTATTTTAATAGCATCTACTCCTAAACTTGCACCACGGGTGCCTGCGCCCACTTCGCTCTTGTTTTCAAGAATCCGAATGTTTTTTGTTCTTGCCATGCGTTTATATCAGAAATCACAATCGGAACATATATGAACAGAACGATTGCTGCTTCCCGAAAAATTTTTAAAAGCTAATGTAAAAGGTTTGCCTGAAATTATAATAACTGAAGATTGTCGCGTATTTGTTCCAGCAACTTCTTGATGCCTTTAAGCCGCTCTATGAGGTCGTATTTTTGCTTTGCTTCGTCAGGATTATTTTTTAGATAATTTCTTGCGCCTTCAATGGTTAGCCCCTTTTCTTTCAGAAGATAACTAAGCATTTTAAGCATAGCAATATCATCTTTTGTAAACAGTCTATTGCCCTTTCTGTCTTTACGAGGCCTTAGTGCAGGAAATTCAGTTTCCCAATACCGGATTTGCGAGGGCGATAGATTAAGCATCTGCGCCACTTCTCCAATGGTGTAATATAATTTTTCAATTTCTTTTTCGCGATAAGGCATTTATGGTGTTTGTATGCTAACTATTTATTTGATTTGAAACCGGTATTAGTTTTCCCGAAACTAAATAAGTTGCTTTCTTTCAAAGTGTAAAAAGTTGATTTTAAATATTTTTGACGCCACGATATAATTGTGAGATACCTTTGGAAACTCCTTTTTGTTTTGTTATTCTCTTTTTTGACTTCATCAGCCATTTATGGACAATCGGTTGAACAACTCTACAAGGCCGGCTTACAAAGTTTACAAAGCGGTGCATATTACGCAGCAGAGGCTTATTTCAAACAAGCGCTGACAAAAGACGACAGCCGCGTTGAAATATGGAACAACTATGCTGAAGCGGCAAGGTTAAACAACAATTATACGACAGCCATTCAGGCGTATGAAAAGGTTATACAGCTTGATAAGACAAAGGCTTTTCCTTTAAGCCATTTCTGGCTGGGCAGCTTGCTCATATATGTTCAACGATATAATGAAGCAATCAGGCAGTTGGAGAATTTTCAGTATGACTATCGCAAGGAAGATTATTATGCCCAGAAGGCCAGACAATTGATAGAAAGCTGTGCATGGGCATTGGAACATCAAACAGCAGATAATTTGAATATTAATCCCATGCCCGATGACATTAATTCATTTTACTCTGAAATCAATCCATTTTTTCTGGATAGCAATAAGTTTTGTTTTTCTACAACGCGACCTCTTAAAGGTATCAATCTGAGCACCTACATGGTGTTGGCCGGAGACGAACAGCCGTTTCTGCCCGGGATTACTGCGTCAGTAGCCTCTCACTTGGCAAATGGCCATTATTCTTATAGCCGTGTTTATGGTAGCGAGTTATTTTTTACAGTTTGTCAATCAAGTGGAGCAGAAACAAAATGTAAAATATATTCCTCTGTCAATAAAAATGGAGTATGGCAAAAAGCTGCTCCCTTACCTCCTGCAATTAATCTTCCGGGTTTTACAGCTACACATCCACATACATACAATGATGCACAAGGCGGGCAGTGGTTGTTTTTTGTTTCGGACAGGCCCGGAGGAAAAGGCCGGCTCGATATATGGTACAGCAGGCGAATCAGTGAAAAAGATTGGGAATATCCTGTAAATGCAGGCAATTCAATAAACTCGGTTGATGATGAGGTTACCCCATTTGTAGATCATCAAGATCAGGTGATTTATTTTTCTTCTGCCTGGCATTATGGTTATGGAGGATTCGATATTTTTTATTCTGATATTGTTTCGCTCAATGAAGCCAGGTTTGGCGAGCCTAAAAACTTAGGGCTTCCGGTAAATAGCAGCGCCAATGAGGTATATTTTGCA
>JAVQWQ010000198.1:0-3304 GCA_033578915.1 Chitinophagales bacterium | reverse complement strand
TTCTACGTATTCATCTTCCTGAATATATTCCATGGCTTCTTCGAGGCTCATAATTCGCGGAGGCGCTATCATGGCTTTATCATCAGAGCCGGAGGCGCGAAAATTAGTAAGTTTCTTGGCTTCTGTGATATTAAGCACAAGGTCGTTGTCTTTGTTGTGTTCTCCTATGATTTGGCCTTCATATACTTCTGTACCAGGCTCTATAAAAAATATACCTCTGTCCTGAAATTTATCTAAAGCGTAAGCAGTAGCCCTCCCGGCTTCTTTTGCAATGAGTGTTCCGTTTATGCGCGAAGAAATTTCACCTTTCCATGGTTGAAACTCCTTAAATCGGTGCGCCATAATGGCCTCGCCTGCCGTTGCGTTTAATATCTGTGTGCGCAAGCCAATGATTCCTCTTGATGGAATCTCAAACTCCATATGCATAAAATCTCCACGAGGCTCCATAACCAGTAATGTGCCCTTGCGCATAGTTATGAGCTCAATACATTTTCCACTGGACGCTTCCGGGCAGTCAATCACAAGAATCTCGATAGGCTCGCATTTCTTTCCATCAATTTCTTTAATAATTACTCTTGGATTACCTATACAAAGCTCAAATCCTTCCCTTCTCATTGTTTCAATCAAAACGCCCAGATGGAGCACTCCGCGCCCGTAAACAATAAAAGCATCTCCCGATGGGGCATCTTCTACACGAAGCGCTAAATTTTTTTCCAATTCTTTTTCAAGACGCTCGCGTATTTTTTGAGAGGTAACATGTTTTCCTTCTTTGCCAAAAAAAGGAGAGTTATTTACCGTGAAAACCATGCTCATAGTTGGCTCATCAATACTGATGGGAGGCAAAGGTTCAGGATGGTCAAAATCAGCGATGGTATCGCCTATTTCAAATCCTTCAACGCCAACAACTGCGCAAATATCTCCACAGTCAACACGTTCCGCTTTCGCTTTTCCCAGGCCATCAAAAATGTACAGATCTTTTATGCGCGATTTTACCATACTGCCATCTTTTTTAATGAATTGAACGGGCATTCCGCCATGAAGCGTTCCTCTGGCTACTCTGCCGATAGCTATTCTTCCGATGTAGTTAGAATAATCCAGCGCTGTTACCTGCATTTGTGCATGGCCATCCTTTTTTTCAGGACAAGGAATTTTTTCTATTATCAAATCGAGAAGATATCCCACGTCTGCAGTTGGAGATTTCCAGTCGGGACCCATCCAACCTTGTTTGGCGCTTCCATAAGCAGTTGGAAAATCCAGTTGTTCTTCGTTTGCTCCAAGATTAAACATCAAATCAAATACCGCTTCGTGTACTTCATCGGGGCGGCAGTTCGGTTTATCAACTTTATTTACTACTAAAATAGGTTTTTTACCTAAGCTAAGCGCCTTGCTTAACACATATCGCGTTTGAGGCATCGGCCCCTCAAATGCGTCCACCAGCAATAATACTCCATCGGCCATATTTAGCACGCGCTCAACTTCGCCTCCAAAATCTGCGTGGCCTGGCGTATCTATCAGATTAATCTTACAGTCTTTATAAGTAATGGAAACATTTTTTGAAATAATAGTAATTCCGCGCTCTCGCTCTAATTCGTTGTTATCGAGTATGAGCTCACCCGTTTGTTGATTTTCTCTAAAAAGCTTGCAGTGATGAAGCAGTTTGTCAACTAATGTTGTCTTGCCATGATCAACATGGGCAATGATGGCTACGTTCCTTATGTTCATGTAAAAAATAAAATTATTAGTATGTGAACAGCCGCAAAGTTAATGATAAATAGCGCTTTGAGGCTTGTTATGAGAAACTTATTTACAACCTTTAAGTTGAATTATTTTATAATTAATCATTTAATTACCTGCGGAACGTAACTTTTTATACATTATATGGTACAAAATGGGCAAGACAAAAATTAATATAGTAGAAAGAGAAAATATCATGTCCGTCCTCTCGCTTTCAAATGTTGTGCAAAAGGCATTGTTGTTAAAATAATGACAACTGAAAGAAATACACAGTTTCAAGCCTAAAAGGCCAATTACGAAGAAGGCGATGGAGTCAAGAAATGGAAAGAGTTCCAGTAACTTAACAAAATATCCGGCTACTATGCGCATCGTAATAATACCGATAAATACGCCTGTACATACCAGATAAATGTTATCTGTAAAAGCAACAGCTGCAAAAACATTATCTAAGGAAAAAGTAAGGTCCATCAACTCTACTTGCAATACAATGCTCCAAAAAAGCGAGAGGAAAGGAAGCTTTTTCGGGTGTTTGATTTCTGTACTCAGCTCTTCTTTTTCTATTTCAACAATATTTTTTCTATTAAGAATTTTTTTGAGGAAAAAGCTGATTGAAAGATAGAAGAGATAACCTCCTCCCAAAAGCTTCAGGAAGTTGATGTGCATGAGCCAACCCGCAAGAACCAATGCCGTTCCTCTGAAGATATATGCTAATATCAACCCTATTCTTAGAGCCTTCCTTCGCTGTTTTTCTGTTGGCAAATCCATCACCATGGTTGCCAGCACTGCTGCATTATCTACACTTAACAAGCTTTCAATTATAATGAGGTTGAAGATGATAAGCGATGCAGCTTTAAGGTCTCCGCCCGTAAACTTTTCAATAAAAGCAGGTAAAAAATCCAAATCTTTCTATTCGGTCACAAAGTTAATTAATGTGCCGCTTTGCTGAATAATTATGATAAAAAATTGATAACAATTAGCCGTCAGTATCTTAATAATTTTTCAATATACGCATTCAGCCTGGATGAAGCTAAAAAGTTCTTTTCTAATGTAAGGGAAAAGGGTACCGGAGTATCTAAAGAGGCACAACGCATAACTGGTGCATCCAGAAATTCAAACAAGTGTTCTGATATCCATGCCGATATTTCTGCGCCGATACCGCCTGTGAGGGTATCTTCATGTAGCACGAGCACTTTTCCTGTTTTTTTTACGGTTGCAGCTATTGCTTCGAAATCCAGCGGCAGTAATGTTCTAAGGTCTAGCACATCTGCTCCACCAGCCTCAGCAACCAAATGGTTATTTCTAACGGCTTCCTCGGCCCAATGAACGCCGGCACCGTAAGTGATGATACTTAAGGCTTCTCCTTGACGTACTCGTCTGGCTTTGCCTATTTCTAATGTGTAATATTCCACCGGAATATTTTCTTCGATGGCTCTGTACAACGCTTTATGCTCAAAATACATGACTGGATTTGGGTCCTCAATAGCAGCACAAAGCAGCCCTTTTGCATCAAAAGGAGTAGATGGATATACAATTTTTAATCCTGGTACATGAAAAAACCACGCTTCATTAC
>JAVQWQ010000197.1:0-3352 GCA_033578915.1 Chitinophagales bacterium | reverse complement strand
AGCGGCCGAGACCCTGAGCGAAGCGAAGGCTGAGGCCGCTCGGGACACCCCATATGTATCAATTTATCTGTGCTGAGTTAGCATACTTTCTTTTCAATCTACGGGTGGCCTTCTGCAAAACTCAATGGAAGCTAAGCACGAAAAAAAGCTGTTGAAAAATTATTCATCTACACAGGCATAGCCTTGAGACCTTCGGTTATTTACTTCTGCCTCGTATGCAGTTGTAGAAGAGTACTCGCTCTCGCAGAGGGTTTCGGATGAACTGCCTTTGGAGCATTTTACGCATCTGGCGCAAGAGCTGCAAAATAAGACTAAGGCAATGGATGCCAAGACAATAAACCTGAACATAGAATGGCTTTTTGTTGTGCGAAGTAAATGCTTTTACGATGTTTGCAAACAGGTTTGGTTTAATGCAATGTTGAATTCATGAAAGAAAATTATGCCAAGGCGGTTTCGTATGTTTTTCATCCATTGTTGTTGCCTACTTATGCAACGTTAACGATCATTTTCGCCAACCCTTATTTGTTTGCAAACTTTTCGCTAAAAGACAAGATGCTATGGGTGATTCTGGTGTTTGTTTTAACCTTCGTTTTTCCGGCAGTGTGGTTGGTGATGATGAAAAAACTGGATTTGATTCAGTCGCTTGAACTACGCACCTCCAGGGAGCGAATTGTGCCATTTATTGCAACAGCCACTTTTTATCTATGGGCTTATCGCATGTTTAAGCCAGGATATTCACATTTTCAGTTTGCCAATGAATTGATTGCCTATATGTTGCTTGGCGCCACACTTTCGGTTTTTTTGGCATTTATCATAAATATTTTCAGCAAGGTGAGTTTACACGCAGTGGGCGTGGGTAACTATTTTGCGCTGAGCGTGTTGTTGGCCACAGTGTCGGATATTAATTTGAGTCTGCTGGTGGTAGGGGCAGTGTTGCTTGCAGGAGTTGTTGGTACAGCACGGCTGATTCTCCGCGCTCATGCACTACACGAAGTGTACACCGGTTACATGATTGGTTTTACAGGCCTCTATCTGGGCTTTTATGTTTTTCCGCACAGCAAATGGCTACGCTTTCTTTAAATGATAAGCTTTGGGCCTTGTAAATGTACGGAGCCCGATGTGCGAGAGTGTGCTTCCTATTCCGGAATTTTTTCTGCCGCTCCATGGCAATGCAGGGCTTACGCGGTCGCAACAGTTCCAATAGCCTGTGCCGGCATCAATTTGCGCGAGAATATTTTTCGCTCTGGCTTCGCTAGAGCTATATACCGCAGCGGTGAGCCCATAGTCTGTGTCATTCATACGAATAACGGCTTCTTCGTCATCCTGCACAATCCCAATGCCGATTATTGGCCCGAAGCTCTCTTCGCGCATCACCAACATATCATTCGTTGCATCGGCTAAAACGGTTGGTTCGAAGAAGTAACCCGGGCGAGGTAAGCGTTTGCCTCCACACAGCAATCTTGCTCCTTTTTTTATAGCATCATTTACATGTTTCTCCAGGACTTCGATTTGTTGCTTGCGGGTAAGCGCAGTGATATAGACACCGTCTTCTTCAGGCATTCCCACTTTCCAGCTTTTTACTTCAGCAACAAATGCTTCGATAAAAGGCTCGTAAATATTTTTGTGCACATAAATACGCTCTACTGCGCAACAACTTTGACCGTTGTTATAAAAAGCGCCATCTGCCACAGAAGCAGCCACTGCAGCAATGTCTGAAACATCATCGGCAACATATAGGGGATCTTTTCCGCCTAACTCGAGGCCTATGGGCACTTTGTATTTTGAAACCTGCTGATAGATATAGTTTCCTGTTTTATAAGATCCGGTAAAGAAAAATCCATTAAACGGCAGTTGAAGGAGTTGTTCGCCGGCCGCAGGTCCACCCAACACGGTCAAAAAAATCTCGCGCGGCACTCCTGCTTCTATCATGAGTTTATCTATCTCTAAACCTGTGAGCGATGCATATTCTGAGGGCTTGTAAATCACTGCATTTCCCGCAAGCAATGCGGGAACAAACACATTTACTCCAACTAAGTACGGATAGTTCCACGCGCTGATGTTGCAAATTACACCCAGCGGTTCATAGCTGATCATTTCGGTAATGGAATCGCTCTGTTGCATGATTTCATCACTCAGATATTTTTCTGCATTTTCGGTGAGCCACTTTATACGGTTTCTTGCTCCCGCAATTTCGTTGCGCGATTGCCAAAGCGGTTTGCCTGTTTCTGCGGTAAGTGTTTTTGATAGTTGTTCAGCCCGCTCTTGAAGTAAAGATGAAAAGCGCTGTAAGATTTTAATTCTTTCTCTGAGCGAAACTTTAGTCCATTGGCTTTGTTCTTTGCGTGCAGTACTAAATTTCTGTTGAATGGTTTCTTTTGAATCTTCCTCTACTGTGGCGATAACAGCCTCTGTTGCCGGATTAACTACTTGCATGCTGCTTGTTTTTATTTCATCAATAACGAAATGAAAATATTTTTCCTTTTAAAATTCAACAGAATATGCTTTCCAGTTTGTAGGCTCTGGACCCTTTTACGAGTATCAGAGCTTGAGATGGCATATTGTCTTTGAGCCATTGAGCTGCCTCGGAAGTGTCTTTGAATTTTTTGCCGATATTGACATGCCTGAATTCCTCACCGATAAACAAAACGTTTCGGATACCAAGTTTAGTGCACCATTCAGCTATTTCTGTATGTGCAGTTTCCGTTTCATTACCCAGTTCTTTCATGCCGCCAAGGATTGCAATTTTTTCCTTATCCGGCATAGCTGCAAAACTTTTCAGCGCTACAGTCATGCTGGTAGGATTAGCGTTGTAGCAATCCAGAATTACTGTATTATTTCCCCAGGTTATTTGTTGCGAGCGCTGGTTTGTGGGCACATAATTTTCAACCGCTGTTTTAATGTTTTGCAGAGAAACACCAAAGTACTTTGCCACACAACACGCTGCAAGCACATTTTCAAAGTTGTAAGCTCCGACTAAATTGGTTCTGATGTAAGTGCCTTCAAGTTTTAATCCTATCATCGTTTCTTCTATAAGAGCTCCACGACAGAAAACATTTTCTCCTGTGCCATAGGTGATGATGCGATCATTTTTAAATCCTGCCTCATGTGCCTTTTGAACCAAAATCGGATTGTCGGCATTCAGAAAGAGCGTGCCACCGGAGCGTGCCATAAAACGATACAGCTCAGTTTTGCCTTTTACCACACCTTCAAAACCCCCAAAACCTTCCAGATGCGCCAATCCCACATTGGTTATAAGTCCGTAGTCCGGTTCAGTATATTCACAATAACCTTGAATTTCTCCCTGGTGGTTGGCGCCCATCTCCACTACGGCAAAATCTAAATTTGAAGGCAT
>JAVQWQ010000196.1:0-3390 GCA_033578915.1 Chitinophagales bacterium | reverse complement strand
TTGGCTTCAATAACATACACCTTCTCATCTTTAATGGCAAACTGTACGTTGAGCAGCCCGCGAATATTGAGGGCTTTGGCAATTCTTCGGGTATAATCCCTCATTTCGTGCTGTACTTTTTCACTTAAATTGTAGGGAGGCAATACAGCGTTGCTATCTCCACTATGAATACCGGCTGGCTCTACATGCTCCATCGTGCCCATAATCTCAACCTGTTCGCCATCGTAAATGGCATCTATTTCTGCCTCTTCGGCACGGTCGAGAAAGTGATCTATCAAAATATTGTTGTCAGGGAAAAACTTAAGGATACTTACCACACTCTTTGTGAGCTCCTCATCGTTAATAACAATGCGCATTCGCTGGCCACCCAAAACATAACTCGGCCTGACCAATACCGGATAGCCCACTCTGTGAGCTACTTCCAGAGCCTCCTCGGCATTTTTGGCTGCACCATAGTCTGGATAAGGAATATCCAAAGATTTCAATAAGTTACTGAAACGCTCGCGATCTTCCGCAATATCCATTGAGTCGAAAGATGTACCGATTATCTTAATATTGTTTTCATAAAGATTTCTGGATAATTTAAGGGCGGTTTGTCCGCCTAGTTGCACAATAACTCCTTCAGGATTTTCATGTTCGATAAGTTCTCTGAGGTGCTCCCAAAACACGGGTTCAAAATATAGCTTATCGGCAATATCCGGATCGGTAGAAACAGTTTCAGGGTTGCAATTAATCATAATGGCTTCAAAACCGGCTTCTTTTATGGCCAACACTCCATGCACACAACAATAATCAAACTCAATACCTTGTCCAATCCTGTTAGGGCCTGAGCCTAAGACTATTATTTTCTTTTTTTCTGAAACTTGAGATTCATTCGTTTTTATAACATTTACAGCATTCTGCTCAGTATTATCAATGAGAATTTTTTGATTAAGAGTGTTGTTTTTTGTAAGATTGATTTGTTGTGCTTCCTTTTCAAATGTGCTGTAGTAGTAAGGGGTAAGAGCTTCAAACTCGGCAGCACAAGTATCAACAAGTTTATAAACCCTTCGGATATTTAATTCTCGAGTACGGTACTTATACACTTCATCTTCTGTTGATTGTGTTAACCATGCAATCTGCAAATCAGAATAGCCTTTCTGTTTTAGTTCAAACATTTCATCAGCTGTTATGGAGTGCAGGCTGCGCTTGCGAAATTTTTTTTCTGTTGACACTAAATCCAAAATCTGATTCAAAAACCATGGATCAATTTTGGTAACTTCATGAATAGTTTTAAGAGGCACACCCAATTTCAACGCATCGTATATTCTGAAAATCCTATCCCATGATGGAACTGTAATTCCTTTAAGCATATCATCTGCTGAAACCCACTGCTTTCCATCGCAACCGAGTCCAATCCGGTTATTTTCGAGCGACTGGCAGGCTTTCTGCAAAGCCTCTTGAAAATTTCTGCCTATGGCCATAACCTCTCCTACTGCTTTCATCTGTAGCCCGAGAGAGTCATCGCATCCGGGGAATTTATCGAAGTTCCATCTTGGAATTTTTACAATAACATAATCGAGAGCGGGCTCAAAAAAGGCAGAAGTTGTTTTGGTTATCTGGTTTTTTAATTCATCAAGCGTGTAACCGATAGCGAGTTTTGCTGCAATTTTTGCGATAGGGTAACCCGTAGCTTTAGAGGCAAGAGCTGAGGAGCGCGAAACGCGCGGATTCATCTCTATAGAGATAATATCTTCTGTTTCCGGATGAACAGCGAATTGTATGTTGCAGCCACCTGCGAATCCCGGCAAGTCGCAGATCATGGTTTTCGCATAATTGCGCATTTTTTGAAAGGTCGTATCGCTAAGCGTCATAGCTGGCGCTACCGTGATGGAGTCGCCAGTATGTATGCCCATGGGATCGAAATTTTCAACGGTGCATATCACTACGAAATTTCCTGAAATATCTTTCATCACCTCGAGTTCGAACTCTTTCCATCCCAACACTGCTTGCTCTACAAGAACCTCATGAACCGGAGAGGCTTCGAGGCCACGTTTAAGTTTCTCTTCAAATTCTTCTTTCCTGAGCACAAAAGAGCCACCCGTTCCACCTAAAGTGTATGATGGGCGAATAACCAGAGGAAATCCAATTTTTTGAGCTGCCTCCTTTCCTTCTAAAAAAGAATTACAAATTATTCCTTTTGCCACCCCGATTCCCAACGATATCATCCACTGGCGAAATTTCTCTCTGTCTTCTGTTTTCTCTATGGCTTTAGCATCAGCCCCCAAAACTTTAACATTGTACTTCTCCCAAATTTTTAGCTCCGCTGCTTCCATGTACAAATTCAGCGCTGTTTGACCACCCATAGTTGGCAGTACAGCATCAATCGGATTATTTCTCGCATTTTGCTCTTCCAGTATTTTTATGATACTCTCAACACATATAGGATCAAGATATACGTTATCTGCCACAACCGGATCGGTCATTATGGTAGCCGGATTAGAATTCAATAAAGTTACCTGAATACCTTCTTCGCGAAGCGAACGTGCAGCCTGAGAACCCGAATAATCAAACTCACAGGCTTGTCCAATAACAATAGGTCCGGATCCAATGATTAAAACATGTTTTATAGATTTGTCGCGAGGCATTTACTTGTTTAAAATTTAGTTTTTCAGTGTATTAAATTATTGATAGGTATGTCTTAAAATTCGTGCGAATATAAGTGAACGTTATAATTCTGTAAGCGTTATTATTTGGCGGGTATCATAGCGGCTCAATACTTTAAAGAATGTAAATAAAAGATATTGCTATAATTTCACATAAGAGGTTCCTGTTGGCTTAAACAATGAAAGCTACCCAAACCCCAGATTAAATCTGTTGAGTCAATGCCTATTACCTTTCTATCAGGAAAACACTGCTGAAGTATATCCAGTGCGCGGACATCGTTTTTATCATCTCTGAAAGTCGGCACAACTACCACTTGATTAGCGATATAAAAATTAACGTATGAAGCAGGAAGGCGTTGCCCTTCGAAATAAACCGGTGAGGGCATCGGAAGCTCTACAATATTTATAGGCTTACCATTTTCGAGTCTCATGGATTTAAGCAGTTTAAGATTATGTTGCAAAGGCGCATAGTTTTCATCCGAAATGTCTGTTTCTACCGCGGTCACAACCGTATCTTCATTTACAAAACGAACCATATCGTCTATATGGCCATCAGTATCATCGCCCGCTATGCCATCTTCAAGCCACAAAATATTTTCGACACCATAGTATTCAGTTAAATAGAATTCTATCTGTGCCTGATTTAAATGTGGATTACGATTAGGATTCAATAAACAAGATTTGGTGGTTATTAAAGTGCCTCTGCCGTTAAATTCAACACTGCCACCTTCCATAATAATACCGG
>JAVQWQ010000195.1:0-3393 GCA_033578915.1 Chitinophagales bacterium | reverse complement strand
GATCACAACAAAAAAATGATAAGAAGCATTTTCAGCACAGATAGTAAAACCACTACCCATCTTTAATGATTTTTTTACGGATGTGTCTGAGATGCTAACACCGAACCAACGTAATTCAGCTAATTTTAGTGTGTCAAGAACTTTCCATTGAATTTGATATGAGGTATCGCCATCCAGTCTGCGAATGTGCGTTTGGGAAATAACCGGCTTTAGTGTATCTGCAGATGAAAATTCACTGTATCGGGCATCTGCTTGCCATGGTGATAAAAATTTTTCCTCAACATACAGCAGATTATTCAATTCAAAGGCGGGAAAGTACAGTGTATTGAAGTTAGCTTGATTGTTGTATCCGTACTTGCGTCCTGTATTGCTTTCAAGTATGTAGGATTGCTCCAAAATGAACAGATGAGGTTTGATACCCGCTAACAAAATATCTGACGATTTGTCTGCAGGTGGCGAGGGCATAGCATAAGTAATGAATGGATAGGCAACTATAAGATAAATAAAAGCTATATTTTTCATGTTTATGAGTTGATTATAAATTTATTGCAGTGCCGAAACAGGCACAAAACGACCAACGGCCTCACCTATTCCGCCAGATACAATCCCAACTACCATAAAATTCCCATTGTTATTCACAAATACTGGCCCTCCGGAATTTCCATGGTCAAAACTAATTGTAGTAGAAAGTATCAATCCAGCGGGGCAGCCATTACTATTATTTTGCGTAAGCCCGTTGAGCGCTGCTGTTGTTTTGGCAAAAAGCGGTGTGATACTATGTTCGTTTACGCCCAGACCCAATGGGTATCCAAAAATTATTAATTCCGTCCCTTGCTGAATATTGTTAGATAAATTTCTATCCATAACAAGAGACCCGGTTTCTTGGCATGTTGCATACGCCCAATCATGAGGAGAGCTCATTGCGTGATTTAACGTAACTGTTCCACCTGGAATTTCAATGGTTTCAGCAACATCTTGCGTTCGATTAACTTTAAAATCTGTTGATTTAAACTCTAATACTTTGCCGGTAGGTGAAATTGCTTTGAAGCCGGCCTCAACCTTTACACCTTTGGATAAAAGGGCATTGATCAAAATTTGTGACTGGTCTGTAGGAAAATACCACGGTTCCACAACATGCCTGGCAGTTACAAAATATCCTTCGGTGGTTAGAAATCCAGTACCCGTCCAGGCTAATTCCAATATTTCGCGTTCTCCTGTGGGATATTTCAAAGTCAAATCTTTACCTACTATGAAGTAGATATCTTTATGCAGTTGCGAGTAATCAGCAGAGGATTGCATACCAACGACAGGAGAGATTGTACCATTTTCGGCAGTCGCTCCCGGCAATAACCTTGATATTTGGCTTTGCAATCTATTTAATGACTCCTGGCTGATTGATTGCAAACTAGCCAACGAGTCAATGACGTGTTGTCTTTTTTGCTCCTCATTTTTTCTCAATTCCTCAATATCCCGCAATAATTTGGCCATCTGCTCATTCTTAGAATTGAGTTTCACAATTGCAAACGCTCCTCCCGCTATGGTAAACAAAAGTAATATACTCAATATTGTAACTGCGGTTCTATAGGGCCTCAGAACCTGTTTACCAAATAAACTCAACCTTCTCGATAAGCCGATTGAACTGGTAACATTATTGGAAGGAATTATGAAATTCATTTTGGGACCTTCGGCAGACAATTGTATCTGGTCTCCGCTTTGAAGATACCACTTGTTGTTCACAGGCCTGCCGTTCAGGAGCGTAGGATTGGTTTTGGAAAGATGCATCAGAACATACCCATTACCTTCTTTGGCTATGGCAGCGTGCACACGACTGACCGTTTTGTCGCGCTCAGAAAATCTGATTCCACATTTAGGATCCCTTCCCAGTTCAACATAATTCACTATAATTTCTTCCCTGTCTCCGGGCCTGTAAGAGGCAGACCCTCCGATATGCTCCAATACAAAAAAAGTAGATTTACTCCCCGCAATGGCGTTGATGCCGGCGCCAAGCGATTGCGTAAATGATTTCTGCTTCTTTTCCGTAATTCTCATGTTTATTCTTTGTAAATTCTGTTAATAAGATTTTCCAGAATGTATGCTTCCATCTCTGAAAGCATTGACTCAACCCTTTTTTGAACGATGTGATAGTACAACATTAAAATGATACTTAAAAATAAAGATACTAAAGTGGTGTCAAATGCCACATTTAAAGCTGATGTAATTTCGGCAAGCCCCTCCGGCGTGCCTGCCTTATCGGCTAATCCCAGAGAATTTGCAATGCCAATTACCGTGCCGATAAACCCAATGGAAGGAATCGCCCATGCCGAGTATCGGATATACGACTGTTCTGATTCTGTGTTGGCAAAGTTAATTTTTGATAAGGCGGTAAGCATTTCAAGCGCTTCGGTTGTAGATTTATTGGCTCTGTATTTTGTACAGGTTTTCTTTATCATATTAACTAAAAGATAATCTCCATATTTCTGTTTATCTATTGCTGCCAATTTAATTTGATTTACATCAGCGGGGGTTAAGATATATTGCTCTTTCTCCGGCAATAAATTAAAGGTATATGCTTCTTTTTGAAAATCAACGTCCCTGTCTAAATTCCACAATTCCAGCATAGCAAAAATAAATATAAAATACGTACTTGTTTGAATTAAGCCAAACGGCAAATCGCCTCCTAACATAACTACAAGACGGTGTATGACGCCATCACCGCTTACTATCTTATGCAATATCATTAGAATTATCGTAATGATTACTGAGGAACCAACAGCGATAATCACATTCATCCATCTAGACTTCATAGGGCAAATTTTAGTTATTATGAAATTCAAATTCTCCGTTTGGAAGTACAAGAATTTTTTGTATAAACCGCATCATCCCTATAACATCGTTCATGTTTGGCCCCTGCAAATTGATATTCTCAAATTCCTTAATACCCTTCTGATAAAATATCCGGAGATTGGCCTGTGCAGTGTTACCTGCATAAAGATTTAAATATATTAAATATTCACCTGGAGGGGGGTTTAATATTTCAAACAGTTCTACACCCGGCCCTTGTTTACTATCCACAGACAAAATACCTGGCAATCCGGCATGGGTAGTGTTTTGATAAGAATAAAATTTTCCTCCCGGCTCTCTTATCCATAAGTCCACATCATAAGGGCCTTGGTTTTGCCAGGAGGTTGAGATGGCCATGAATGTAGTTTTTGGCGGCTCGGGGCAATTTTTGGGTGGGCATGAGTCCTCTACCCGAAAACCACACCTTTCCATCCATTCTTTGTATTTTTGCAAGTTTTGAACCTGCACCTCTAACTGCTGTACTCTTTCCTGCAGCTGAACCACTTGTTGTGTGGCATCCCGCAGTTCCCGCTGCACCTCATCTACCTGCCG
>JAVQWQ010000194.1:0-3456 GCA_033578915.1 Chitinophagales bacterium | reverse complement strand
AAAATAAGGCTTATACAGAAATATATCACAACAAAGCTCCATTCTTTCCAAATGTGTTTTATACTTATAATTATCAGAAACGTGGGTAACAAAAAAGCAATTCCATATAAAAAAAATCCGGGTGGGCTTGAGCCTGTCTGCCCTGCACCTAAATAGGCCCATAAATAGGAAAGCAATAATTTGTAACGATTTATCTCTACTAGGTGCGCAAAATTAAAGCGATTGGCAGAGGGAAGTTGCAACTTATAAGTGAGATAAATACTCCAAAGCGCAAATGATATAGTAGAAACAATACCAAAAATCAGGATACTTTGTTTTTCATGCCATGTCTTTCTTAGAAGCATAACAAACATTGCTGCAGCGGCAAATACAACAAGGTCTTGTCGCAGCCAAATAGAAAAAGCAAATCCCAAACATGCTATCCTGAAATAATTTTCATTTTTATCTTTTAGCCAAATAAACAGCGGCAGCGAGGCCATTGAAATATATGCGGTTGAAGGAATGTTACTGAGTAACAAAGCCGCGTGTGAATAATATTCCGGCGCCCATGCCAACAGTAACGTAAAAAATGAAGCTCCGAAAACGGATATATATTTTGCTAGTGCACTAAAGAAAATCAATAATGAACAAGCATAAAATATCAATGATAAAAGTTTAGGATTTTCAAGGCCATATAAATACATGTAGGCAATGCTTCCGGTAAAAAGGGGAGGGTAGTAGCCGCCCGCGCCTTGCAACTTGTGCGCGTATAGCGATACATGAAGCTTGCCTTCTAAGGCAATCCAAATTCCCAATTTATCGTAACTGCCAATTGCATCATGCTCAGTAGTAGGCCAATACATTGCCTTAGCGGCAATCAGATAAAACAATCCGGCAATAATTGTCCACAGCACTGCTACTCCGAGGTGAAACTTTGGGCCGGAATCTTTAACGAATTCGTTGAAAGCATTCAAATGCTCTTTTAAAGAAAGTATGTTTTTCCAGTGTCTAAGGTCGCTTAAAACGATGATAAATATTAGATTAATAGCAGTTAGAAGTGGTTGGGAAAAAGTTATTCCAGCAATATCGAAAGCAAACATCCACAGGCTCTGGATGCCAAGTCCTGTAAGCAGAGAATAACAAAACTTTTCAGAAGCGCTACATGATATTTTTAACCTGTTTATAAATGTGTTTCCCGCAAGCCAGGCAAGGGCAAGGCCCCAAATTACACTAATATTCACTTATAAAGTATCCAATAATATTAGATGTAAATAAGAACAAGAAATGCCAGAATTTATAATCCTAGTTCGCGAAACAAGCCTACAATACTTCTCACCAAATGCCTTCTGAACTCAGGAAACCTGAAACGATGTGCTGTTTTGTACCATTCTTTATTACCAAATCTTACAATTATCAGTCGCTCTGAAGGAACTACGATTACATATTGCCCTTTCATGCCTTCCATGGAAAATTCGTTTAGATTGTCAGTATTTCGCAACCACCAGAGATAGCCGTAATTGTTCTCGTATTTTCCCTGCGCATTAGGCAACTGAACAGGGGTTATAGATTGCTTAACGTATTGACTATCCAAAATAATTTTGTCTTTCCATTTTCCAAAGTGCTCATATAACATGCCAAAACGGGCTATATCGCGCGCATTCGTATTAAAACAGCAATATGTTTTTTCTACTGCGTTTTGATGTTTTGAATCAACCAACCAGCGCGCAGGATAAGTGGCGCCAAGAGGTTTCCAAAGCTTTTCCGATGCATATTCGCTAATACTACAGCCCACAGCATTGCTTAAAGCAAGTGATAAAATTTGAGGGTCGCAGTTTTTGTATCGCCATTCACTGCCGGGTGTTTTTTGGGAATGTATAGAGTTGACCAGTTCAGGAAGATTATTGCCATAATATAGTTTGGCAAGCTTTCCAAAAGGATTGAGAAATTGGTCGTAGTAATCAACACCCGAAGTCATGGAAAGCAAATGCCTGAAGGTAATCTGATTTCGCTTGCCTTCCTGCCACGGTTTATAGTAGTGGCACACAGGTTCATCTAGGCTTTTGATTTTTCCCTCATACAGCGCTATACCCGTAAGAATTCCAATTATGCTTTTGGATGCAGAAAATGGGTTCGAATAGCTGCTATCAGAGAAGCCTTTGGCATACCATTCATAAATAAGGCTATCGTTCTTAAAAATCAGCAGCGCTTTCGTCTGCGTCTTTTTTAGATGTCGTTTAAGAGTGTCCGGAAGCTCGATCTGGTTGTATTTTGTATGAAGTGGCAACGGCTGAGGCTCTCCGTTTTTCACCTCTCGCCAGGGCATAAAGCGATAATCTTTTAGGCCGGGATCATTATAAATAAAAGCTTTCCATATATAAGAGTTGCATGAAGAGAAGAAAAGACAAACTAATACCGGAAAAAAATGCTTCATGCAGTTTTGAGCGCCTTTCCTACAGTGCCGAATTTTTTCTCCAGCACATGGAAACGGTAGTCAAAAATCTCATTAAGTTGTTTTTTTACAAATAAGAAGTGAGCTATTTTTCCTAAAATGCCAAGGGGCAATTTGTAATGTACAATATCTGTCATTTCAACCCCTTCCTCAACCGGTTTAAAATGATGCTGATGGTGCCAGAAAGCATAAGGTCCAAACCGTTGCTCATCTACAAAAAATTTTCCGTGCTCCACATGAGTAATCTCTGTCATCCAAAACAAAGGTATGTTTAGAAGCGGGCGAACATGATAAGTAATAATTTGTCCAGCATACATGATGTCAGATCCTGATTTTGATAGTATCTTGAAGTTTAAATAAGGAGGAGTTATATCTTTTAGATTTTCTGGAGAAGAAAAAAAAGACCATGCCTCTTCAATACTGATGGGAAGAATTTGTTTTCTGGTAAGAACATAACAGCCCATATTCAAAAAACATTGATATTAAAGATTAGTTTATGTTCTCTCCAGAGTTATAATTTTTTTTCCATTTTAAAATGTGGAATTCCTACTTCTATAAATTCGTTGCTGACAATTTTGTAACCTAACCTTTCGTAAAAAGATATAGCTGTTTTTCTCGCATGGCAAAATATGATAGTATATCCTCTGCCTTTTGCAAAATTTTCAACGTAAGTAGTGAGCATTTTGCCAAAGCCTCTATTTTGAAATTCTTTTTTAGTAGCTACTTGTCGCATTTTTACCCTACCATCGTTGCAGAAAGAAAGCGTAATGCACGAAATCAATTCTTCTTCGTCTGATAATAATGCAAAGTGAGTGTCGTGTTTGTCTTTTTCCAACTCTTCTGGAGTAAAAGCAAGCCCAAGCGGTTGTCTGAGGATTCGATACCTTAGCTCAAGCGCAACAGGATAATAAGGGCTTGACGTGTCGAAAGAAACAATATTCATGGGTTAAGTTGGGGGAAGTACCCTTTGACTATCTTTTTGTGAAAGAAAAACTGTAACCCTACTTCATGACTTAAACCGATATCAG
>JAVQWQ010000193.1:0-3470 GCA_033578915.1 Chitinophagales bacterium | reverse complement strand
CGGAAAAAAAATTACAACTTTCATCTTGTAAAATCATTAATATATTTTCGTTAGCAATAGGACTAAAAAACAAATACCTAACTGCTATTCCTGCTCTTAATCACTTGTCTTACTTATTAAACACTTGTGGCTTCTTAATGCACATTGTAGAAAATTAATGAAGTTCAATTAGCTTATTGTTTAATTTTTTGCAATGGAATATGATAAGGCTCCCTTTCCATTTGCAGAAATTTATTTCCGTTGTCCTGCTCTGCAGTGGATTAGCCCTTATGTGGTGGTTATTTGTAGCTGCTATACGCCAATATCATAACGCCCCACTTCAGAAAGTAGTCGTCAAGATAGACCATCACAAGGGATTTCGTTTTGTGGAGGAAAAAGACATCCTTGCACGTATAGCATTTGTACTGGGAGATTCGTCACTAAAGTGCAAAACAGCAGAAATTCCATTGCTCAAAATTGAACAGGATTTAGACGCGCATCCTTTCATACGCAAAGCACAGGTTTATATCGATCAGCAACAAAACATCGTTATAGAGGTCACCCAGGAGCGTCCTGTGTTGCGTATAATTAACCACGATGGCACAAACTGTTTTTTAACCGATATAAATACACTAATACCCGTTTCCAATTCCTGTCCGGTTAGGTTGCCGGTTGTTCTTGGCCAGGTGATTACCCAGAGCCCTGAACGCGATAGCGCTGTACAGTATAGTTTGTTTGAGTTCATAAACATCCTGTCTAGAGATACCTTTCTAAAAGCATTTGTTGATCAAATCTGGGTTGATGAAAACGGTGAAGTCAGCTTAATCCCTTTATGTGGCAATCACGAGGTTAAGCTGGGTTTGCTTCAAGACAACATTCAGGAAAAACTCAAGCGGCTTAAAATATTTTATAAAGATGTACTACCTGCTAAAGGCTGGGAAACTTATAAAGAAATCAACCTTCGCTACCGCGGCCAGTTAGTGTGCGTGAAAAATGAGTTGCAAGCAGATTCATCATTTCTCAAACCAAAAATATAACATACATGAGTTTGTCGCCCAACCAAGAAGCAATTGCAATAGATAGCCCGATAGTAGTAGGGTTAGACATTGGCACTACTAAAATTGCCTGTATTGTAGCACAGCGCGACAACTATGGCAAACTGCGCATCCTCGGCATGGGAAGAGCTGACTCCAACGGAGGGGTGCAACGCGGTGAAGTGTACAACATCCAAACCACTACCGAAGCAATTAAAAAGGCAGTGGATGAGGCCGAGAAAAGCTCGGGAGTAGAAATAAAAGTTGTATATGTAGGTATCGCCGGGCAACATATTTCCAGCAGGCAGAACAGAGGAATATATACCCTTCCCGCTCCAGATACAGAAATCACTCATGAGCATGTGCGCCACATGATTGAAGACATGCACAAACTGGCCCTTGAGCCGGGAGAGCGCATCATTCATGTGTTGCCGCAGGAATTTGTTGTGGACAACTACCATAAAACCAAGCAACCGGTTGGCATGTATGGCTCGCGCCTGGAAGCAGATTTTCATATTATAACCGGAAAAGTTGCAGCAGCGCTGAATATTAAGCGATGTGTTGAAAAAGCAGGCCTTCACATGTCTGGACTTATTCTCGAGCCGCTAGCTTCTTCGGCTTCTGTACTCAAACCCGAAGAAATGGAAGCCGGCGTGGCACTGGTAGATATTGGAGGCGGTACAACAGATATCGCCATATTTGAAGATGGCATTATAAGACACACGGCCGTAATTCCTTTTGCAGGCGATATTGTAACCCAGGACATAAAGAACGAATGCCAGATACTGCGTGCGCAGGCAGAGAAACTTAAAATTCGTTTTGGCAGTGCCATTGCCCAGGAAACAAGAGAGCATGAGCTGATAACGATACCGGGCATAGCCGGACGCGAAAAAAAAGAAATATCCATGCGTACATTGGCCAATATCATTCAATGCCGAATGGAAGAAATATTCGCAGCCGTAAATTTTGAAATACGCAACTCAGGCTTACAGAATAATCTCATTGCCGGCATAGTTGTTACAGGTGGCGGCTCTCAGATGCTTCACCTCAAACAACTTGTAGAATATGTTACAGGATATTCTACCAGGATAGGTTTCCCCACAGAACATATTGCTAAAGGTACTAGAGAAGATTTGAAAAATCCTATGTATGCCACAGGCCTCGGACTAATCTTAAAAGGATACGAAGCGCTTGCAGAAGAAGAAGAGAATCGCTCACGAAATCTTTCGACAGTGAGTGTTAATGCATCATTTCAATCACCAAATAAAGACACTCAGGAACCAGACATTTTGACGAAAAAAACAAAGGACAAATCCAAACAGGTGCAGGAAAAATGGTGGAAAAAACTCAATAGAGATATAAAAGAATGGTTTGCCGATACAGATGTTAACAAAGACTTCGATAACTAAAATATTTTCTAACTTTTAAATCATAAGCTATGTTCGATTTTGAATTTAATACGCCTAATCAGCAAAACTCAATAATCAAGGTGATTGGAGTCGGTGGCGGTGGAAGTAATGCCGTTAACCACATGTTTGAGCAAGGAATAGAGGGCGTAAATTTTGTGGTATGTAATACCGATGCTCAGGCCTTACATGCCAGCCCTGTACCAAACAAAATACAGCTTGGCCCAAACTTAACACAAGGTTTGGGTGCCGGCGCCAATCCCGAAATCGGAATGCAGGCATGCGAGGAAAGCATAGCAGAAATTAAAGAGCTGCTCAGTAAAAACACTAAAATGGTATTTATCACAGCCGGTATGGGCGGAGGTACCGGTACAGGTGCTGCTCCAGTAATCGCTAAAGTGGCACGGGAAATGGGCATACTCACAGTTGCCATTGTTACCACTCCTTTCTCGTTTGAAGGTAAAAAACGATACAATGCTGCTATAGAAGGTATTAAAAAACTTCGTGAGTTTGTTGACACTATACTGGTTATCGGCAACGACAAAATCAGGTTAATGTTTGGTAACCTCACCCAAACCCAGGCCTTTGGCCATGCTAACAATATTTTGACTACTGCCGCAAAATCTATATCCGAGATAATTACAAAACCTGGCATTATTAACGTGGATTTTGCGGATGTGCGCACTGTGATGCTAAATGGAGGCACTGCCATAATGGGCAATGCCTATGCCGAAGGCTCAGACAGGGCAAGTCTCGCTATACAGGCAGCCCTAAACTCGCCTCTGCTCAACGATAGCGATATAAGAGGAGCAAAAAATGTACTTGTAAATATCTCTTCAGGCGAAGAAGAGGTTCGTATAGATGAAATCGAATGTATCAACAACTTTATTCAGGAAGCGGCCAACGAAACAGATATCATTCTCGGCACCAGCCGTGATATGAGTTTAGGCCCGAAACTGATGGTAACAGTGATAGCAACAGGTTTTGAGTCAAAACTCAACGAAAATTACACCCCTTTGCAGAGAGTTAAAGTGTACGACCTGGAAAAACA
>JAVQWQ010000192.1:0-3483 GCA_033578915.1 Chitinophagales bacterium | reverse complement strand
CCCTGGTTACTACAGGTCAGGTCATTTTAGCTGGAGAGGTAAAATCGCTGGCATACCTGGATGTACAAGATATAGCTCGTGAAGTAATTCGAGAGATTGGCTATACCAAATCCGAATACATGTTTGATGCAAATTCCTGTGGTATTCTTTCGGCTATTCATGAGCAGTCCCCTGATATTAATCAAGGAGTAGAGAGAAAAAAACCAGAAGATCAAGGTGCCGGCGATCAGGGGATGATGTTTGGCTATGCCACTCGTGAAACCGACAATTTCATGCCTTTACCTCTTGAGCTTTCACATCTTCTACTGAAAGAGTTGGCAGCTCTGAGACGGGAAAACAGACAAATTAAATACTTACGCCCAGATGCCAAAAGCCAGGTTACCATCAAATATGATGATAACAACAAGCCTGTGGCCATTGATACCATTGTAATATCTACCCAGCACGATGAATTTGGAACAGACGCTGCCATGCTCAAAAAGATAAAGGAAGATATGATTAATATTTTGATTCCAAGAGTAAAGAGAAAACTTCCTAAACGCATACAAGCGCTTTTTACTCCTTCTATAAAATATCATATTAATCCAACCGGCAAATTTGTAATTGGCGGCCCGCATGGCGATACCGGACTTACAGGAAGAAAAATTATAGTTGATACTTACGGAGGAAAAGGAGCTCATGGCGGGGGCGCTTTTAGTGGCAAAGACCCATCTAAAGTGGACCGCTCGGCTGCTTATGCTACTCGACATATAGCCAAACATCTCGTAGCTGCCGGAGTGTGCGATGAAGCCCTGGTTCAGGTCGCGTATGCGATAGGCGTTGCAAAGCCCGTTGGTCTTTTTGTAAACACCTACGGCACTTCTAAAGTAGGTATGACAGACGGGCAAATTGCAGAAAAAATTCTGCAGATGCCTGAATTCGACCTCAGGCCTTACTTTATAGAAAAGCGTTTTAATCTGCGTACACCAATTTACCGCGAAACCGCTGCATATGGCCACATGGGCAGAGAGCCAAAAGAGGTGGTCAAAATTTTCAACAAGGGTAAGAAAAACGAAAAAAAGGTCAAAGTGAAACTCTTCCCATGGGAAGAGCTGAATGCCCTTGATGCAGTAAAGAAAGCTTTTGGGCTGCGTTAAAACCTATCGTCATAACCTTTAGTTTTATATGGGACTGCAATGCGGAATAGTAGGACTGCCTAACGTTGGAAAATCAACGCTATTCAATGCATTGTCGTCTGCAAAAGCTCAGGCGGCAAATTTCCCTTTTTGTACGATTGACCCAAATGTTGGAGTAGTAACTGTGCCGGATGAGCGTCTTTATGCGCTGGCCGAATTAGTTAAACCTCAAAAAATCACTCCCACTACAATAGAATTTGTAGATATTGCCGGATTAGTTAAAGGGGCCCATAAAGGAGAAGGTCTCGGTAATCAATTTCTGGGCAACATTCGAACTGTGGATGCCATTATCCATGTATTGCGATGTTTTGAGGACCCTAACATTATACATGTTGACGGAAGTGTAAATCCGGTTCGAGACAAGGAGATTATTGATACTGAACTTCAGCTGAAGGATCTAGAGACAATAGAAAAAAAACTTGAAAAGCAGAGAAAATTAGCCAAGAGCAATGACAAGGAAATACTTAAAAGTATAGATGTTTTAGAGCAGGTGCGCGAAAAACTTCTGCAAGGCATTAGTGCCCGCGCGGTAGTTTTGGAAGACGAGGAGAAAAAATACTTGGACGATTTGCAACTGCTTACTGCTAAGCCCGTCATCTATGTTTGTAACGTGGATGAAGCCAGTGTTATTTATGGAAACCCATTTGTAGATGAAGTGAAAAAGGCAGTAGCCAATGAAAATGCTGAGGTTGTAATCATTTCTGCCGCCATAGAAAGCGAAATCGCCTCATTGGATAATGAAGAAGATCGAAGGTCTTTTCTCGCAGATCTTGGATTAAAAGAAAGTGGTCTAAACCGGCTTATCAGAGCAGCTTACAAGTTGTTAAATCTTCAAACTTATTTTACTGCCGGCGAAAAGGAGGTAAGAGCCTGGACAATACTCCGCGGGACAAAGGCGCCACAGGCAGCCGGTATTATTCATTCAGATTTTGAAAGAGGCTTTATAAGAGCACAGGTTATCTCTTTTCAGGATTATATGACCTACAAGAGTGAAGCTGCTGCTCGCGAAGCAGGTAAGCTCCGCAGCGAAGGAAAGGATTATGTTGTTCAGGATGGAGATGTAATCCATTTTATGTTTAATGTGTGATGGATGCCTACAGCATCTGTAATGACCGACGATATCCTCGATACACTCATGCCAATCGTATTTGTTGAAAAATCCTTTTTGTAATTTAGCGGTATGGAAGTTTTCAATACCATAATTGATACAATTGGGAACACCCCTCTTGTTAGAATGAACAAGATAGGCAAGCCCGAAATAAAAGCAGATATTTTGCTTAAAGTAGAATATTTCAATCCAGGTAACAGCATAAAAGACCGCATCGGAATAAACATGGTGCTCGAAGCAGAACGTAGAGGAGAACTGAAGCCGGGCGGCACCATTATTGAATGTACTTCAGGGAACACAGGAATGGGTTTAGCCTTGGCTGCTGCGGTAAAAGGTTATAAATGTATTTTCACCACCACTGATAAGCAGTCAAAAGAAAAAATAGATGTACTTCGCGCTTTGGGGGCAGAGGTAATTGTATGTCCTACCAACGTGCCTCACGAAGATCCTCGCAATTACCACATGGTAGCTGAACGCCTGGCAAAAGAAATTCCAAATTCTGTTTTCGTAAACCAATATGAAAATCTAGACAACCGCGATGCCCACTACAAAACCACAGGTCCTGAAATATGGCGCCAAACGGATGGAAAGATTACACACTTTGTTACCACAATTGGTACCGGTGGCACAATATCTGGCACAGCACGCTTTCTTAAAGAAAAAAATCCTTCAATAAAGGTAATTGGCGTTGATGCCTATGGCTCAATACTAAAAAAATATAAAGAGACCGGCATTAAAGACATGAACGAAGCCTACCCTTATCTCATTGAAGGCATAGGTCAGGACATTGTGCCAGGCAATTTTGATTTTGATGTAATAGACTATATTGAACAAGTTACCGATAAAGATGCTGCACTAATGTGTCGCAGACTGGCGCGCGAGGAAGGAATTTTTGTAGGGTACAGTGGAGGAGCAGTAGTGCAAGGACTTTTGCAGGTGAAGCATTTTTTCAAAGAAGGCGATATTGTGGTAGTCATTCTTCACGACCATGGAAGTCGTTACATCAATAAGGTGTATAATGATGACTGGATGCGCGATCGTGGATTTCTAAAAGACGAACCCATCACTGCCAAAAGCATCATCGAAAGAAAAAAGATTAAAGAACTCGTGTACGCCTTGCCTGATGAGACAGTAGCAGATGCATTTAAAAAAATGAAACAGCTTAACCTCACACAGCTTCCCGTTCTCGATAATAATAAC
>JAVQWQ010000191.1:0-3534 GCA_033578915.1 Chitinophagales bacterium | reverse complement strand
ACCTTCTAACTTCAATTTTGCATTGTACAGCACTACAACATAAATGCCTCGGTATCTTTTTTCAGGAAATAGTTGTCCTTTTATGTTTAGTGTTTTTGGGAGGAAGTGCGCGTACTGAATTATGTTTTCTATTTCATTCCGTTCATTCTTTATTGATATGGTATATGGGACTGTGAGTACAGGGCCGCCTATTAGTTGCATTCCTCCCCATTTACTGCTAATGTCTGCGATTGCCGTATCGCGCAGGCTTTCTCGTTCAATGATCAAATCTTCGACCATCCTTGCCGGAATAAGGAGAATAAGGATTAAAATACCTATCACAAACAACTTTACGGTGATAGATTCTCTGAGCCACTTATTGAGTCTATCAATAAAAGAAGAATTATTATTCATATTATACCGATTCCTTATAACGGTTGAAGCATGCTTTTATTGAGTAAATTATCAATTTTGTTATACGGAATAAGAAGCTTGTATTCTCCCATAGCATAAGGTTGTATCTCGTATATATTGAAATGAAACTCCAGTCCTGTAGAAGTAAAATGGAAGTTGTCATTTAGCCTGAAAATTCCGTTCTCAAAGAAAAATCCTGCTTCTTCGAGATTATCGTAAGCGCCAAGTTTTTGGTCTTCTCTGAAAACAGATTCGGCAATTTTTATAAGTATTGAAGTGTCTTTGGGATTTAGAAGGAAATCTCCTATCCACAAAATTTTAAAGGGCTTTAACTGATAGGAATTATATTGAGTAAAATAACTTCCGTGAGCTCCGCCCGTATAGCTGCTTTCAGAATATTCTAATGTGATAATATTATTGAACTGGGTATCTACCATGAGTTTTCTCTTTAAATACCAGGGCATATCTGCATCAGGAAATTCTTTCTGTACTTCCCTATACATTTCTATAAATGCTTGTGCAGCTTGTTCTGGAGTTTGTTTAACTAAAGAATCATCAACAAAAGAAGCTCCAATATATTCATCTACTACTTTATTAAGTGTATCAGCATTTTCGCCTTCAAAATACACATATTGGAAGTTTACTGACGTACAGTTTTTTGATTTACATTGTGTATCTTTCAGCTCGAAATGTTTTGTTACATAAGAGAGTTTCTGCTGTTTGCATGAGTATATAGAAAAAAAACATATTAAGGAAAACAGAATCTTCCTTACCATGATATCCTTAGTTTTTAACCATAGCTAAAATATCATATATTAAAATAATGAAAGCTCATAAGCCAATTAATAATTATTTAAAATACTCCACCATGGCCATTGAGATGGCAGCCACTATTGGTATCGGTATAGGTCTTGGTCATCTTGCAGACAAATATTGGAATTGTGCCCCTTATGGAAAAGCAACAGGGGCTCTAGTTTTTGTAATTATTGCAATATATAGGGCAATCAAAGATTTTCTGAAAAAATAGTCTATTCATCTGCAATAAAAATCTTCCTAACATTTTGGCCTATAACAAGAAAATATACTCCGCGATGAACTGTACTGAGATCAATCGCCTCACCTCGTAGAGCCTGCCCTTTTAAAATTAACCTCCCCGACATATCGTAGATTTGATATGTAACACAACTTATATCATCTTGTATTATCCATATTTTTCTATTGTCTGGACTCATAGCAATTTTTAAGGAGTTTTGAGTAAGGTAATTACCAGTATTTTCATGATGCATAAAAGCACCATCAATTACTTGTACAGAGTCTATGTCTTGAAAGTATCTTCCTCCGCCCCATGTACTCTTAAACATAATCTGAATCACGCTTCCGGAATACTGTGATAAAGAAAGTTGCATCCTCTTAAAATTTAATGAGGGCTTATGGTTGAAAGAATCAATAACCAATAATTTCTCAAAAGGCAAGCTATCTTTTTTTACCAGTATTTCAAGTTTGTCTTTTCTGTTAGGGTAGCGTGGGTCAGAAGGATATATGAACTCCATCACCCAGCGATAATAGAACACTAACTGCGATAAGGACTTTATAGGCCCTATGGAAGGAGTAATAATTGAGTCTTCCTGATCAGAACTGTTTAGAGATGCTGCAAGGCCTTTTTCATCGTTCATGCCATGATAACTAAGCACAGGTATGTCTCCGGACCACCCCGGCGGGATCTGTCCGCTCAGTATCCCTTGAAATCCTTCTATAAACGGGTATGTTTGACAATACGTACTAAGTGAAATAAATAAAGAAACTACAGAGATAAACTGTTTCATAACATGAATTTAACCTCAGGCCTTCATTGCTAAACAATAAAATATTGATTATTTTGCATCCATAATGAAAAAAGAAAGAATACAATCGCTAAAAGAAGAAATTGCAAACGCTGTAACGCATGGTGCAGGCTTTTTATTTACGCTGATTGCCATACCTTTCTTAATCACTTATGCTGTTGAAAAAGGGAATACTGCAACAATATGGAGTGTGAGCATCTTTAGCTTTGGCATGTTGATGGTTTATCTTTCTTCCACATTATATCATGCCATACAACATCCCAAAGTTAAATTCAGGCTTCGCGTGTGGGATCATATAAGCATTTTTCTTATGATAGCGGGTAGCTATACCCCTATCTTACAAAAGTACGCTGATGATGCCACTGCAACAACCTTTCTCACTATCCTATGGATTGTAGCTTTTCTAGGTATTTTGAAAAAACTATTCTTCACAGGCAGATTTGAATGGCTTTCACTAGGCTTATATTTATGTATGGGATGGATGGCGCTTTTTATCATTGGGCCACTATCCAAAAACATACCTGATCATGTATTCAACTTATTATTAATCGGAGGAATCAGCTACACAGCTGGAATTATATTTTATATTTGGAAAAGCCTTGCTTATCAACATGCAGTCTGGCACGTATTTGTTCTTGGTGGTACCATCACTCATTACTTTGCTATTTATGAGAGTGTACCTTTCCAATTTCCTAAACTTTATTGAGTGCATTAGTAATACCCCAGGAATTGACTTCTAATCAAGTTGGCCAAGGGATAATTTTCTTGCATTATTTCTCAAAGCTGGCTTTCGATTAATAAAACTTCTATCAAATCCCAAACTTTTCTTTGTTTTAAAATCTTTCTCCACGATGAACATTCTTTTTACTTGAGAAATACTTTCTTAATGTCAATATAAATTATTAATTTTAAAAAAGCGATGAATTGCTGCTAATGAATTTTTTATTTAGACATAAATGCCTTTAAATAAGTGTTTAGTATTATTAGGCACATTCGATGAAGAAGAATGGAGAGAATTTGAAAATTATTTAGAGAAGACTACTCTCAAGAATGCCGTTAGAAATCTTACAAACAAAAAATTAATTTTAGGATATAGGCATCTAGATAAAAATCACAGAACAGATTTTATCAATTTTGCTGAGAGGTTTATCTGTTTTAAAGATGCATCTCAGAGCGAAAAGTACATCTCTCTTGCCAGGTGGGCGTTGAATAAAAGCTCCGATAAATTATTTCTTCACTATTTTAAAAATGCAGAAAAAAATATCAAATCATTGCCATTTTCAGTTGAAAGAGCAAAACT
>JAVQWQ010000190.1:0-3545 GCA_033578915.1 Chitinophagales bacterium | reverse complement strand
GAAAATGATACTGCTGATAGTTGTTAAACATCCGTCTTGGTATCAAAACAAATGGAGTGTCATTAATAGCACCCTTTACATTTAGGTGATGATCGCGCAGGTTTCTGATCATTTCGCCTATATATTTCTGTAGCTCTTCAGGCGTGGTATTTTCATTAACCTTTTTGGAATATTCATCATAGATTTTGTCCCAATCTGTTTTCTCATATTCCCAAAATGCATAGTATCTGCTCATTCCGTGCCAAAAGGCTTCAAAGTTTCCAACCGGTGTATCAGGAAAATTTTCCGGGGATTTTACAGGCGCTTCCTTTTTGCAGGAATATGTGCCTAACAACAGGAAAAATAACGTAACTATCAGATAGTTTTTCATAAACACTGGATTTTTAATATCAGGTCTTTGGTTTAGATTTTACATAAAATGGTACGGGTACACTTATACCCATTAGAACATTGTAAGTTTGATTATTGTATAACTCATGGTCTTTCACATCTTTTGACCAAGTAAGTGGAGTTAATCCTTCTATGTATCTGAAACCTGCATTGATGGCTATTCTGTTTTTGAATGTATATTGTAAGCCAAGCCCACCAAAAAGCCCTATATCGACAATATTATCCCATTCACGTGTATTGCTGCTCTTTTTTCTGAATTGATATTTATCAGACCACTCATAATACGTAGGTTCAAACGGGTTGTAGTTATCGCTAAAAATATTTTGAGTAAATGAAAATTGTTTGATCTTCCAATTACCTGCTATCCAAAATCCTGTATTGATACCACCCTCCACATAGGGAGAAAAACCACTGCTAAGCAAAAGAAATTTAAAACCCAGCGGCAAATTGAGATAGATGCGGTTAATGGTAAAGAATCCATTATCTGCGTTGAAACCATAGCGTGTGGTCTGACCCTTCACAGAAACCCCTAAACCGGTAAGAAAAAATACTCTTCTTGAAAATTGATAATAAACATCAACGCCCGGAAAAACACCTCCTAAAGTGTAATCATAACTCCAGTAAGGTTGATCTGAAAAATCTCTTCTTACCAAATTATAATTTATTCCCCCACTTAATCCTATATGCAATCCTTTGCTATCTCTCAGGTCTTCTCTTTTGCCGTACTTCTTTAAGTTTAACCATTTGATGGTATTTCTACCTAATTCATTCGCATGTATGTTTAGATACGTTGAAAAAACTAACAGAGTATATAGAGCATATTTCATAGGGAAATTTTACAACGCAAAAAAATTGACACTCATGCTTGTAAAAACAAATTTGTGACGAATGCCCTTTTTTTAGTGATGAAAAAGAGTACGTTTACTTTATGTGATGGAAACCTTTGTAGTTTAGCATAAAAAGTGAAGCGCAGAAAGTGGTTAATACATGGCATATTCTGGGGCTTATACAGCCTGTCTTTACTTGCCGATCCGCGCTTATCGCAAGATTGGATTGCCAACTTCATTTATATTTCAGAGAGAATTATCGCTGAGGGATCAGCATTCTTCATTACAACAGAATGGTTTATTCCTCGCATGATTAAAAATCTTAAGAATGTTACCAACTGGTTTCTTTTCCTCTTTGCAGCAGCCGTAATCAGTTACCTCGATAAAAACCTGATAAATGAATTCAATAAAACGTTGCCATATCAGGTGCCCAAATTTTCAGCCTCCTACATCCAATTTTTTCTCAATACAACGTGGATTATGCTTATCGCTTCAGGAATTTCGCTGATGTATTATTTATATGAGGAAAAGATAAAAATTCAGGAAGCGGAAACACTTAAAACAAGAGCTGAATTAAGCTTGCTCAGATATAAGATAAACCCTCACTTTTTCTTTAATACATTGAATAATCTTTATGCGTTTTCCCAGCTCGATCCATCACGCTCCTCAGATATAATTTTGAAACTTTCAGGGCTGATGCGTTACGTGATTTATAATGATGATGCATATGTATTATTGGCAAAAGAAATTGAGTTCATTAAAGATTATGTAGAGCTGGAAAGCCTTCGCTTTCACAATCCTGAAGATATTGTGCTGAAGATTGAAGGCGATCCCAAACAATGCACTGTTATGCCTTTTGTGTTGCTACCTTTCGTAGAAAACTGCTTTAAACATGCCGGCCGCAGTTCTCTTGACGATTCATTCCGAATTTTAATTCACATTAAGATTACAGATAATCAGTTAAACTTTTTTTCAGAAAACACAGTTGCCTTAACTGAGCAAAAGCCAAGTAGCAAGGGAGAGCATTTCGGATTGCAAACTGTTCTAAGGCGGCTCGACCTTATATACGGAAAGCAGCGCTACGATATTGATATTCGCTGCGAGCAACACCTCTTCAGCGTAAGGCTCAAAATCATACTTTGATTATTTCCTAATGTACTTTTTTTGTGGCGTGCAGTAAATAAGCCTTGATAAAACCATCTAAATCTCCATCCAGCACCGGTTGTACGTTAGACACTTCATAACCCGTCCGCGTATCTTTAATGAGCTTATAGGGATGCAGCACATAATTTCTGATTTGCGATCCCCATTCAATTTTGAGCTTCGTTCCTTCTATCTTGTCGCGCTCTTCATTGCGCTTTTGCACCTCGAGTTCATACAGTTTGCTCTTGAGCATCTGCAGCGCGCGCTCTCTGTTATCGTGCTGAGACCTTGTAATCTGGCAAGTTACCACTATGCCGGTTGGAATATGTTTAACCCTAACTGCCGTTTCAACCTTGTTTACATTTTGCCCTCCCGCCCCGCTGCTTCGAAAAGTGTCCCACTCCAATTCCGATGGAGGAATATGTATATCAATGGTTTCATCAACAACCGGATAAACAAAAACAGATGCAAAAGAAGTATGCCTTTTGGCGTTGGCATCGAAAGGAGATATACGCACCAGGCGATGCACGCCATTTTCGCCTTTCAGATAACCATAGGCAAACTCACCATCAATTTGTATAGATACAGATTTGATTCCGGCCACATCGCCATCTGTGCGTTCCAACTCCGACACCTTGTAGCCATGCTTCTCGGCCCACATTACATACATGCGCAGCAACATAGAAGCCCAATCGCAACTTTCTGTTCCACCAGCGCCGGCATTAATTTCAAGTATCGCAGAAAGTTCATCTTCCTTGCCTGTCAGCGTGCTTTTAAACTCCAGTTCATCCAGCGCTTGTAATGCCTTTTGATATTGCTCTCTCAGCTCTGTTTCGCTGGCCTCTCCGCTTTCATAAAATTCGCGCAGTATGGTAGTGTCTTCTATTTCCTTCTCCGCCTGCTCATAAACTTCCACCCACTGTTTATTGATTTTAATACCCTTCAATATTTCTTCAGCGCGCGATGGATTATTCCAAAAGTCGGGATGTAGAGTGGTCTGTTCGTCCTGTTGAATTTTTAATTTTCTGTTTTCGATGTCAAAGAAACCTCCTCAAAGCCTCTAAACGGCTTTTCATATCGTTTATGTTCTCAATAGTCATAGCAAAAATTTTTGGCGAAAATAAAAATTGAAGATATATGCACAAATCGTTATGATGTACAGAGATATACTGATAAAATGATGAT
>JAVQWQ010000189.1:0-3582 GCA_033578915.1 Chitinophagales bacterium | reverse complement strand
TACATAAATTAATTCATTAACTTCTATTTAAAATTTACTCAATCAATGACGTGATTTTAATTTATTAATATTGGTGTTGTCCAAAAAAGTGTTTTTAAAATACAACCATTGATTACAGTTTGTAATATTGTATAAGTTCAAAACTATATTTCATTGATAAGCCAACTATCCATACAGCGGATTATAGAAGAGTCGAGAGTAGAAGAAGTGATAGGAGAGCACGTCTCGCTTAAGAAGCGAGGGGCTAACTATATTGGCCTTTGCCCGTTTCATCACGAAAAAACTCCTTCATTTATTGTTTCTCCTTCTAAAAACATCTTCAAATGTTTTGGTTGCGGCAAAGCGGGCAATGCTGTAACTTTTTTGATGGAACACGCTCAAATGAATTATGTAGAAGCGCTCAAATACCTCGCAAAAAAATATAATATTGAAATTGAAGAAACCACACAGCAAACCTCCGACGAAGAACAGGAAAAGCAAAAACTGGCAGAAAGCATCTTGGTTGCCAACTCCTTTGCACAAAAATTTTTCACAGATTACCTTTTACATACAGAAAAGGGCAAAATAGGATTATCATATTTTTTAGAACGCGGATACGACAAGAAAATCATAGAAAAATTTCAGCTCGGCTTTGCTCCGGCAGATGGAGATACCTTTGCGCGCC
The DNA here is from genome assembly GCA_033578915.1 of Chitinophagales bacterium. GTDB lineage: Bacteria > Bacteroidota > Bacteroidia > Chitinophagales > LD1 > UBA7692. Next base: position 2,918 of record JAVQWQ010000189.1, on the reverse strand, counting down.
ATGCACTATCTAATGCATTTAATAAAGACATTTTGAGTAAGGCAGGCCTGATTTCATCCAACGAATCTCATGTGCGTGACTTTTTTCGCAACAGAGTAATATTTCCCATACATCACACCAATGGCAAAATATTAGGTTTTGCCGGAAGAGTATTGGCTAAAAATGATAGCAGCCCAAAGTATATCAATACTCCTGAAAACGAAGTTTACATAAAAAGTAAGATACTCTATGGCGCTTACTTTGCAAGACAAGCAATACGCAAGATGGATGAATGCCTTTTAGTAGAAGGATATACAGATGTTATTTCGCTTCATCAGGCTGGAATTGAAAATGTTATGGCCTCCGGCGGCACCTCGCTAACCACAGAACAAATAAGGCTGATAAAAAGGCTCACAAATAATATAACTATTTTATATGATGGAGATCAAGCAGGAATAAAAGCAGCGCTTCGAGGCACTGATATGATTCTGGAGGAAGGATTGAATGTTCGAGTGGTAATGCTTCCCGATGGGGAAGACCCAGACAGCTTTGCACAAAAATTTGGAGCTGAGAGAACGCTTCAATACATACAAGATAATAAACAAGACATTATTTCCTTTAAAACGAATCTCTTTGCTAAAGAAACCGCTAACGATCCTATCAAACGAAGCGAACTGATTCGCGAAATACTCAATTCAATTGCAAGAATTCCCGACCCGATGCAACGGGCAATTTATTGCAAAGAGTGCTCTCAACATTTTCAAATTAATGAACAAATTATCGTCACAGAAGTCAATAAACTTCGACGAAACCTTGCTTCTAAAGATACTCCTCACGTAGCTCCCCTAGAAACAAATGAACAAAAGAAAATTCAATCCATTCATGGTTCTCAACTAGAAACAACTACTAACACTATTGCAGTTCTGGAAGAACATTTGATGAGAATTTTTCTGGAATATGGAGATTGGAAAATTTATCTTTCAGAAAATGAATATACCACAGTTACAGAGTTTCTTTTTGAGGAATTGGAAGGAATAGAAATCGAAACACCTGATTTCTTAAAACTTTTTCAATTAATTAAACAAAACTGCTCCGATGGTAAAATTTTACCCGTATCACATTATTTATCACTGCCTGATGAAGAAATACAAAAGTGCATATTACAGATCGTTTCAGAGAAATATGCCGTTAGCGAAAATTGGTGGAATAAGTACAAGATTGTTGTACCAGAAAAAAAACACTTTTTCATAAAAGATATTGAAAGCACTGTTGTTCGAATAAAACAATATCATAACCTAAAGCAATTGAAAATTATCGAAAACAAAATCAAAGCATTGTCAGAAACAACCAATAGTGGCACGGACTATGAAGAAGAAATCACTAAACTTTTAAAGCAAAAAATGTTGCTCATAGAGCAGCGCAAAGAATTTGCTTCTATTCTTGGAAATGTTATTTACAACCCTGCTGTAATTTAAATTGATAAACAAGTAGAAAATGGATGAGTTGAAGACAATTACCACCGAGATTATTTACGATAGAAAAGGGCTTACAAATGAGGAGTTGATTCATCTTTACAAACTTTTGCTTACACCCCGGGTAATAGAAGAGCGCATGCTTAAACTGCTCCGGCAAGGTCGAGTAAGCAAATGGTTTTCAGGCATAGGACAAGAAGCTATTTCAGTAGGAGTTGCTGCAGCGCTTGATGAGGATGAATATATATGTACCTTGCACAGAAATCTGGGAGTTTTTACCACCCGAGGTTGTGATCTTCAAAGGCTTTTTGAACAATTTCAAGGAAAATTGAATGGTTTTTCACAAGGTAGGGAACGAAGCTTTCATTTCGGAAGTAATGAGCATCACATCGTAGGCATGATTTCTCACCTCGGTCCGCAACTCTGTGTCGGGGCCGGAATAGCATTAGCATCAAAGCTAAAAGGAGAGAAGAAAATAACAGTAGCTTTTACCTGAGAAGGCGGAACCAGCGAAGGTGATTTTCACGAGGCTTGCAATATTGCCGCTGTGTGGGAACTTCCTCTTATCATTCTTATTGAAAACAATGGATATGGACTTTCGACTCCCACTAATGAACAATATCGCTGCGAAAAGCTTTCCGATAGGGCTATCGGATATGGCATGAAGGGACTTACCATAGATGGAAATAACATTCTGGAAGTATTTCACACAATCCGTGCTCTGAAAAAAGAAATGTTAGAAAATCCTCAACCCGTTCTGTTAGAGTGTATCACCTTCAGGATGCGCGGACATGAGGAAGCCAGCGGCACAAAATATGTACCTAAAGAATTATTTGAATATTGGAGCAAAAAGGACCCGGTTATTTGCTATGAAAAGTGGCTGATTGAACAATCAATTATTACTGATGATTTTGCAATTCAATTAAAATCGGAACTAGATCAAAAAGTAAAGGAAGCTTTTGATAGGGCCGACAGCGAGCCGGAAGTCATTCCGGACACTGAAAAAGAGTTGCGTGATATTTACTGTCCGTCTATAATCCACGCTGTTGAAGACGAGGCTGCATTAAAAACTAAGAGTGAGAAAAAAAATACTCGTTTTGTAGATGCAGTATCAGATGGGCTGCGTTTGTCCATGCAGAAATTTCCAAACCTGATAATCATGGGTCAGGATATAGCAGAGTACGGAGGAGTATTTAAAGTAACTGAAGGATTCTATAAAGAATTTGGGAAAGAAAGAGTAAGAAATACTCCCTTATGCGAAAGCGGCATTTTGAGTGCTTCGCTTGGGTTGAGTGTAAAAGGTTTTAAGAGCGTAGTAGAGATGCAATTTGCAGATTTTGTGTCTGTAGGTTTCAATGCCATTGTAAATAACTTAGCCAAAAGTTATTGGCGCTGGAAGCAGAATGCAGATGTGGTAATTCGAATGCCTACGGGTGCAGGAGTTGGTGCAGGTCCTTTTCATTCTCA
>JAVQWQ010000188.1:0-3697 GCA_033578915.1 Chitinophagales bacterium | reverse complement strand
AATAAAGAAAACGACAAAAATGAAAACAACCAATCCTCGCAAAACGACAATTCCGGACAAACTAAAAATGAAGAGCAAAAAAGGGAACATCCCAAGCTAAGCAAACAAGATGCGGAGAAACTGCTCCAGGCGCTGCAGAATGAAGAACAGAAAGCTAATCAAAAGATGCAAAGGGCAAACATAGCGCCTGCAAAAGCTAAAGTTGAGAAAGACTGGTAGTTTTAAATTCCTGTCGAGTTTGAAGTATAAATTTTCGAAGCATGTTTAGCGCCACGTTTGTACTAACCTTGATATTTTCCATCCTGGATGGAAAGAAATGAAATTTTTGAGAGTTAATTTTGTTTTTATCTCCAACTGCTATGCACACGGTGCCAACGGGTTTTTGAGGAGTGCCGCCATCCGGGCCCGCCACACCTGATGTGGCTATGGCATAGTCCGCACCTGTTTGATGCAGTACTCCTTTAACCATCTCTTCTACAGTAGCTTCGCTAACCGCACCGTGTGAGAAAAGTGTTTCCTTTTTTACCTGAAGAAGATTCGTTTTAACATCATTGTGATAACTCACAATACCCCCCAGAAAATAGGATGAACTGCCCGGAACAGAGGTGATAAGATGTGCCAGATATCCGCCAGTACAGCTTTCAGCAACTGCGAGTGTCGCATTTATTCTTTTCAACATTCTCCCTATTGCTTCATGCAGTGAAATTTCTTCATCGCTATACACGTATTCTCCAAGTAGTTTTTTCATTTCTTCAACCTTTGCTTCCATATTAAAATCTTGTTGAGCATTAAGATATGCGCTGAGGCGCAGTTTTACCACTCCAAGTTCAGGTAGATATGCCAGCTTAACAAAGGATGGAAGGTTATTTTCAAATTCTCTAAGAATATTAGCAATACTGGATTCGCCGGCACCGGCTGTCATCAGTGTTTTATGTAATATTTTAGGTAACAGAAAGCGCTGTTGTATCATTTTTATCGCTTTATCTATAGTATGTTTCATTTCATGAGGTACTCCAGGAACACTTATATATACAATGCCTTCCTCATCAAACCACATTCCCTGAGCAGTCCCCAAATCATTTGAAATGATTGTAGCATTAGCAGGAATCATTGCTTGCGATTTGTTCATTTCAAGGACTGCCTTCCCGCGTTTTTCAAAAATCGCTGCTATCCTTTGCCAAAGATTTTCATGAAAAACTAATTCTGCTCCGAAAAATTCAGCTATAGCTCTTTTGGTAACATCATCTTTTGTTGGGCCAAGGCCACCGGTGATAATAACAAGAGAAGAACTTTTAGCAGCTTCGCGCAGCGCATATTTAATCTGTTCCGCATCATCACCCACAGAAATTCTACGCAGTATTTGCACACCTATTTTATTCATCTCTTGTCCTATCCAAGCGCTGTTGGTATCTATAGTCTGCCCGATAAGCAGCTCATCGCCGATGGTAACGATTGTTGCTAATACCTTCATATTTTTAATTTTATTACAAACAAAAAAGCCTGCCAAGTTTAATATAACATGGCAGGCTTTAAAAGAACCTGAATTAGAAAATTAATCTTTGTTTACGATCATGCGGGCAAGTCTTACGGCATTTGCAACTTTAACTTCTACCATGTAAACTCCGTTTGAAAGTTCATCAGTTAACACCGGGATCTGATTGATGCCGGTTGTAAGTTCACGTTGAAGCGATAGTACTGTTCTGCCAGTTAGGTCAATTACAGCAATTTGAGCTCCCTCATTAGCAGTTGAAGATACTTCAAGGGTAACAAATCCTTTGTTAGGATTGGGATACAATTTAACAGATGAGATTGAAGGAAGCTCTATATCTTCTACACTTACTCCCGTAATCACTACTTGTTTGCTAACTACGTCTGAACAGTTACCATTTGTTGCGGTGAGCGTAATAGTAAATGTTCCATTTTGATTGTAAGTAACAGCGGAAGGGTTTTGCTGTGTAGAGGATTGACCGTTGCCAAAGGTCCAGTTGAAAGAGGTTGCGCCGGTAGAAGTATTAGTAACCGTAACAACGTTTCCTTGTTGAGATACAGTAAAATTAGCAACAGGCTTGGGCTGAACTGTAATTACTTTCGGGTTACTGCTGCCCACCCCTTTACACTGGTCAGCATTAGTAACCACTACGGTGTAACTGCCACTTGCCCTTACTACAATAGAACGGGTTGTTTCTCCCGTTGACCAACTGTAAGAATCAGCTTCTGAGGAAGTGAGGATAACACTGTCTCCTGCACAGAATGTTTCAGGCCCACTGGCGCTGATTGTCGGCTTTGGCGCACTGCTTACATCAGTATTTATAGTGTTGGAAACAGCAGTACAACCGTTTTGGTCAGTGGTAGTTACGCGATAGCTTCCTGTTGTAGTTACGATAATAGTATCTAATGACTGATTGTTGCTCCAGGCAAAGCTGATAAAATCAGATGGATTATTTACAGCAATTTTCACTGAACCACCAGTGCAGAAACTGGTGCTGCCCAATGCAGTAATAGTCGGAACGACTGGGTTATTTTGAACCACATTCACAGTATTGGAAGCCACTTGACATCCGTTTGCATCAGTAATTGTAACACTGTAAGATCCGCCGGATGTTACAGTGATTTGCTGCGTAGTAGCGCCATTGCTCCACAGATATCCGTTTGCAACTGTAGAAGAAAGGGTTACACTCTGTCCTGTACAAAAGGAAGGATTTACAGGTGTGATGGAGGGTGCAGTAGTTGGGTAAGCGTTGATTGTTCTAGATATAACTCTGGTACAACCTCTTGGTGAGGATACTGTAACGGTGTAAGTACCAGGTGCATTAACTGTAATAGATTGCGAAGTAGCTCCGGTGCTCCAATTGTAAGATAAACCGCTGATATTGCTATTAACCACTAGCTGAGTTGGATTTCCGCCACCGGCAGGACAAACAAGAGTAGGCCCGTTAACATCAATGCTAGCAACATATGAATAATTGATAGGCCCATTGGTATAGTCTTGCGTTTGCGGGTTAAATTCACCCCAGCAACGCCACCAGTTATCGTAAGGTCCTGTACCAAACGCGCCGCGATAAGATGGTTGCTCGAGTCCAGCAAGTTTTGGACTAGAATATGAGAATCCGCTTAAAGCAGGAGAACCTGGCTGTGGCCTGAAGTCGAAATTAGGAAAATTAAAAGGAGCAACAAGTTGTACCCCGCTGTTAGCATTTCCGGAATAAGTAGTATTAAAAAAGTTCGGATTATTCAACACCAATGAATCGAAAACAGCCTGGCCATTTCTTTTCTTAGAACCGCCAACTATATTGTTTTTAAATTCAATGGTATCATTATTAAACTTACCCTGAGTGCCAGAGCCATTAAACTCAACACCCACATCAAATCCTATAAAGATAGAGTTAAAAATAGACTGTGCAGAATTTCTACGGATTCTAGCGCCCCATCCATAAGTAGGTGCTATGGTTGATGTAGGAGTTTGAGCGGGACCGACACATGTAAAGTTTGAAATTACGCCCGAGGTGTAAGGTTTATTAAATGTTCCGGCAGCATCATTGTCACTTTCAAAAACATTTCCTCTGTCGCCTTCATCAGATACAGAATCTACGCGCACCAATAGGCCATACTGTGCTTTGCCGGACCATCCGTTGTCAGTATCAAAGTCATCATCACGCGTACTGAAAGATACAATATGACTTAAGTTAACATTTCCACC
>JAVQWQ010000187.1:0-3702 GCA_033578915.1 Chitinophagales bacterium | reverse complement strand
GGTAAGGTTTGTTATCGGTGTGCCCTTTAACCATGATTCCTATTTCAGGATTTTTATTCAATACTTCAGCGAGCTTAGCCAAGGCCTGTTTACCTCTGGTATCTACGTTGTAACTTCCGGTTTTGAAAAGGAGCTTATCACTCATGCTCACATAAATTTTCCCGTCTTTCTGAGTTACTGTTAGCTCATCGCTTGTAAAACCCGTCAATGCATCGGCAATACGCTTTTTAAGACTGTTAAGCGCCTCATCTTTTTTGGATATAAGCCTTTCCAACTCGTCAATTCTTTGCTGCTTTTGTGCCATTGCTTTGGCCAACTCATCAAGTTCTTTCGCTTTGGCATTTAGCTCACGCTCTTTTTCTTTCAGCAACTCGCTAAAGCGGCTTTTTTCATCCGTGGCGCGAGAGAGCAGTTCATCATATCGTTTCTTTAGGTCGCTGTAGAGCTTTTCTGCATCTTCTTTTTGGCGAGTCATTTTTTTCAAATCATCTTGCAGTTGATCTCTTTCTTTTTCCAATGCAGCAATGCGCTCGCTTAGGGTAGCTGTCAATGCATTAGCTTTTTCCAAGTCCTCGCGGCAACTGTTGCGCTCGGCAAGCAGCTTATCGGCCAACGCCTTTTGTTCATCAAACTTTTTTTTGGACACCAGGCAAGACGAAAGTGAAAACAAAATAACCAATAAAGGATAGAGTCTCAGCATCAGCGGTATTTTTTTTTGCAATACTACATTGTAAAATTATTTCAAAGATAATGTTGTCCACCTCGTGATTGTGGAAGTGTGCATAGAAGCTTAAGTTTTTTAAAAAGACAAATCTTATTACGTTTATTTTATTGTAGTAATGTGAAACTTTCTGTTATCATACCTGTTTACAACGAAGAAAAAACACTTGCAGAACTGGTGGACAAGGTTTTAAATGTCCCCATAGAAAAAGAAATTATTATTATAAATGATGGCTCGACCGATGCTACCGGAGCAATAGCAGCACAGTTAGCAAGAGAAAATGTGAAAGTTTTTCATCATGAGCGGAACAAAGGCAAAGCAGCAGCTATCAGAACAGGATTAAATTATGTATCAGGAGACATGGTAATTATTCAGGATGGCGACCTGGAGACTGACCCTAATGATTATCTCCACCTGGTTCAACCAATAATAGAAGGAAAAGCGCAAGTAGTCTATGGCTCGCGAAATCTGAAGCGCGCCAATGGTAAGAGAATATGGCTGTATGACCTGGGAGGCAGATTCATATCTTGGTGGGCAAGCGTATTATATAATCAAAAAATCACCGATGAAGCGGCATGTTACAAGGTTTTTAAAACAGAAATCATAAAAAAAATTCCGCTTACTTACGACCGTTTTGAATTCTGCCCTGAGGTGACGGCACGGGTTTCTAAAATGGGTATAAAAATTCACGAACTTCCTATGAGTTATTATCCACGCGGTTTTAGCGAAGGCAAAAAGATGCGCTGGACGGATGGCCTAAAAGCTTTTTGGGTTTTGCTCAAACTGCGTTTTTCAAATTAAGCGCTTTCTGCTACCATTCATATTCTTCGTCATTTTGTCTATCCGAATATTTTTTTCTGGTTTCAGCCTTTTGTTCCAATCGCTCCAGTATGGCATCGGCTATAATAGACACAGCATGTTCAGGAGCATTTTTTTGCAGTTCAATTTTTAGTTTGTGCTCGTTTACATCAACCCGATAGAGCAACCACAACAAATGCTCCATATTTTCTTGTGCGAGTGCGGCAACTTTTTGTTCGAGCGCTCTGCGCAACGCATCACGGATTTTATCTTTATCATTTTCTCTATCCGCACCTGATGGTACAATACCAAAGACCTTCTCAATCTCTTTTACTATATCATCACTCATAAAAATTTAATCCAGTTTTTCTGTGTTGAATACTTAATCCAAAGAGCGCATAATCATACTTAACCGGATCTTGAGCGTCAAACATTTTAAGAGCGTTTGTGAGTTCAACAACCGTCTGCCAGTCGCGTTGCGGCCTGGTGATTAATCCAAGCTGGCGTGCTGTTTTTTCTACATGCACGTCTAATGGACACATCAGCTCTGCCGGTTTAATTCTTTTCCATATTCCGAAATCCACGCCATTGGGATCTTTGCGCACCATCCAGCGCAGAAACATGTTAAGGCGTTTACAGGTACTCTTGCGCATAGGAGCAGCAATGTGCTTTTGTGTCCGCAAAGGCGCATCGGGCAACGAAAAAAAATATTTGTGAAAAGTGTTGAGACATTTCTCCACTCTATGAGGGGTTTTAAAGCCGGAAAACTCCTTGATAAAAAAAGCTTCTTCCAGTGATATATGATGCTTGTAATGGTAACGCAGAAAAGCGATAAAATAAAGTAAGTCAGTGGCATTAAACGTGCGGTGCTTAAAGGACAATAGTTTCTTTAAATCGTTTTCTTTGTGGTGCAGCACAAATTCAAATGGCGCATTATCCATCATGCTCATGAGTTTTTGAGCCGATTGTATGATGGTAGTTCGATTGCCCCATGCCAATATAGCCGAGAAAAAACCCGCTATCTCAATATCTTGTTTTCTGCTGAACTGATGCGGAATTTTGACCGGATCATGTTCTATAAATGCAACATTGTTGAACTCCTTTGCCTTTTCATCAAGTAATTTTTGTAATCTTTTATGCTTAAGCACAGATAAACTTATTGCCGTACTAGTCATCTCACAAACAAGATGTAGATAATTTATATCGTTAAATTTAGTGCTTTTGCCTGACTTTGTCTTTAAATGAAAGTATTATTTCAAGCACTAAGTTGCTGCTGCATGGCCATAGGAGTATGTATTACAAGCTCTAACGGCCAAGTTGATTTTATAAATGGTTGCAAGAACGACCCGGGCTGCGCCAAGTGGGTAGATTCAGTTTACAACGCTTTAACCATTGAAGAGCGGATAGCACAGTGTTTTATGATTGCTGCATATACAGCAGGAAAAGATTACAACATGGACAGCGTATTTCGCATGGTTAAAGATGGTAAGGCAGGAGGAGTAATATTTTTCAAAGGGAATCCCACCGCACAGGTTCAATGGACTAACAGGTTGCAGAGTGTAGCAAAAGTGAAAATTATGGTTGCAATTGATGGCGAATGGGGTCTCGCAATGCGCTTAGATAGCACTATTAGTTACCCTAAAAACATGGCTCTGGGGGCAATGGCAGACGATGCGCTGATTTATGCCATGGGGCGCGATGTGGCAAGGCAATGCAAGCGCATGGGCATACACGTAAATTTTGCGCCAGTAGTTGATGTAAACAACAACGCGCGAAATCCTGTAATCAACGATCGCAGCTTTGGCGAAAACAAAGAAAAAGTTGCCGCCAAAGCCATTGAATTTATGCGGGGAATGCAAGACCAGGGCGTGCTTGCCTGCGCTAAACATTTTCCTGGCCATGGAGATACCGACAAAGATTCGCACTACGACCTGCCGGTTATCTCAAAAAATCAATATCAACTTGAGGCGACTGAGTTATATCCGTTCAGGCAGATAATCAATGCCGGAGTAGGTAGTGTGATGGTAGCTCATTTGCGTTTGCCGCAAATTGATTCAGTACGATTAGCCGCAAGCCTTTCGGAAAAAGTGATAAACAAATTGCTCAGAGAGCAGCTTGGTTTTTCAGGCCTTGTTTTTTCAGATGCACTCAACATGAAAGGAGTGAGCAAATTTTTTAAGCCG
>JAVQWQ010000186.1:0-3792 GCA_033578915.1 Chitinophagales bacterium | reverse complement strand
TTACGCTTTCGCGAAATTCCTGGTCGGTATCAATCAGATTTTGAATGGCCTGGCAGGAGTGAATCACTGTGGAGTGATCTCTACCGCCAAAATGTTTGCCGATTGTTTTAAGTGAGTTTTTAGTGTAGTTCTTCGCAAGATACATAGATAATTGCCTAGCTTGCACTACCATGCGCTTGCGCGTTTTTTCTTTTAAAGCGTCAACCGGCACATTAAAGTATTCGCAAACAGTTTTTTGAATATATTCAATACTAACCTCGCGACTCATGGTCTTCACAAAATTCTTGATGATTTTTTTTGCAAGTTCTATGTCTATTTCTTTTTTATTCAACGAAGATTGTGCCAACAGCGATATGAGGGCTGCTTCGAGTTCTCTCACATTAGTATTAATATTGTAAGCTACAAATTCCACTACATCGCGCGGCAGCTCTACGCCATCGGCATACATTTTCTTTTCTAAAATTCCTATGCGTGTTTCAAAGTCGGGCATTTTAAGATCTGCACTCAATCCCCACTTAAAGCGCGAGAGCAGCCGCTCTTCTATACCTTCCAGCTCGCGCAATTCTCTGTCAGAGGTTAGCACAAGTTGCTTCCCGTTTTGATGCAAATGATTAAAAATGTGGAAGAAGATATCTTGGGTTTTTTCTTTGTTGCTGAAGAAATGAATGTCATCTACCAGCAACACATCTATCAACTGATAAAAGTGCACAAAGTCATTAACGGAATTGTTTTTTACTGCATCAAAAAACTGATTGATAAATTTTTCACTGGATACATACAACACCGTTTTGTTTGGGAAGAGGTTTTTAACCTCATTACCTATTGCTTGCAGCAAGTGAGTTTTTCCCAAACCAACTCCTCCATATATTACAAGGGGGTTAAAGGCAGTTCCGCCAGGTTTTTGTGCAACTGCATATCCTGCATTGCGCGCTAAGCGATTACACTCTCCTTCTACAAAGTTTTCAAAGTTGTAGTTAGGATTAAGCTGTGGATCCACATTAATTTTTTTCAATCCCGGAATCACAAAAGGGTTTTTGATTGTACTACCCTGTAATGTGAGAGGGAAGCTACTTTCAGGATTTCCTGATACACCGGAGTAGTAGTTGGGATAGTTTACAGTGCCCGGAGTAGGGTTGCTGTTATCTACAACAATACGATATTCCAGGCGGGCATCGCTTCCCAGTTCACGCTTGATAGTTTTTCTGAGCAACGATACATAATGCGCTTCGAGCCACTCGTAGAAGAACTGAGAAGGAACTTGGATAGTGAGCACTGTACCTTTTAATTCAACCGGGATAATTGGTTCAAACCACGTCTTGAAGCTTTGAGCGCTAACATTATCGCGTATAATATCGAGACAAGCGCTCCATACAGATACAGCCGTTTTTCCTTCCATCATTAGCAGGTTTGTTTTTGTTGTTTGAAGAAATAAATGAACTTAATCGGGGTGGGTTGTAAATGTGAAAATGAACATAAGCACGTGAAAAAAAAATTTTTTTCGTCTTGATTTTTTCAGAAAAAATTTCTTCAACGATGCGCTAACAAAAACTTTTTTTATGCAATAGTCGTTGCAAAAAAATTCTTCAACAAAAATGCTTCACAAATTACGTGCCGATTCTGATGGGTGTGCTAAAAACAGCTTTCGCTTTATTCTTTTTTTCAAAGTAGAAATCTAATCTGCCGAGCGCTATACCTGCCCAGCCTACCTGATTAATCAATACTTTTTTGCCTTCAGCATTTTGAACTTCATCGGGCTTGTCGAGCAAAGTATGTGTATGCCCTCCCAGAATAAGATCAATATTTTGGGTTTGATATGCCAAAGCCAGATCGCTTATCTTTTTATCCTTATACTTATATCCAAGATGCGAAAGACATACAACTAAATCGCACTTGTAATCGTGCTTGAGTATGGCGGCTATTTCATTTGCTTTTTTTACCGGGTCGAGATACTGTGTATCTCCATATAGGTTTTTCGTAACCAAACCTTCAAGCTCTATGCCCAAACCAAATACACCTACGTCAATACCTTTCTTTCTAAATACTTTGAAGGGTTGTGTCTTACCTTTTAATGGAGTATTGTCGAAGTTATAGTTTGCACATAAAAAAGGAAACTTTGCCAGTGGCATTTGATCAGCCAGCGCCTCTATGCCATTGTCAAAGTCATGGTTGCCGATAGTAGCAGCATCATAACCCATTTCACTCATCAGTGAAAACTCGAGTGAGCCTTTGAAAAAATTGAAATAGGGAGTCCCTTGCCAAATATCTCCGCTATCGAGCAACAGAACGTTTGGCTCGGTGTTGCGAATTTGACGGATCAGCGTAGCCCTGTTGGCAAATCCTCCAAGCCCCTGATAACGACTACCATCCATAGGAAAAGGTTCGATACGCGAGTGCTGGTCGTTGGTATGCAGTATTGTGAGTTTAGGCACATCGCGGGATGCCAGCGATTCAAAAGGAAATTGATTTGCAAGCAAAAGCCCGGCGCCAATTACCGACTGCTTAATAAAATACCGCCTTTTCATATAACAATGTATAGCAAATAAAAGCCTTATTCGCTACTGCTCAAAATGAAATTTAATAAATAGCAAAATAGCCTTTCCATAAACTCAACTGTTTGCAGCTATCTATGGTGTTTAATCTGTGCTGAGCTTGTTTTTTTAAGAAAAATGTATTTAAGTTTATGTGAAAAAGAATAATATATGTTAGCTACACAAATACGCCAGAAAGATGCTGTCTTTTATTTTATATCATATCCTGCCACAGATATTCTGCGTAAGATAAAATTTATCAGTCGTTTTTATGATGAGGACAGCGGCCGTATCGAAGCTGAAGAAACTTCGCGGCGCGATGACATAGCTGAGTTTATCCGAAAAATTGAGCGTAGCGATAAATCGTTTCAAAGAGCTTTATCGCGAAAAAAAGTAGCTGCTATAAAAAACTTTTATGAAACAGCTGTTACCCAGCCGCCCATTCCTGCAACCGTGTTGCTGTTTACTCCTCACACCTTGCAATTTTCTCCTTTGCCCAACATGCCCAACGTAGGCAACCTCGAAGAGCCTTCCGATAAATTTTTCATTATAGACGGACAGCACCGCCTCGCTGCATTAGAATTTTTCTTCCGCGCCAACCCGGAAGAAGCCGCTACTATCTCTGTTCCATGTATCATATTTGATGGCAAAAGCGAAGATTTTGCTACCGAAATGTTTGTCATTATCAACTCAACCCCCACACGTATCAACAAAAGCCATCTTATTGACCTATATGAAAAAGTATCGTGGACATCGCCCGATAAAAAACTGGCCGCACAGATCACAGAGATGCTATATAGCCATGACGATAGCCCGCTGCAATATCGTATTAACCGTTTAGGAGGCCGAAGCGCAAAAAATAAATGGATATTACAGGCAGAGCTCTTTAATGAACTACATCGGTGGGTGGCACAGCAGATGCGAAAAAACACACAAATACAACCCGGAAAAACATGGTCAACTTATTATTATGAGATGCTGCGCGACTTTTTCAAGGCTGCAAAAACTGCTTGGGGTGAGGCATGGGACAACGATAAGTACATGGTGTGTAGCAGCCTTTCACTCAAAGCAATGATACGTGTTGCTGCCGAATTAAGCCCTAAAGTAGCTAAGGCAGACAACCGCCTTCGCGCATGGAACGAAATGCTGGCCCCATGGCAAAACCTGCTGCCAGATTTCCGCAAAGAAGGATTTTACGAACGCTTTGTAGCCAAAGGACAAGTAGAACGCGTAAGCGTTATTTACAAGAAGTTATGGGGGATGG
>JAVQWQ010000185.1:2139-3801 GCA_033578915.1 Chitinophagales bacterium | reverse complement strand
TGCCACTTGTGTTAATATTTTCATAAATAGCATTTGAGGAAGAAAAATCATCACCTATTATGTTACCAAAAATCTTATGTCCGCCTCCGGAAGCAACTCGAATTCCGTAGAAATTCCTATTTGCAGGCATATTTAGCGACAAGCCGCCTCCAACGTGATTTTCAGCCACAACAAATGAGGTAGAATTTGTCCCTATATTTATACCCATTGAAGTGGGGTAGGCAATAATATTTGCCGATATGGTATCATCTGTATTAAGAAGGGGCAACGAACCATCGGAATTTACTCCAATAGAAGGATGAGTAGTGGTTGCCATACTCATATAGTTACTGTGTATCCGGTTGTGACTGCAACCATTAGCGCCTAAGTTGATTACATTTCCACCATTAACCTTTAATGTACAAGCTGCAACTCTGTTGTAAGAAGCGGCTACAAAACCAATTGAGATATTAGAAACTAATGACGCCGCATTGTTTTGAAAAGTAAGCCTGCGAGTAGAGAACGGGCCTGAAGCACCGGGCCTACCATCAATATGTACATATGAAGCGCCATTTAAAAACACAATAGGACCTCCGGAGACACTCCCCGTTACACTTATTCCTGAGATGGGAACATCTGAACGAGGGCGAATAGTGGCAACTGCTGTTGGCGCTCCAACATATGTTATTACAACTGGAAAAGACTCAGAAGCGGGGGTATAATCGTTCTGAAACTCCAGAATGTAATGACCGCTAGCAGAAGAAAGGTTGAGTTGAGACACAGCTGCTGATAGCGAGGTAAAGTTGCCGGTATAGGGAAAGCCGCCTGGCTGGGTGTAAGGGGGGTTAGGGCCAATTGAATAAATACCACCTGGAGTGAGCTGACTAAAGATTATTTTTGAATAAATAAATAAGAACAATAGCAGAAGGGGAAATTTCTGTTTCATAGGTAAGAGGGTTTTATCAAAAGATGTACAATTACAACGCCAGGTTGTATCTGGCGTAATTATCTTTATCTTAAGTGATAAAGCAGGTTTTGGCTAATAAATTGATATTTTATCTTCTGTTTAGTTTTATGAGCGGTACTGAGTTAAAAATATACATCATTGCAGGACAGATAATATTTGTGCTAACTGATGCGTTTGCATTTTCCTGGAAAATATAGTGTGATGTTTATTAACTGGTTTTCTTTCGCCTTTCAAAAAATGAGCATAGAAATTTTTCAGGTAATTAAAAATCTGCTCTTCATCAGCGTAGTCGCACATTTCATCTCTGCTACATTCACGCAATAAATATGCAGCATCTCCGGCGCGATTTCCAATCGCTATAATAGGCTTTTCAGCTGCAAGATATTCAAGGATTTTTCCGGTTATTATTTTTTCGTTACCTACTACATCGGGAACTATAAAAAGAAGCGCATCGGCCGCACACATGGCTTCTATTGCTTTAATATGTGATTCAAAACCTTTAACACATACTATTTTCTCAAGGTGATTTTTTCGTACTTCCTCGATCACCGAATTATCTGCTCTGCCAATTATTTCAATCAGGAAATCTATTTTATTCTCATGATGCATCCTTGCTGCCGCGCGCCAAAAAGCCGGGGCCTTCTGCGATGCAAGGAGGTTTCCCACATATCGGATTGTAAATCTTTCGTTGCGATTGTTTACTTGTTGAACAAAAT
>JAVQWQ010000185.1:0-2129 GCA_033578915.1 Chitinophagales bacterium | reverse complement strand
CATCATCATATCCGTTCCATATTACTTCAACCTTTTTTGCTTTGCCCTCAAATTCTTTTTTCATTGAAGGCCCTATCACGGTTATAATATCTGCTTTGCTTAAAACCATTGACTCCAGCCGCTCGTCTTTTCTTTGAGCATAGGCAGAACGGGGAAGGTATTGATTGGTGAAAATGTTTGTCCACGGATCGCGAAAGTCTGCCACCCATTTTATTTCAAACCTTTTCTTTAACCAAAGTCCTGCTAAATGAGTGCTGTGTGGTGGCCCGGTAGTGATGACGACTTTTATGTTTTCGCTCCGGATGATTGAAGCTGCTGCGCGCTGAGCAAAAGGAATCCACCCCAAACGCGCATCTGGTATGAAAAAATTTGCCCTCACCCACTCAGCTACTTTTTGAAAAAATGTTTTTCGGGCAGAACTATCTAAAAAAGCTGTTGGCAACTGTTTTCCCTCGTTGCCTCTAAAAAAATTGTAGATGGCAAAAGGCTCTAATGCATGCGTTCGATATAAGTTTACTTCGGGTGGCACCTCGCGCTCCAGAGAAGTATCAATGTATGGATAACTTCCATCTTTTACCGTGATGACATGAGGAATCCAGCCGTGCTCCGGAAGGTATTTACAAAACTTCAGCCATCGTTGCACTGCCACACCACCGGCCGGAGGCCAATAATAAGTAAGTAAGAGAACTTTTTGCATGTCAGGCTTTCAAGGCTGACGATTTTTTTTCGATGAAGAATTTTTCTGAAGCTCTGATGTTTGTTGCCAATAAGGCCGCAAATGAATGCCTGCGATGGAAAAAACAAAAAGCAATAATAAAGCCGAGCCGGCATACGCAATTTTATTTCCAATAAAATAAGCTTTAGGCTCTATTTTAAATTCTATCGTATGATTACCCGGAGACACCTCAAGGCCTCGCAAAACATAGTTTACCCTTGCATAGGGGGTAAGCTTGCCATCTAAATAACAATTCCATTCAGGGTAAAAAATTTCTGAGAAGACTACAAAAACTTTCTCGGGAGATGAAACGGAATATGAGATCTTATTTGGGGAGAAAAATGTCTGGGCAACAGAACTTTGGGCAGTGTTGTAATTAGTGCTTGTAATAAGTTTTGAAAATTTTTGATCGAGAATAGCAGTTTCTGAAGGCGAAAAATCCTCTTTTCCGAGCATACCAATTTCTTCATCCGCATTTTTGACTATTTTGATATTTTTTACTATCCATGCATTGCCCAATGCTCCGGGATTTCTGCGCACCTGCGGCTGTCCGTTGCTTCCTTTCTGAATGATATATCGGGTATTGAGCATGTTGATCACCTGCGGAGTTCCTTTAGAGATATGCTCTTCTATCAGGTCCTGATAGCGGATAAGTTTTGCTGCGTGATAGCCGCCTATATGTTTGTGGTAATACGAAGTCATAGCATCGTTAAATGGATCGCGGGTTAAATTATATACGCGAAAATTTGGGTCGGGATCGCGAAGAATTTCCATATCGGCAGCGGTCATGGAAAAACTCTTGTCGTATTCAGAAGGGTCAACAAAGTTCTCCTCGTTAAGGTAGCGTCGGCTCACGCTCCATTCATCGACTAAAATAATCGCCGCAAGAGCGGGTACAAGCCATTTAAATTCAATTTGTTGTTTAAAGAAACGCCAAAGCAAATAGAAAGCTGCGGCAGAAAACAAAATAGACCTTACAGCATCGGTGCGCAACATGTCAGCCCTATCTTTTCTTAAAGCATCAACCAGAAAATTCAAGCCTTGCTCACTCAACTGTTTATCGCTTTCAGCTTCATAAGAGTAAACGTATGAGCCTGCCAAACCGGCCACCAGTGCCAGCCCTCCTGTAATACCAAACGCCATTAGTAATTTCTGCCTGTCTTTTGCTTCAAATTTTTTTTGAGATAAAAAGATATGAAGCCCATATAAGCCCAAAAAAGGAAATATCAGTTGGGCTATCACCAGCGCCATCGAAGGAGTTCTGAATTTGTTGAAAAACGGAAGTGTTTCGAAAGCCATTCTGAAAAAAGGAGTATGATATCCAAAAGCAAGCAGAAAAGAAATGACAGTTAGTATCAGCGCCCACCACTTGAGCGGGCCTTGTACATAAAGCAACGCAAACACAAAAAGAAAA
>JAVQWQ010000184.1:0-3802 GCA_033578915.1 Chitinophagales bacterium | reverse complement strand
CTACCTTAGCCAAAAGGCCATACTTCCTCATAAGATTAAGAGCCATTTCCACATCTTCTGACCGCTCGTATCTCAAAAGGCTTTCTTTTTTAAATCCTTCATCCATGCTTTGAACACCCATTTGTATCCACTCGCAACCGCTTTCTTTTAACCAACGGGCTGTATCTTCATCCATGTAGCGGGGATGGGTTAATATGTTGTAGGGTATTCCTATTTCCTTTCTGTATTTCCATGAGAACTCTTCGAGCCATTTCTTACTAGTGGCAAATACATCATCCTGAAAATCCACCTGATGTATTTTGTATCTTCTTTTAGCAATTTTCAGCTCTGCTATTACATGATCCACACTGCGCAATCTTACATATTTGCCGCTTTTCTCCTCCGGTAGTTTTGCAAAAAAGTTGTTGAAACAAAACGTGCACCTATAGGGGCAACCGCGCGAAGCCATGGTTAAATACAGATCTCCCAAACGCACATGATCTTCCCAAAGTTCCTTGTCAAAGAAAGGAAGGCTGTCGAGGCTTTGCAGAAAACCTTTTTGTATGCCGCTGATTACTTTTCCTTCTGCATTTTTAAAACGTGTATTAAAAATAGGTGTATTGTAATTGTCTTCTGCCACTGCTTTCAATATTAGCGGAAAGGCCTCGTCTCCCTCTCCTACTACTACAAAATCTACCTGTGGGCGCGCAAGTACCAGGTGAGGTACTGCTGAGGGATGTACCCCTCCGAATACCGTTTTAATGTTAGGATTAATTTCTTTAGCGGTTTTTGCTACTTCCAGCATCCATTGATAGGTAGATGTAAGAGCGCTGAAAGCAAGTACATCAGGCTTCTGCACTTTTATGGCATCTATAACTTCGTGAGTATCGTCAAAAAAAGGAGCAATGGATGGGAATTCAAGATTAAAACGATCATGAAACAGTGAGGCGCTAAATGCCAGGCCTACTTTATGGCCTTCGCGCCTGGCAATTGCACTGAGTTGGCTGATACCCAGTTGTTCAGTGCCAAGGCCCACAAAAGTAACATTCAACCTACGCATGTGATCTCAGGTTGCATTTATATAACAATTATAATAAAATATTGATTATTATTATGAAGCTTCCTTCGATAAGTTCAGCTTCAAAAGGGCTGGTGTGACATTTAAATTATCATTTAAAATTTTAATGTATAGGTTTACTAAAGAAAGTAAGCCATTACATTAAATCATAGTGTAGCGCTTGCGAAGAATTTTTTCAAAGGTATGGGTATCAAAATCAACTTGATGATACAAATGGGTTTGCACTAAATCAGGCTTCATATCATCCGGAACTAATCCTTTTTCTAGTAGCAGTAAATACTCTATCAATTGCTGCGTTGTAATGTTGTATTCTTCTATTAGGTTATCCGAATTTTTGTGATAGTAACGCATAGGGGCATTCGCTTGGCGAATGCCGCATAAACAGGCTATCCTGTCTGTTGCAGATTGGTTGGGATATGAGCCGTGAAACAAGGAATTATGATAGAAAAGCGCCTCTCCTGCCTCTAGTTCAATATCAATTATATGTTTCTTTACATCATCTGTGGAATCTATAAACACTATTCCGCAAGAACCACTGCGATAATTATTGAAGAAACGATGACTCCCCTTAATTAAAAATAATCCGCCATTTGTTTTATTTGTGTGCTGGAGCGCTATCCATACCTGCGCGCTTACGTACTTGCTTTCTTCTACAATTGTCCAGTCTTGGTGCAACCTGAACTCAGTGCTGTTTCTATGAGTCTTGGAAATAAAATGTGCAACATTAAAAGCATAGTTTTTCAGATATCTATTAAGCGCAGGTGCAACAATTTCAATAATCTTGAAGTGTAATGCCAACCTTTTTTCTGAGGATTCCAGGCGAATGAAATTGACCAGTCCTTCTTCGCTCGATACATAATTTTCTGAAAATAGCTCTGTGAGTTGTTTAACTTCTGCCTCGCTAAGAAGAGGTAATACTAAATAACCATCAGATATGAAGTTACGCTCATTTTCCTCTTTTAAAAACAATCTGGCCATTCTCAGGAAAGATATTTGGAAATTTGTTCAACAGTGGGCACCACATGTGTATAATTAATACTATGTAATTGTATTAAGTTCCTCGGATTTTCACCTTTACTTAACCAGTAAATTTCTCTAAAAAAAGATTCTTCATCCAGCAGAAAAGATCCTGCGGTTTTGTCATCAAGCTTATGGAAATACATAGGATTAACATTTTCAGGCATGATTAAAATGGCAGCTACTACTCTTGGAGCTTTTTTATAGTTTGCATGTGAACCATGCAGCAAAGCCGGGTGGAATGCCAATGGTTGGCCAATAGCCAATTCAACAGTTTGTAGCCTTGATATGATGTAATCATTAGGGCCTATACGGCATGATGGAAAGCTACCACTGCGAATGTTATTAATCAACAAGTGTGTTGATTGTGCCACTATCATTGCTCCGTTACAGGACAAAGTCTCTTGAAGAGGAATCCATAAAGTAGTGATTGGTGTTTTTGATTCGTACACATAACTCCAGTCCTGGTGCAGATTTAAAATAGATTTGCCTGTATTCTTCACTAAAAACATTCCTGCAAAAAATCGTATGTCTCTAAAATGTTCCTGGAGCTCTATCTTTAGAATATTTTGAATTTCATTGCTGATTTGAACATTGATGTGTACAGGATTATGAAACATACTATAGTATATCTGTCCATCTTCATGAACAATTTCACTACAAAAAGCATAATATAAATCACAAAGTTTTTCTACGGCTTTAAAAGATATCGGAGGTAGAATAAGATATCCGTTCTCACAATATTTTCTTTCAGTCTCTAAGTTTTTAAACAAATACCCATTCATTGTCGTAATTCATAAAATTAATTTAAAAAAATATATCAGCATATATGTTACGCTTAGTTTGTTTACAAGTAATTACTGAATATGCTTATTCTAAATAATAGATAAAATAATTAGTTCTCTTTTCAACTTTCTCTATGTACTTACTTAAATAACTTGAAAAAAATCGTATGATATTCGGGATAAACTTAAGTGAACCTTTTATATAAAATAATCTACCGTTCTTTTTGTTTGTGCACTGAAGATCTGTCCAACAGCTTATAGAAACATATTTGGTTTCATCTGCCAATGTCCATTCCTGGTGTATCGGCATATATGAATTCTCTCTGCTTTCCTTTACCAAAAAATTTGCCATATAAAAATTTATAATTAGTTAAATAACGATCATAGTATTCGCCCATATAATTCAAAAATTTTAAGTAAATATCCATTAGCATTTCAGGATTACTTGAATGTGAGCTGGTGTGCATACTTAGGCGGTCTCCATGATGCAAATGGGCGTATTGGTGATAAATAGCTTTAATTTCTTTGATAACTTTCTCCGGCACCAATTGCCTAACTACGACTAAGCCATCAAGCTCAAATTGTTTTGTAATTGCTCGTCTCTAAAGATTGGTTTAAAGCATATTGCTACATTCTACGTGATATATTTTTAGCTCAATTCAAGAATAAAAAGGTGTGAATGATGACTTTATTGAAACCTGTTTTATTGCTTTAAAAGACTTTTGTCACCCTAGATTTGATGGATAGAATTAAATTTGAATCATGTTAGAGTTCAGATTTTTTGATAATAAAAATAGTTGTAGAGTAACTTTAAATGATATAAGCTCCAACAAGATAACAGGCTTAGTAATAAATAACTCATTAAGTGATTACGAATTAAAGATTATAAAAGAAAGCCTAGAAAATTTAAAAAGAAAATATGCAAGTGATTTAAATCATAACA
>JAVQWQ010000183.1:0-3837 GCA_033578915.1 Chitinophagales bacterium | reverse complement strand
GTAGTGCTTCTAACGGACTGCCCGGATTTCATAAGTTTAACAGTACAGGCAACTATACCATTTCTCTAACTGTGATTAGCAACAAAGGCTGTGCCGATTCTGCTACGCGCAGCGCTACCGTAATTTTGGGCGGAAAGCCCGACTTCAGTGCCACAGAGGTATGTCTCTCCTATCCTACCGTATTTACCAATCAATCAATATTAAAAACAGGAACACAGGTTCAGCAGTATTTCTGGGACTTTGGAGATGGTAACTCATCGGCATCGCAGAACACCACTCATACTTACTCGTCTTATGGAAATTTTGCAGTAAAACTGCGATTAGACTACGGAAACAATTGTTTTGATTCTATCATCAAACAAATTCAAGTTAACCCTAATCCCATTGCTTCTTTTACAGTCAATGATATATGCAACGATAGCACGCTAGTTGCCAATGATAATTCAACCATTCCAGCAGGAACTTTAAATTATACCTGGAAATGGGGCGATGGCAGCACCTCGGTGGGCTTGCCTGCAAACCACAAATACAACAGTTCAGGTAATTACACCATATCGGTAACAGTTACCAGCGACAAAGGCTGTGCCGATTCCGCTACGCGCAGCGCTACCGTAATTTTGGGTGGAAAGCCCGACTTCAGTGCCACGGAAGTATGCTACTCCTACCCAACTGCATTTACTAATCAAACTGTATTGAAAACAGGAACACAGGTTCAGCAATATTTCTGGGATTTCGGAGACGGCAATTCATCGGCATCACAAAATCCTAATCACACCTATACATCTCATGGTAATTATGCCGTAAAATTTCTGTTAGATTATGGCAATGGTTGTTTGGATTCTGTGGAGAAGATAGTCAAAGTATTTGAAAAACCGGTAGCATCTTTCACGGCAGATACAGTTTGTGAACGTAATTTTACTCAATTTACCAACAACTCCTCCCCTACCGGCCTTTTATATAATTGGGATTTTGGGGATGGCAATTCTTCGACTACATATGCGCCTAAGCATCTTTATGCAAACGATGGCATATATCAGGTAAAACTAATTGCACGCACTCAGGAATCATGTTACGACTCAGTAATTAAGCCCGTACAAGTATTGAAGGTAGGAAATGCGCTATTTGAAGTAAATACAGTTTGTATTGGAAATACAAGTTTTTTCGTCAATCGAACAGACACGATTTCCACCCCGGTAAATTCATTTTTATGGGATTTTGGTGATGGCACCCAATCCAATCAAACAAATCCACAAAAGCAATACAACTCAACCGGCAACTATCAGGTAAAAATGATATCATATTTTTCTAATGGATGTTCAGACACGATATTAAAGTTAGCTATTGTGAATGATAAGCCAGTTGTTGAGGTAACCAAAAAAGATTTAAGTTGTTTCAAAAGTTATGACGGAGAAATCAATCTTACCCCACTTTCAGGGCCAAATCCATTTAACTTTATTTGGTCGCCAAGTCTGCCAAACGCTTCTCTGCAGCAAATGCTTGCAGCCGGAAAATATAACGTAACATTTACTGATGCAAATAATTGTAGTGACACCCTTAGTGTTATCTTATATCAGCCCGACTCATTAACTCTCTACATAGATATAGATTCAGTCCTTTGCTTCGGAAATGCTGATGGCCGACTTAGAGCTTTTGTAACAGGAGGAACACCGCCATATATATATAGATGGTCTAATGGTGTTAGCCAACTAGAAAATAAAAATTTATCATCGGGCAATTATTTTGTAACAGTAATCGACCAAAACGGATGTTCAATTTCGGGAAGTGCTGTGGTCCCCCAGCCACAGAAATTTGAAGTTACTCTTAAAGCGGAAGATACAATCAACCTAGGCGAGAGTATAACGTTGCAGCCTTTATACAATTATCCCCGTGTAAATTACTGGATGTGGTCGCCATCGGCTGGACTGAGCTGTACAGATTGCGAAAATCCTGTCGCAATGCCTTATAAAGATATCATATACACCGTTATAGCTATTTCTGAAAAAGGATGTATTGACACTTCATTTACCAAAATTAATGTGCAGCATACACCGGTCATTTATGTTCCTAATCTCTTTACTCCTAATAGAGATGATATAAATGATGTGGTAAAAATCTATGCTAACTATGCAAAAGAAGTTGACTTTAAAATCTTTAATCGCTGGGGCGAAAAAGTGTTTGAGGGCAAAAGCCTTGACGAAGGTTGGGATGGATATTACAAGAATGAGCTATGTGAACCAGGGGTATATGTATATACCGTAACAGTTACATATCTGGACGATAAAAAAGTTACCTGTTCAGGAAGTATTACACTTGTACGCTGATTTTTCTTAAACATTTTCTTTAATTAGTTTTTATAGTTACTACTTTTTTCAATTTTGCTTCGTATGAAAATTACAGAACATCTGGCAAAAGCCAGTGGTACTTTGTTCTCATTTGAAGTATTGCCTCCACAAAAAGGCAAAACAATAGAGGACCTGCTAAAAGTTATAGAACCGCTTATAGAATTTAAGCCTCCGTTTATAGATGTTACCTATCATAGAGAAGAAATTATTTATAAAAGAAGACCGGATGGCCTCATCGAAGAAATTCCTTTAAGAAAGCGCCCCGGCACGGTAGGAATATGTGCTGCCATAAAAGGACGGTTTAATGTAGATACTGTTCCACATCTTATTTGTCATGGTTTCACTCCAGAAGAAACTGAGGATGCTCTCTTTACACTGCATTATCTCGGAATTGATAATGTTATGTTGCTCCAGGGCGATAACGGTAAAGGAAAATCTCCTAGTGATAAACGTTCTCATAAATATGCAAGCGACCTTGTTAAGCAAGTGGCCAATATGAATAAAGGGCGTTTTTTACATGAAGAAACAGAAAATGAATTAAAGACAGATTTTTGTATTGGCGTTGCCGGCTATCCGGAGAAACACTTTGAGGCCCCGAATCTGAATACAGACCTTAAATGGCTTAAGTATAAAATTGACTGTGGCGCACATTATATCGTTACTCAAATGTTCTTTGATAACAAAAAGTATTTTGAATTTGTGGATAAATGCAAAGCATTAGATATAAATGTTCCGATTATTCCCGGCATTAAACCATTAACCGCCAAATCTCAAGTTAATATGCTGCCTAGAATTTTTCATATTGATATTCCTGACGAATTAGTAAATGAGATAGAAAAATGTAAAGATGACAAACAAGCCAAACAAGTAGGAATTGAATGGGCAATAACCCAATCTAAAGAGCTAAAAAAGAAAAACGTTCCTTGTTTACATTATTACACCATGAGCCGAAACGAGGCAACTATAGAAATTGCTAAAGCTGTTTTTTAAAGGATTTTAAATTTCTATTATTTACCAAACGCTTGTTTGGAAAAAAACTTTAAATACTTTCGTTGTATAATCCCCGAAAAATGGAAACGATCGCAGAAAAAGCTCAAGTTAATGTGATACCGTCAAAGTCCCGTAAAATTAAGACCGTGGCTGTGCTTGGCAGCGGAGTGATGGGAAGCCGAATCGCTCTCCACTGTGCAAATGTAGGACTAAACGTCTTTTTGCTTGATATTGTTCCTTTTAACCTAAGCGAAGAGGAGAAAAAAAATCCGGAAATGCGCAACAAGCTGGTAAATGATTCTTTGGCTTTTGCGCTTAAAAGTAACCCTAGTCCGGTTTATGATAAATCATTTGCCTCCCGCATAAAAACGGGAAACTTTGATGATAACATGAACTGGATTAAAAATGCAGATTGGATTATTGAAGCAGTGGTTGAAAAACTTGATATAAAAAAACAGGTTTTTGAAAAAGTAGAACAATACAGAAAACCCGGCACTTTAGTTTC
>JAVQWQ010000182.1:0-3911 GCA_033578915.1 Chitinophagales bacterium | reverse complement strand
CAGTGCTCATCCCTGATGTGTTTGCTGCATCTACAAGCTTTCGAAAAATGATTGGCAAAAAGGAAACAACAGCGGTGGATACGGTAAGACACACCAGGCCCACTGCAAAATGCCAGCGATATGGCTTTATGAAGCGGAATATTTTAAGCGATTGGATAAGAGACTGAAACGAAAATTTGGAAACTTCTTTTGAACCGGATTTCATTTCAGAGTATTAAACGATTAGTCATATTAGTCTGTTTGAAAAGGGTTGCTTTTCGCTTTCTGAGTGGACAGGAAAATATTGAAGCCCACTTTAAGAGGTATATGCGTTGTCTCCCAATCTTTTTGCTTATTAAAATTATAACCTAATGAGGTTTCCAGAGAAATATTTGTATTAATAAAATAGGCAAATCCGAGCATAGCTCCGATAAACCATCCTTCACGGCCGCTCGTTTCTCCTTTGCGCAAAAAGGTTGAGGTAACATATCCACCATGTAACTGGGCAAAGCCTTTTTTATTGCTTTTTCGATTCTTAGAAAAATAATATCTCAACATAGGCCCTACTTCGGAGATGAAAGAAGTAATCTGTTCCCTACGATCAATGCGCATCGTAAAATTTAAAGTTCCACCAACTCCAAGGTCGTTGATGACAAAATAGGTGAGGCCTGGATTGACACTAAGCAGAAAATAACTGTTATTATATTTGGTTGCAGCCACAAATGTACTTGCTACATCAGCACTAGCTCCGGTAGTTATATTGCCCTTTTGCGTTTGTGAAAAGACGTAGCTTAGCGTGCAGATGTAGCACAACAATAATCTATTGAATGAAAATCTCGGCATTTTGGGAGGCTATCGCTTCTTTATAAACTTTTTTGTAAAGATTTTCCACCAGCTTAAGTCTTCTTTGCTCTATAATCATTTTAGCCAACTCATTTTTAGCGAGTTCTAGGGGAGCAGGTTCACCCTTGCGCCTGATTTGAACCACACGTAAAAAAAGTATTATACCATCATCCTTTACAAACTCACGAAATTTTTCAGATACTCTTAGACTCGCTATTTCATCATCGCCAAATCCAAAAACAGCTTTTAGATTTTCGCCACTATACCACAAAGGCTGAGGATATGTAAATGTTAAGGCATTTGCTTTTGAATATCCCTCTATCTGTTTTTCGTCTTCCAAAGATTTTATGTTCTGAAGCATTTTTTTTAATCGGGAAAGTTCAGGGGCATCAGATTTGAGTTTAATAAATTGAACGGCATATACATCGTTTTGCAACACAAACAAATGAATATTGTTTTGATAAAAATTATCTATTTCTTCCTGCTTAATGGTTGTGTCTAATTTTTCGGAAATGTAAGCTTTTTCGTATTCGTATAGCAAAAGGTCTTCGCGATATTTTTCCAGCCTGCGCATAATTCCGGGATCATCTTCAGGGATATTCTCCTTTGCCTTTTTTAGAAGCAACTGCCGCTGCAGCCATTTATCTACCAGGGATTTTACCGCTCTAGCGCTGTCTTGCGGGCTTAGATTTCGGATGACAACCTCCACATCAGAGGGATATAGATATTCATCATATACTCTGGCTAAGGGCTTTTCTTTCTGTTCGCGGAATAGATTCAGGCCTTTTTTGCAACCAATAAAAAAAATTAAGATAATGATAAAGGGTAGCGTTACAGGTTTACTGAAATCTATTTTCTTGCAACGCGGCAAAGTTTTTATCAAGTTCATGCAGTGGCTGTATCATATTTTTCTTATCAAAGACCTGAACACTTTTTCATCCACCACAATAGGATATTTTTTTCGAAGTTCATCCAGCCAGGTTTTCTCAAGATATTCCTGATAATCGCTAACAACATATCCCTTTGCTTCTTTTAGTGATTTAGGCTCGGGAGGGACAATACCTTTCACCCAAATAAAGCGATAACTGCTATCGTCAAGCATCTTAACAGGGGTAACCCCTTTTTTCCATTCGATTTCATCTACTACGTTATATTGACCTTTCTCATATTTTCCTTCTATGGTTGAAATTTTTGCCTTTGCATCCTGTTTATTAAGCTTTAATTTAATATATTCCGGATCTTTATTTTTTAAAGCAAGTTTGTATGCTTTATCGGCAAGTTTTTTATCCGAAGTATTAAAGATGACAACATGAATACGCTCGCCCCACATGTATTTGTTTTTATTCTTTTCGTAAAAGGACTGTAATCCTATCGTATCTTTTGCAGCTTTAGACCATACAGTCCTGTCTGTTAGTTCAAAAAGTAATATGCCATCTCGATATTCCTTCATCAACGCCTTGAATTCCGGCTTCTTTTTTTCAAGGATGCTCTCTTCATAATCCAGCAGGGCCTGCCCCACAAAATTGGCGAAATATTCTTCCAGAAGCTGGTCCTTGTTTTTGTCGCCTCTACGCTTAGCAATTTTTTCTACATAAGAAGCAAAATCTCCTTGTGTAAACTTTTTATCTGCAAATGTTATCAAAGGTTTGCTACGTGTGGCTAAATCTCCGGCGGTCCAGTTGCCTTTGGTTACATTAGTATCAATCAAGGCAAAGATTTCTTTCTTTTCGTTATTGAATTCTTTGTAATTATAATCCTTCTTCAAACGTTCAATAAGAATGGTTTTGGCGAGGGCACTGCGGCTATCGCGTTCCACTTTTCTTTTTAGTTCCGCTTTTACATCGTTAAATGGAGGGAGTGGCCTTTTTTCAAGTCGTTTTATGATGTGCCAGCCATAGGCAGTCTTCACAGGTTTGGATATTGCATTATCTTCGGGTAAAGCAAAAGCAGCTTCCTCAAATTCCGGAACCATGCGGCCGGTACCAAACCATGGTAATTCACCCTTTCTGTTGCGTGTTGTTCTGTCTTCAGAAAATTTAGCAACAGCATCTTCAAAGGAAGCGGAGCCGCTAATTATAGCGTTATATATAGAGTCAATTCGTAAGCCTATGTTTTTCTTTTGTTCTTCGGTAGCTCCCTCAGGAAATTTCAACAACAGATGGGCTACGCGAATTTCTCCCTGTGCCGGCCTGGTCTGGTTAAGCCTGATGATGTGATAGCCAAACTGAGTACGAACCGGCATACTGACCTCACCAGGCTTGAGCGAGTAGGCAGCGCTTTCAAAAGGATAAATCATTTGAAAAACCGAAAACCATCCTAGATTGCCGCTATTATCTTTTGCACTGGGATCTTCACTTAGCTCACGAGCAAGCTTACCAAAATCTTCGCCTTTGAGGATTCTTTGGCGTATATTGAGTGCTTTTTTATAAGCGGCTAAAGTGTCTGGAGGTGCAGCATTTTCATCGCATCGAATCAGAATATGGCTGGCATTAACATCGCGTTGGTAGCGGTCGTAAGCTTCCTGCAAAAGTTTTTCTGAAATCTCTTTATCTGTAAGATAAGTTTTTGCTAATTGCTTGCGATAACCCTCCAATTCATTAATCAGGCTGGTTATGGTATCATACCGCAGTACTTCTGCTTCTTTTACTTTCAATCTGAAATTCTTATAGAGCTCAAGGTACTCGGTTAAGCTCTTTTCGCTGTAATCTGCCTGATTGTTAATGTTATTTTTAGTGTAAACATATTCAAATTCACCAACAGTTACCGGCTCTCCGGCAATGGTAAATAAAACAGCATTTTTATCTGCCTGAGCATTGAGATTTATAAAGTAAAAAGCCGAAATCGCTGTTATCAGGATAAAACGTAAGGCAGTTTTCATATTAGTAGCAATTAAATTTAAAGAGCTGCAAATTTGTTATTTGAGTTAAATAGAGCCCTGCGAAGTTAGTTTTTTTTAACAGCGATAAAATTAATTGTGTATGAAAGCTATTTTTTGATATTCGGTGTTTAATAGTGAAAAAATTGTATGTATCGCTTTAGTTCTTTTTTGTTGTTGCTGCTCACGCTGATTTGTAAATGTATAACTCTAC
>JAVQWQ010000181.1:0-3916 GCA_033578915.1 Chitinophagales bacterium | reverse complement strand
ATTAACAACAAGGTCACTTTACTTTACGCCGCAATATCGCTGTGTCTTTTACTTTTATCCGGAAGGTCCTATTATTTCCCCTATCTTCATATTGTATTTATAACCTTTGTGTTGGCGAACAATTCAGACCTGATTCTAAATAAAAGATTCAAAGTGCTACCTACGGAGGTTGTTTCTGCTTTTATGCTTATCACCGGAATTGTAATACCTCTTTTCTTAGCTGCCGTAAACATTCAATCGGCTAATCAGCATAAGAAGATATTATTTACAATCAGAAAGGAAACGCAAAGCTGGAATAATAAGAATCGCTATTTCACTCCTCCTGATTTAACCATGGAAGCTGTTTTTCATCCCTCGGCAAGATTGCATTACCACTTTTTATATGTCTATCAAAATTATGACTTGAATGAAGGTGATAAAATTTACATGTGTGATAAATCTCAGATGAACTGGCTGAGGAAGAATTTTGGCAGCTATCGGTTTTTATTTGATACGTTAGTTCCTCCTTCACATCCTTCATTAAGAATATCGTCATTTTACAAATTGAAAAAAGTTTATGATACCCCTAAAATGCTTTTACGTGCAAGTCCTGTGTTTCGGGCACAAGCTGATTCTTTAACTACCGGTGAGTTGCGGTAAATGAATTTAGGTACTAAAAATACAGGGCCGACTCCAGGATACGCTGAGGTAAGTTATCCGAAAGAGGGCAACAAGGTAATTTTTGGAATTGAAAACGTCAGCTTATGGTTTCAGCACCGCAACGATTTGATCTTATATTTAATTCAGCGGTTCGGATTGAAAGGTGATTTTCTGGACATTGGAGGAGGAAATGGCTTTCAGGCTAAGGCTATACAGGAACTTAATTTTTTTGATAAAGTCATTCTTCTTGAGCCTGGAGAAGATGGGTGTAGCAATGCTACCGAAAGAGGCGTTCATAATGTCTTTAACGGTTTCGTTAAGGATTTTCAGTTTGAAAAGTTTAATGTACGAAATGTTGGTCTTTTTGATGTTATCGAGCATCTAGAAGATGATATTTCTTTCCTCAGCAGTCTGTTTGCTAAAATTCCAGATAGAAGCAGGGTATTTATCTCTGTTCCGGCATTTCAGCATCTTTGGTCGCAAACAGATGAAATCTCGGGGCATTTCAGAAGATACAACTGCAAACGGATAAAAAAATTAGAAAGCTCAACCGGATTTAAGACGATATTTACAACCTATTATTTTAATTATTACTACCCTTTTCTTTTTTTACTAAGGGTTTTACCGTACCGTTTGGGCATTCGATGGGATAAAGATAAGTTGCTGCAGAGGGAAACAAAGATGTTGGGTAAGCGCAATATTTTTACCGACCGGTTCTTCAGTTATTTACATAATTTTTCTCTGGCACGAATAGAAAAAGGAAAAACATTACCGTGGGGGACAAGTTTATTTTTGGTTCTAGAGAAAAGCCTATAATCAGCTTTTACTTACAGATTGCGGATTGTTGTTTTAATAAATTTTCAACTTGATCCGTTCAGTTATTCTTTTTACCGGTAGCCTTCACGCCGGCGGCTTAGAGCGATTTGTTACAAGAGTGGCCGTGGGCGCTGCGAAATCCAATGCGTTCTATCCAATTATTGTATGTCTGGAAAAAAAGGAGGGGATCTTTCTGCGCGAGCTTGAGCAAAGCGGCATTACGGTTCTGGAAGCACCCCATGGCTGGCAACGCAGTGTCTGGTCGCTGTTGAGATTACGGCGAATGATTAAGGACCTTCATCCTGCAGTTGTTCACTCACAGGTTAATTTCTCTCTGCTTCAGCAATGGTTAGCCTGTCGTAGAACAGGTGCCCATTTTATGGTGACTGAGCGTAACATGTATCCGCTAAAAGGCTGGGATCGAATAAGAAGAATTTTCCAGTTCTATTTGCTTTTTTTGGCAGGTGTAAAATACTCGGCTAATTCGGCAGATGTGGCTGAGCACTTGTCAAAACTTCTGTATTTTCCGAGCAGAAAAATAAAAGTTATACCCAATGGCATCACACTTCCGGAAATTAATTCGGATTTCCGCATAGAGAGCAGGCAGAAATTGGGCTTTAATGAACGTGATTTTGTAGTTGGTTATGTTGCTCGGTTTGCAGCGCAAAAGGGTCATCTTTTCTTTCTTCAGGTAATGGGTATTCTTAGGAATTATCTGGATAGTCAGATAAAGGTATGTTTTGTTGGTAACGGGCCTTTGCGCGAAAGAGTGGAACAGGAAGTACATCAGTTGAGGTTATCCGATTGCGTAAGCTTTACGGGCACTGTTTCTGATTTATCTCACTATTATTCCGCTTTTGATTGTCTGGCATTACTCAGTAAATACGAAGGGATGCCTAACGTTGTTCTGGAGGCCATGTCTTACGCACTTCCTGTTGTGGCCAACCCGGCTGGTAATACCGAAGAATTGCTAATGGATGATTGCGGCATGATTAACCGGAGTGAAGACCCGGAAGAAACCGCTCAGTTGTTTTTGAAATTGGCAAAAAATCCTGCCTTACGAGAATATTACGGGCAACGTGCGCGGCAGAAGGTCGGTTCTCAATATTCTATGGACAGGATTTTGACTCTTTTATGTAATGAATATGAATTTCTGAAAAATTGAAAGTAATTACCCCGCAGGCTTCCACTGATAAAATGGATTTTTTTTGGATTAATGCTCAGACTATCAACGATGCGGAACACTTGAATGAATTGATCTTTAGTACCCAATCAGATTATATATGTATTTCCTATCCTTCGTTGTGGGAAAGAATGGAAAAGAACTTTTTGGAGAATAAACTAACCCAGGCTCATGTTCTTCATGCCGGCCTGTGTTTTACCGAGCATTCATTATTTGAGGAGCTTGCCGTTGTTTCATTTAATTGGAATTTTTTGGATCCGGATAAAAGCAGAGATAATTATTCATGGAAAGCAACCGAACATTTTATTGTTTTCAGGAAGGATATATTTCTCTCACTGGGCGGTTTCGACCCGTCGTTTTCGTTAACAGCAACCGTGGCTGAGTTTTGTTACCGCGTAATGAAGTCCGGTGGTTTAGTACAGTATTTGAATTATTTCAAGGGTTTAATTCATGAAGTATCCAGGGCCAGGGTTACAACAAAAGATGTTCTGCTTTTTGCCGCAAAGCATATTAGTATTCGCCATGCCCGGTTATTGAAGCTGTACTTTTATTGCCGTTTTAAGTTTGAGTTTGTCTCTTTCAGTAAGGTTCAGCCAGTTGGTATTTCTGAAAAATTGAACGGGCTAATTGTTGATAGGCCTGTAAAAGTTGTCGGGAATTACACAGCTATAATACCCACCATTTTACGGTACGAATTTATAGTTAGAAGCATTGAATCGTTAAAAAAAAGTGAATTTCCCCCTTCCGAAATAATTATAGTAGACCAGACACCCATTCATGATAGGCAACCATCCGTATATGAACCATACATTCGAGAGGGATTGGTGAGGGTTTTTTATCTCAACGAGCCCGGTCAATGTACTTCGCGAAATCTTGCTATTCGCGAGGCCCGAACAGAGTGGTTACTGTTTTTTGAAGATGATACCGAAGCGTGGCCCGGCATGATGCAGGAACACAAGTATTTGATGGAACATTCACTTGCTGATGTGAGTACGGGTGTATCCCTTGCGCCCTGGAAAGACGAAAGTTATATACCGGCACGAAACCGAAAGTACCATGTTTCGGATGTTCTGGCTACGGGAAATTGTTTTATGCATCGGGATACCGCCCTGTCGGTCAATGGGTTGCATCCTGCTTTCAATAAAGGTCCAGGGGCAGATGATGATTTTGGAAGAAGATTGTTTCTGGCGGGCAAACTCATAGTGTTTAATCACAAAGCTATCCAGACACATCATAAAGCACCCACGGGTGGCATGCGCATTCACGGGGCCTGGTGGA
>JAVQWQ010000180.1:0-3921 GCA_033578915.1 Chitinophagales bacterium | reverse complement strand
TTGCCTTCATCGCCCCATTGAAGCCCCAGTAATACATCTGTAAACATTAAAAAATAATTTTCTGTAAATCAAATATTCAGTTGCAAACAATTAAAAGAATAGATCTTGTTGTAGAAAAACAGGTGTAGTTGTTAAAATCTTAGCAGTTTTTCAGGAATTCCAAGCCTGATTTTTCGTCAGGATGAATGTTGAAAATATCTTTCAGTTTTGTCATAATCAGCAGTTTATTCATCTGTTCCGGAACGTTGGTTAGTGTAAGCTCACCACCTGCATTGCGCGCTTTGGTAAGGGCTGTGAGCAACATGCCCAGTCCGGTAGAATTAATAAACTTCAGCTCACTAAGATTGAATAATATCTTATTTTTTCCGGATTCTATGGTTTCTTTGAGTTTTTGCATGACTGGAGCATTGGCATGCTCACCCAATAGGTTTCCATTGAGATAGAATATCAGGACATCGTCTTTTAGTTCAGTCTTTATTTCCATGAATCGAATATTTTATGGCATGAAAGTAAAGAAAGGTTGAATTTATGCAAGTCGTAAATATTCAACACCTGTTTGTGTCGGCATAGTGGCAGATCACGATGAAATTCAAAAAGAAAATGTATGTTTGAACAATAGATATTATGGCACAAGGACTTCTACAAGGTAAAAAAGGAATCATATTCGGGGCATTGGATGAAAATTCAATTGCATGGCGGGTGGCCTTAGAAGCACACCGCCAGGGAGCAACATTTACGCTCACCAATGCGCCGGTAGCCCTGCGACTCGGCACTATCCAGCGCTTAGCCGAGGCGACGCAAGCCAAACTCATTCCAGCAGATGCCACGGTAGTGGAAGATCTCGAAAGGCTTATTCAGGAATCACAGGAATCTTTGGGAGGAAAAATTGACTTTGTTTTACATAGCATAGGAATGAGTCCAAACGTGCGCAAGGGGCGTCCTTATACCGATCTCAATTACGAATGGCTTATAAAGACACTCGATATTTCTGCAATCTCGTTACATAAACTTTTGCAAGTATGCTACAAAGCCGATGCGCTGAATGAGTGGGGTAGTGTGGTGGCCTTAACTTACATTGCTGCGCAGCGCACTTTTCCGAGCTATGGAGATATGGCAGAAGCAAAAGCGTTGTTGGAATCTGTAGTGCGCTCTTTCGGTTATTATTATGGAATACATAGAAAGGTAAGAATAAATTCTGTGTCTCAATCGCCAACAAAAACAACAGCAGGAACCGGAATTAAAGGGTTTGATACTTTCTATGGCTTTGCCGATAAAATGAGTCCGTTGGGTAATGCAGATGCTGATGAATGTGCTGCCTTTTGCGTAGCGCTTTTTAGCGACCTGTGCAGGAAAGTTACCATGCAGAATATTTACCACGATGGCGGATTCAGCAGCATGGGGGTAAGTGAACCTATCATGAATATTTTCTCTGCCAACCCAGAAGGTACGAAATAGATAGCTTATTCGAATACTTTGCCTTTCAGCATGGGAACAAATCGAAAATGGTGAAATGTTTCTTCTTCAAAAGAACGGTCAGTAATTTTTGTAAGCCTCTTCATGATAGTTTCTTTGCCTTCGGTGTGAGGAATAACCATGTGTCCACCTATTTTTAGTTGTTGCAAGAGCTTTTGTGGTATTTCTTTTGCTGCAGCAGTAATGATGATACTGTCAAATGGTGCAAACAGAGGCAAGCCCTCAAAACCATCGCCGAAAAAACATTTTATATTAATATAACCAAGTTCTTTTAGCAACGGTTTTGTAAGATCATATAATTTTTTTTGGCGTTCTATCGTAAAAACCTGAGCGCCCAGTTCAGAAAGGATAGCAGCCTGGTAGCCACTACCTGTACCGATTTCAAGCACTTTATCTCCCTCTGCTACTTCGAGCAGTTGAGTTTGAAATGCAACAGTGTAGGGCTGAGATATCGTTTGGCCTGCTGCAATAGGGAGGGCTTTATCTTCATATGCCTGATGGTCAAGCGCGCTGTCGGGGCCAAGAAATAAATGTCTAGGAACTTTTCCAATGGCTTCCAGAACGCGTTCATCGGTAATGTCTTTTGATTTCAATTTTTGCACCAGCGCTTTTCGCAGACCATGATGCCGGTAAGTGTCGCCCCGCTCAAGCATTATTTACTGATTTCACTAAAACGAAATTAAGCATTTGCTCAGAGAGTTATTTCATTTTATAACTTCTCTTTGTATGAGTGTCTATTGATTCATCCACATGTTATTTTTTAATGCTTAATTCTTTTTACATGTTCATTTGTAAAAAAGGTAATCTCACAAAATCTTCATGGAGTGATGCTTTAAAATAATGAATACCTGCTTAATTGATGAGAAAATTGTTTCACGTTACTGCTTTATCAATAGGTTGCATCCCAGATTTTAAAGCGTTTACAAAATATTTCAATATTTACATTTTTATTACGGTGAGTTATAATTCTTGGCGCTGATGCAGCTTTCCATAATTATCGTGAGCTACAATGTAAGGCACTTTTTGTCATTATGCCTGCAAAGCGTCTTTGCCGCAGTGAAAAACATACAGGCTGAAATTATAGTCGTTGACAATAATTCCACTGACGACACGGTTAAGTGGCTGCGCACAGTTTCAGGAATTACATTAATTGAAAACAAACAGAATGTGGGCTTTTCTGCTGCTAATAATCAAGGAATACGCATTGCTAAAGGGCGCTACATTTTATTGTTGAATCCAGATACAGTAGTAGGTGAAGATACTTTTGAAAAATGCCTCGCTTTTATGAATGAACACCCCGAAGCCGGAGCTTTGGGTGTGCGCATGATTGATGGCTCAGGAAAATTTTTGCCTGAAAGCAAGCGCAGCCTGCCTACTCCGTTTGTTTCGTTTTGTAAAATGTTTGGCCTTAGCGCACTTTTTCCGTATTCAAGGATCTTCGGAAGATATCACTTAAAATATCTTGATGAACATAAGAACCATCAAGTAGAAGTGTTGTCGGGAGCGTTTATGTGGCTAAGGGCAGAAGCGCTGCAGAAAGTAGGGTTGTTGGATGAATCATTTTTTATGTATGGTGAAGATATTGATTTGTCTTACCGTATTATGCAAGCAGGCTATGTAAACTATTACTTTGCTTCAACGACTATCATTCACTTCAAAGGAGAGAGCACCAAGAAGGCCTCATTCAATTATGTAAAGGTATTTTATCAGGCGATGATCATCTTTGCGCGGAAACACTTTTCGGGCAAGGGTGCAAGCTTTATAATGATGTTAATCTATCTTGCCGTAGTATTCAGAGGTGCATTGTCTGCTTTGGCCATGATTGCCTCATCTTCTTTGCTGCCTATCATTGATGCTATACTAATGTTTGCAGCTCTTTACGGAATAGAAACTTTCTGGGCTACCAACGTAAAATTTAGTCCGGAGTATTATCCGGCCATCTTCTCCTTTGTGGTGGTGCCGGCATATATTTTTATCTGGATTATAAGTGTACTATTAAGCGGGGGCTATGAGAAGCCTTACCGGCTGGGATTATTGTTTAAAGGGTTGTTTTGGGGCACTATTAGTATTGCAGTGATATATGGCCTTTTGCCAGAAAAGTGGCGATTTTCAAGAGCTATAATTTTACTGGGAGCGGTTGCAAGTGCAATTATGATGATTTTTACACGCGCTGCCTACAATTTGATACGCCATGGGCGTTTTTCTTTCGAGGAAGAAAAGCTTAAAAATATAGCTATTGCAGCCATTCCTCAGGAATGCCAACGCATTCAAAAAATTTTATTTGATGCAGGAGTGAGAGCAAATATTTTCACCGCATATCATACACAGAATATTCAAAGAATAGTAAAGCTTTTCGACATTGATGAACTTATTATATCTAGCAGTCTCTGCCGTTTCGGAGAAATCATTTCACTGATGAATAATATGAACGGGCAGGTTGAATTCAAA
>JAVQWQ010000179.1:0-4020 GCA_033578915.1 Chitinophagales bacterium | reverse complement strand
ACCTACCAATGTCGAGTGGCCCGTTGATGTCTGGAACCCTAAACATGGCTGTAGTAAGTACATGTATTGCGTAATACCACTGCTTGTAAGCGCGTACACTTGGAAGCGTATCGCTGAAAATATATACTTTCTTTTCCTGGCCGGTAAGAGGAGAAAATCGCGAAGAATCGATGATTTCTCGACCCCTTGTTTTAGCGCTATCTGCAAAAACAATTTCATCCGAGTTACTAAATACTGAATCTGGCAAGGGTTCATCCACCTTAATATTTTTTCTTTCATAATGCTTTTGAACGAGCAAAGAGAGGCGATTTTTTTTTCTGTTTAAACTTCCAACAGCTTGCAATTTTTCTGAACGCATGATCCAATGACCTTTTATATAGTCAAAGTCCTGCTTAATGCTGTAATCTGCAATAAAATTTATGTTTGCTTTTTCATTTGGTTTGAATTTAAATGTCTTTATAGCCCAGGTTGCAGAATCTATCCATGCATACCCTTTTAATGCAATATCTTCTTTGTTTTTAGCCACAAAATGAAGCTTATAGGAAGTGCGCCCATCGAATCGCGCTGTATCAGTGAGGTAATATCTGTACAAAACAATAGCGCCTGGAGCGAAAGGAGACATAAAAGATTTACCGGCAATCACAAATATATCGTCGTAAGTATCAATATTAGAGAATTGAAAATCTACAGAAGCGTTAATTGATTCGTTATCTACGCCTGTAATGACATCAGCTAAAACTATTTTTTTCTTTCTTTTCGGCTTGCGCTGGTAATAAACATCTGCAATATTTTCCTTGATCAAACCCGGGATGAACACACTGCTGTCTTCAGTATAATCAATGTTTTGAAACAAAAATTTAAAAGGCTTTAGAATGCGCATATTTAGAAACCAACTTGGAGGGTTTAGAAGCGATGTGAGCAACTTGGTATATTCCTGATACTGATAGGTATTGACTTTGTCGTCTTTATTTTTGTCTTTATTCTCAACCACCCGGTAATAGACGTAATTAGCGGCTGTGTCTATTTCTCTCTTTCTTTTTTTTGCCTTCACCGTAACCTCTTCTAGAGAAATTCCGCCCTCTTGCATTTCAACATTAATTTCCTGATACTTTCCATATCTGACTTTGCGGGCCTCACGCTTGTAGCCTATAAAACTGAAGATAATTGAATCTACCTTTTCTGTGGTTCTTATGCGATAGACCCCTTTTTCATCTGTAATAACGCCCAACATCACCTTATTAAATTTTACAGAAACATATGGCAAAGGCTCCTGTGTACGCGCGTCATAAACCTTACCAAATACTTCTGTTACCTGCGCATCTGATGATAAGACAACCAAAAAGAAGAGAAAAAACAAAAGCAACCTGAAAAGCACTCCGCCCCTATTGAATCAAACTGCAAATATAGATAAACGTATAAGCTTTTATTTTATGCTAAGGTTAGGCTATAATAAAGCTAGAGAGACATGGCACGGTTAACCAAATCTAAAACAAGTTTCAATTGGACTGAGCTTTGCT
Organism: Chitinophagales bacterium; assembly: GCA_033578915.1. Taxonomy (GTDB): domain Bacteria; phylum Bacteroidota; class Bacteroidia; order Chitinophagales; family LD1; genus UBA7692. The sequence continues at coordinate 2,503 of JAVQWQ010000179.1, read as the reverse complement.
CAAATAGTTTATCTGCTTTTTGTAATACATCTTTTTTGAAATTTTCGTCTTCCATGCCTGGTAGGTTTATTTTAACATTGAGATAAGCGCCCGTAACAGCGGCATGAATGCAAGCTGCGCCCACTCCTGCATCGCTTATAGAATTTGGATTTCCTTTTTCGGCCATTTCTTTAATTAACTCATATGATTGCACTGCTAGTTCCATGACACGAAGCGGAGTCAAGGCCGCCTTTCGTGTTGCCTGCTCGATGGCCTTCGCGCGCTGTGTTTTTTCTTCTTCATTTTTTTGAGGAAGCGAAAACGCCTTCATTACCTCGTTGAAAGCTTCTGTATCTTCATCCACACAGTTCAACAATTGGTCTTTTAACCATTGCCCTTTTATGGCCCAGTTACTAAAATACTGCCAGCGCTCATCCCACCCTTTTTTATTTGCAGATAGGTTGGCTACCATCGCGCCCAGCGAAGCGCCCAAAGCCCCAACGTAAGCAGCTACAGAGCCACCTCCCGGGGCCGGACTTTCAGAAGATACTTCATCGGCAAATGATGACAGAGGCAATGCGGCAAGTTTTTTCTGATCTTTATTTCTTAAAACATATTCAATGATTCTTTCTTCAGGTTTAAAAGGAGCAAGTTCATCAAGGCCTAGACTTTTTATAGCTATGCGAATCAGTTCGCTCTCGCTTACTCCTGCACTCCTTCGCTGTTTTTCTAAAAAATATTTTCCCGCATCGAGCAAAGATTTAAGCGGCACTAAGCCTACCAACTCAGAGCCAGTGACTCTGAGGCCACGCTCATATGCACTCTTAACACATGCATCAAATGCAATGTGCAGCGGTGTTTGTTCCAGATCTGTGAGATTCATTGAAACCTGGGCTATGCCGTATTCTTCAATATACCACCCGATAGCCTTTACGGCCTTGCACCAACCGGGCTGATGCACCTCTTCTCCTTTTTCATTTTTCACTTTGCGGCCTTGCTCTCTCACATCGAATGCAACCGAGTTTGCTCTGCGAACCGAAGTGGTGTTGAGGTTTACATTGTACGCTATGAGAATTTTCCTAGCGCCAGTGATTAGGTTTCCTGATTTTTCATTAAATACTGCCGGCCCGTAATCGGGTTGCCATTCAGGCAGCTTGATTTTTTGTGGAAATCCTTCATATTCACCGGCACGGATGCTCGCAAGATTTTTTCGATGTGGAGCTGTGGCAGCCTCTTCGTACAGGTACACAGGTATTCCAAGCTCCTCCCCGACTCTTTTTCCTAGCTTGTGTGCGCATCGGATGCAGTCTTCCATAGTGGCGTTGGATATGGGAATGAAAGGGCATACATCTGTAGCGCCCTGACGCGGATGTTCTCCCTTATGCAAACGCATATCTATGAGTTCGGAAGCTTTTTTAACCGCTCTAAATGCAGCTTCTACTACTTCTTCTTCACCTCCGGCAAAGGTTACCACAGTGCGATTGGTCGCAGCGCCCATATCTACGTGCAGCAACTTTACTCCGTGCACAGATTCAATAGCGTCTGTAATCTGTTTTATGATGTCTTTGTTGCGCCCTTCGCTGAAATTCGGCACACATTCAATAATTTTTTTCATCGGAACAACTATTTTGCAGGCAAAAGAAAAAAAGGATGCAAGAAAAACTAAAAGCTTTTGAAAGGATATTAGGCATTATGAATGAACTGCGGGAAAAATGTCTGTGGGATCGAAAACAAACGATGGAAAGCCTACGCATGCTCACTATCGAGGAAGTATATGAACTTAGTGAAGCGATTATAGCCAACGATATGCGTGCTATCAAAGAAGAGCTTGGCGACTTATTACTGCATATTGTGTTCTATTCCAAAATAGCGGAGGAGAAAAAAGCCTTTGACGTAGCAGAAATGATAAATACCCTATGTGATAAACTTATAGCAAGGCATCCTCACATTTACGGTGACGTAAAAGTGCAGGACGAAGATCAAGTAAAACAAAACTGGGAAAAACTTAAACTGAAAGAGGGAAAGAAAAGCGTATTAGAAGGCGTGCCGGCTTCGCTACCGGCACTGATAAAAGCGCAAAGAATACAGGAGAAAGCGAGGCAGGTGGGATTTGACTGGCAACACGCCGGGCAGGTGTGGGATAAGGTAATCGAGGAGATGAATGAACTGCAATGCAGCGTAGAAAAAAATGATTATGAAAAAAATGAAGAAGAGTTTGGGGACTTGCTTTTTGCTTTAGTTAATTATGCAAGGTTTATCCGGGTAAACCCTGAAACGGCACTCGAAAAAGCAAACTCAAAATTCATCCAACGATTTAATTACATGGAAAATAAAGCTGCTGAACAAAACAGGCATCTTCACGAAATGACATTAGAAGAAATGGATGCATGGTGGAATGAGGCTAAAAAAATCGAATGATTCTTCTGATGTATTTTGATTTTGCATTGCAATGATGCCTGTTCATGAATTCAATTTTGGGAAAAAAAGTAGCCTCTTAATGATTTGCAAGAATAGATGATTTTTT
>JAVQWQ010000178.1:0-4063 GCA_033578915.1 Chitinophagales bacterium | reverse complement strand
GCCTTGGAGCAGCATCCTCTGTGCAGGTTTTCTCCGAAGCAGCTTCTTTTAGTGTGGCACACATCATGAGCGGTTGGATAGGTGCAACCGAACTTGCTGCGCATCAGATCGCCATCAACTTAGCTTCTGTTACTTTCATGTTTATCAACGGCATATCTAACGCAGGTGCTGTGGTAACCGGTTACGCCCTCGGTGAAAAAAATATAAATAAAATCGTTGCTGCAGGCATTGCGGCACTAAGCTGGTGTATGATTTTTGAGTTATGTTTTTTTGCTGTATTTCTGCTCTTTCCCGATAAGCTTGCAGGCATTTATACTTCGGATAAGCAAGTGGGACAGCTCGCTGCAAGACTTATCTTTTTCGCAGCGCTGTTTCAGCTTAGCGATGGCTTGCAGAACATTGCAATCGGGTTGCTGAGAGGCTTGCAGGACGTTAGATTTTCAGCTATAATTTCTTTTATATCGTACTGGTTAATCATGATTCCGCTCTGTTACTGGTTTGCCTTTATTCAAGACATGGATATCGAAGGAATATGGTTAGGCTTTGTAATAGGGCTATTAGCCGTAGCTGTTCTGCTTACTGTTCGTTATGTTTACATTTTGAAAACACTCCGTTTCGACTAATATCCAAGCAGAAAAATTGCATTTTTTTTTCGTAAATCACAGCTTGTCTGAATCCACTTTCTGATGGTTCGGGTATGAATGAAAGAAGAAGAGCAGGTGATGTCAGCCGCGATACATAGTAATGTATCTGGTTGAAGCGTTTTTTTCAAGGCCTCAAATAGTTGCTCATTTCTGTATGGTGTTTCCATAAAAATCTGAGTAATTTGTTTGGAGCGGGCTTCCTTTTCCAGTAACTTAATTTTTGAGATCAACATATCCTGCTTTCGGGGCAAATAACCATGAAAACAAAATTGTTGTCCATTAAGCCCGGAAGCCGCAAGGGCCAGAAAAATAGCGCTCGGGCCGACCAGCGGAATTACATGCAATTCCAAGCGATGAGCTTCTGCCACAATTTTCCAGCCCGGGTCAGCTATGCATGGATTACCAGCTTCACTAATAATCCCCGCATCAGCGCCTTGTTGTATTAATTCGAAAAAACCTGAGAAATCTTGCTGTGGTAAATGTTTGTCTATCTCATACATCTTCACCTCTGTATCAAAGTTTTTAGTATAACCTATGCTACGGAGAAAACGCCTTGCGCTCCTGGCATCTTCCACCGCAAACACAGAAATGTTTGATATCAATGCAGCATTATGCTCCGGCAACGACTCTGCGGGCAAACCACCTAAAGTACATGGTATAAGATAAAGCTTGCCGCTTGAAGTCATGGCTTAAGGTTGGGTGATTTTTATTGTTCCCGATATGTTCTTGATCACGTAATTTGTAAAGTTTTGGTTAGCGGTCATTCCTGTGCCCATAATAATTTCCTTATCCGTAGTTATCTTTACAAAACTGTTGGAATAAATGATCTCTTTCTCTTCATCCCAAATGAGCTCTTCGGTGTCTAGGCGCTCGCCTTTTTTATTTACGACAACTACATTATTTCGGGCTATCATCAATTTATTGCCTTCTTGTACAAGCGCGTATTTAGCCTGAAGCGTACTCTCTACCTCTTTTTCATTTAAAAATTTCATGGTTATTCCTTTAGGGAATTCCATATAAGGCTTATCTGTGGCGTAACGAAATGCCTCTGGCGCCCGTGCAACAATTCGGGAAGAACCTCTCTCTGAATAAACGATTTCAACGCCGGTGATTTTTTCAATCGAAGTATTTTCCCGCAAGGTTATTTTTTTGGCCTCATCCAAATCGTTCTTGCATCCATATAGCAAAAATGCAATCAGAAAAATCATATTGTAAATCAGTATTCGATTGGGCTGTTTCATTTTTTTATACACTGCATACGATATAATTTTCATTTTCCAGGCTTACCATTGCAGCAACTCCTCCAACGCTCTTTTAACTTTATCGCTGTTAGGCAGCATAGTTTTTTCCAGCTCACTGTTGAGAGGTATGGCCGGAGTATTCACTGCTCCAACTATTTTTACCGGTGCATCCAAATAGCTAAACCATGTAGAAGCGATTCTTCCGGCAAGAGCTTCGGCAAATGAGTTTGTGATTGTCTCTTCTGTCAGGGTCATTATTTTTCCGTGCATTTTGACTGCGCGCTCTATGGCCTCTTCATCCAAAGGGTTGAGAGTGCGCAGGTCGAGCACCTCAATGTTTCCATCAAAATGTTTAGCCGCATTCATTGCCCAGTGTACACCCATACCGTAGGTGATAACACATGCCGATTCTCCCGCCTCAACTTTCTCTTTTTTGGCATGTAGCGCTATACGTGCTTTTCCCAGCGGAATGATATATTCACTATCTGGTTCGGGAGTTTTAGCCTCCTGGGTGCCGGGAACCTTGCTCCAATACAAGCCTTTGTGTTCAAATATCACCACAGGGTTAGGATCGTAAAAGGCTGCTTTAAGTAATCCTTTCATATCTGCAGCATTACTAGGGTATGCCACTTTTACTCCCTTTAGTTGCAACACCACACTTTCTACACTGGAAGAGTGATAAGGCCCACCGCTGCCATAGGCTCCCGAAGGAATGCGGAAAACAGCATTGACGGGATATTTCCCATTGCTTAAATAACACGACCTGCTTACTTCTGTAAACAATTGATTTATGCCCGGGAAGATATAGTCTGCAAACTGAATCTCCACAATAGGTTTGCAACCCACCGCGCTCATTCCCACAGTGCTCCCAATAATATAGGCTTCCTGAATCGGTGTGTTGAATACGCGATTGTCGCCATATTTTTGAGCCAGCAAAGCAGCCTCGCGAAACACTCCTCCCAACTTTCCACCTACATCCTGCCCGTAGAGCAAAGCTTCAGGATGCTTGCGCAGAAGCTCATCAACGGCATGTAGGGCTGCGTCTACCATCACCACAGTTTCAGCCCCTTTGGGAGTGCGCTCTCCGCGCTCTTCCGTAATAGGCGAAGGAGCAAAAATATGATGCGTAATAGTTTCCGGATCGGGTTCCGGCTCTGCCAGAGCTCTTTCAAAATCATCGGCAACCAGCTTTTTGGCCGCCTCTTCGGTTTCATGGATAAACGATTCAGAGACATTGCGCTCCAGCAGAAAATTTCTTAGCCATAAATACGGATCGCGTGCCGCATCGCGCTGCAGACTTTCTTTAGGCCGGTACCACTCTTTTCTTACTCCCGAAGTGTGATGGTTGAGCAGTGGCACACGGGCGTGAATCAGATAAGGAGAACGGTCATTCCTCACCTTTTGTATCACCTCCTTGACAATAAGGAGGCATTCGCTGAAGTTGCTTCCATCTATAGTTGCAACGCGCAATCCTTTAAAACCTCGTGCAAACTCAGAAGCATCCTGAGCGCGTATTTCCGAAGCGTGCGCAGAAATATCCCATTCGTTATCCTGAATCAAATAAATAATAGGCAGCTGGTGAAGTACCGCCATCTGAAAAGCTTCGCTTACCTCGCCCTCTGTGATGGCTGCATCGCCCAAAGAACACAGCACTATGGGCTTTTCATAATGGTCGCCGGTAGAGATTCCCTGAGTTTCTTTATATTTTATTCCATGCGCAGCGCCCGTAGCCGGTATAGCCTGCATACCTGTTGCAGAGCTTTGATGCGGTATCTTGGGCATGTCTGCCCTTGCAGAAGAAGGATGCGAATAATAAGTTCTCCCACCGCTGAAGTAATCAGTGCCTTTGGCGAGCAGTTGCAGCATCAACTCAAAAGGGGTAAATCCCATGCCGAGCAGCATTGCATCATCGCGGTAATAAGGGAAAGCGTAATCCTGAGGCTTCAAACAATAAGCAACTGCTAGCTGGATGGCCTCATGCCCCCTTGAGGTGGCATGAACGTACCGCGAACAAATATCTTTTCGCTCTTCATACAAGGCAGCCATACTCTTGGCAGTAGCCATGTGCCTGAAAGCCTGTATGTATAGCGCATCCACCTGCGTGGTAGTCATCTCGTATGCGGCAAAATTCATAATCAATTTCTTCATTTCTTTCACTGCAAGATAAACATACCCTTT
>JAVQWQ010000177.1:0-4070 GCA_033578915.1 Chitinophagales bacterium | reverse complement strand
AATGTTTACTACTCAGCAGGCTAATTTTATGAATCTGATACTCAACGGAGGCCCTTTTCCAAGTCCGTTTAATAATTCCGGTTTTGCTTCACGTGCTTCTCTTGTTAATAATAACCAGGGGTGTGTTCCCACTGGGGGGCCATTAGCAGATTTTACCGCAGATAAAACATCTATCTGCGCTGGCCAGCAAGTAAATTTTACGAATAACACCACTGGAAATACACCGATTTCCTATTCATGGAATTTTCAAGGCGGGAGTCCGGCGACTTCAACAGATCCTAACCCTACTGTAACCTACCCGAATCCCGGCACATATAGTGTAACGCTCACTGCTACCAATGCAAATGGTACTAACCAGGCAGTAAAAACAGGTTATATCACCGTAGCCGGTGTTAGCAATTTACCTTTAGTAGAAGGATTTGAAAATACTACTTTCCCTCCTTCGGGCTGGACACTTGACAATCCGGATACCCGCATCACCTGGGCGCGGACAACCAGCGCTAGTGGATACGGGCAGTCTTCGGCATCTGCCTTTTACAATTGTTATAATTATTCAAATGCTACGAATCAACGCGACTGGCTCATTACTCCCGTTCTCAATTTTTCGAATGTTACCTCAGCACGGCTTAGGTTTGATTACGCTTATTCGCGCTATAATTCCAGTTCCCGCGATTCTTTGCACGTGTTGTATTCCACAGATTGTGGAAGCACATGGAATTTGCTGTGGAGGAGGGGTGGTGCCAGCCTGCAAACTACTTCTTCGTTTACTAACACAAATTTTCAACCTACATCTTCACAGTGGCGAACTGATTCGATTAATTTATCAACTGGTATAGCCGGCCAACCTTCTGTGAGGTTTGCGTTTGTTGGAATTAATAATTACGGGAATAATATATATCTCGATAATATAAATATATTTTCAACTACCTCAACTACACCTCTTCCTCCGGTTGCCGACTTTATAGGAACACCTACAACCGTTACAGTAGGCAACAGTGTAAGTTTTACAGATCTATCTTCTAACTCTCCCACTTCATGGTCATGGACATTTCAAGGAGGAACTCCATCTACATCTACACAACAGAATCCGATAATTACTTATAACACCCCCGGACAGTACAACGTTACGCTTGTAGCCAGTAATAGCGCGGGCAGTTCTTCTCCGGTAACAAAAACTGCTTATATAACAGTTGTCAACCCTCAACAGGGCGGAACAGGTTGCGATACGCTTGATAATTTGCCTGCAGATACATCGGTGGCATTGTACGCTTATCCGTTTGGTACAGGGTATCTTTCGGGCAATAACAGCGATAGAGATTTGGCCAAAGCAGAAAGATTCATAAATAATAAAACTGTTACAGTTAATGGCGCATTTTTTGGATTGTATGCTAAATCATCTTCTCCCGGCAATAAGACAGTAACTTTTGCAGTTTGGAGCAACACCGGCACAGGAGGTTCCCCCGGAGCAAACCCTATTGCAACAGCAACGTATCCATTATCGCAGTTGCTCAATCCTAACGGAACTTTTGTTTACATTCCTTTTGCCAATCCGCCAAGTGTAAGCAGCAACTTTTATGTGGGGGTGATTTTACCAACAACTGCCGGCGACACAGTGGCATTATTAACCTCTCTTGCCAATGCCGCATACAAGGATTCCTTGTTTGCATGGGAAAGATATCAAAATGGTAACTGGGTAAGTTACGCAACTTCTTATACTTCTCTGGGCGTTGGATTTTCCCATTTAGTCTTTCCGGTAATATGTTCAACATCCGTTGCCACACCACCTGTTGCGAATTTTTCGGTCAATCGAACAAATATCTGCGCGGGACAGTCCGTAAGTTTCAAAGACGAAAGTAGCGGAAATCCTACCTCGTGGTCATGGCAATTCGGCAGCGGGGCATCTCCCCAGCTGTCCGGCCAAAGAAATCCTACGGTTACATTCCTTACACCGGGAATATATAGCATTAGGCTTACCGTTTCAAACAATAGTGGTAGTGATGATACCTTGCAAACTAATCTGATTACCGTAAATCCTAATCCAAATCCGAATGTTACAGTAGAAGCGGTGAGATGCTTTGGAGAGTCTAATGGCAGGGCTAAAGTGAATGTTTCCGGTAATGGCCCTTTCAGTTTTTCATGGAGCGATGGCAGCAAAGCAGATAGTATTGTAAATAAAACAGGAGGTTCTTACACGGTTACTATTACAGACAACAACGGTTGTACTGCTACGGCAATCGCATTTATACCACAACCTGTTGCTCCGCTCAGTGTATCCATATCTGTTTCTGATGCGTTATGTGGACAAAACAACGGGCAGGCAGAAGCAGTAGCAAGCGGTGGAAACGGAAACTACTCATATATATGGAACAATGGAAAAACCCACAATCCATTAGATTCATTGTATTCTGGAGTATATAGTGTTACTGTTACGGATGTTAAAGGATGTTCCGCATTTGCCTCACAAGTTATTGATGATGCGCCTTCTGACCTTGTCGTAACTGCGAGTTCTCAGGCTTCAGAATGTGGTTTATCTAACGGAAAAGCCTTTGCAAATGCATACACGGGAAGCTCTTCTACTTTATCTTCTTATGCATGGAGCAACGGAGGCACAACAGCAACCATTTCTGGATTGCCACCGGGAGATTATACGGTTACCGTTACCAACAGTCTTGGTTGCACCGCAACTGCTACCACAACGGTAAAAGATAGTACAGATTTAATCGTAACCATTGTCAATAAAACAAACCCCACAGCTCCTGGGGTTTCTAATGGAACCCTTTCAGCTGCGGCTACAGGGGGCACTGGCACTATCACTTTTAATTGGAGTAATGGAGCAACCAGTTCAACTATAACCAATTTAGGCCCCGGAGTATATTCCGTCACGGCTACGGATGCAAAAGGTTGCAGGGCAATAGCCACAGATACGCTTTTTGCTCCGAGTTCTATTTATGATAAAAATAATTCACTATCTGTAAAAGTTTTTCCTAACCCTGCAAAAGATTTGCTTTGGATAGAGACTAATAAGGCAAATGGCCTTAAGATGGTTGTCTTTAATCTTTTTGGCCAAAAAATTATTGAAGAAACCTTCAAAGGCGAACAATCATTACATATGTTAAATATTTCTGATTTGATAAAAGGAGTTTATTATCTATCTGTCATTGATAACGAAAACATCGTTACCTTTGCTTTCTTGAAACATTAAATAACCTGTATATTATTCATGAAAAAAAGTTTTTTGTTCTTGTTAGCTGCCAATTGCTCTATTCTTTTTGGCCAGCATTTCTGTGGTACTGATGAATATATCCAGAAAAAAATTGCAGAAAATCCAGAACTGTCAGTAAAACTGGATGAAATGTACCGCACAATGGAAGAATTTCGAACAAGTCCCAAGCCTGCGGCAAGATCTACTAAAACCGTCTATTATATCCCCGTAGTTTTCCACGTCATACATGATGGTAAAGCTTATGGAGTAGGTGAAAATATTTCCGATGAACAGATTTATTCGCAGATAGATGCTTTAAACAGAGACTTTGCCCTCATGGCGGGAGATACAGTTACCATACCTGCAGAGTTCAAACCATTAGCTGCAAATACTTACATACAGTTCTGCTTAGCAAAATTTGACCCGCAGGGTAATCCTACAAATGGAATCAATCGTGTAGTGATTAATAAATCTTCATGGAATTCAGAAAATGAAATTGAAACACAAGTAAAACCGGCTACTATCTGGAACAGAAGAAGATATTTAAATATATGGAGTCTTAGATTTGGAGGAAGCCTTCTTAGTGGAGGGACTTTAGCATACGCTACACTGCCCTATTTTACCGATGATCAGACCGATGGAATTGCTGCCCGCTTCAATACCATTGGTACAATAGGCACATTACTTACTAATCAGCGGGGTGGCAGAACAATAGTACACGAGGTGGGGCACTGGCTCGGACTCTTACACATCTGGGGCAACCGTGCCGGCTGTTATGATGGCACTTTCAATACCACAGATTTTATTGACGACACTCCGGACCAATACGATAAATACTTCGGCTGTCCGACCTATCCCCAATTTTCCT
>JAVQWQ010000176.1:0-4157 GCA_033578915.1 Chitinophagales bacterium | reverse complement strand
ATGTTTGGCCTTCCTAATGAACCTCTGGAAGCACAGGAAAATGCGCGAAAACTTTATGCCAAAACACATCCAAAAAGAGTACAAACCTTCTGGACTTGTTACCTTCCCGGCACTCAGATGATGCGCGAAGCCGAAGAAAAAGGATTGATTACGCCTGAACAGGCTCGCAAAATAAACGAAGGAGAAGAGTTTTACTTTTTCCGCAATACAGAAAACGTAAAGGATAAAAAGTTAATGGATATATATAAAGCCTATGAGTTCATTTTCCGTATCATGCCTGCTCTGCCCGAGTCGTGGAAAATTAAACTTACCTTAAAGAGAGTGTCTTTTATTCCCAAATTTATGATCCGTCCTTTATCAATGTTGGCTGATATTATAACCGGATTTAAAAACCGCAATCCGGAATTTACGGCTTATGCTTTGCACAATCTTTATCATATATATCGTTTTTTTGCCCGGAAGTTTGGATTTACTGTTCAGCCGGCCACCCGCATTGTTGAAGACATATCTTTTTTTGAGGAGCAGCAACAGGTTGAATCAAAGCGTGCATAATTATTTTTTCATTTCTAAAACAGTGTTTTGTTTGAAGTAATTCAAAGCCAAGTGATTGAAAGAATTCATGCCCCTGATTTGGCATCGTTCTATGATTGTTATGTCAAAAGAAGTATTCCGGTAATCATAAAAGGAATAGTGGAGGAGTGGCCTGCTTATCGTAAATGGTCGTTGGAGTACATAGCCCAAAAATATGGAGATCAACCAGTAGGTTTCATGCAGGTTTTTGACGGCCACACTGACCCTGACACATTTACAGAAGATTCTAAGAAATGGGTAAAACTTCGTGATATTATTAGTGATTTAAATAAAACTCCAACTAAGGTGGTGGCTACTCCTACTTCTTCTTTTGGCGACAATTTTTGGAAAGATATTTATTTGCCACCGTTCTGTAAGAAAGGAATGTTTCTGCGAAGCAGGATTTACATCGGAGCTTCATCTGTAAGCACATCCCTGCACCAGGACTTGCCCGAAAATCTTTATGCTACGGTTTTTGGGAAAAAGCAAATTATTCTTTTTCCTCCCTCAGACAGAAAATATTTATACCCAAATCATTTTTTTTCCAGGCATCCCAACTTTGCAAGATTTAATCCACTACAACCTGATTATCATAATTTCCCTCTTGCTAAAAAGTCACATCCGGTTGAAATAATTTTACAGGCAGGAGAGATATTATTCATACCCTCGCTGTGGTGGCACTACATACGTAATCTGGAGACGTCTGCAGCAGTTAATTTCTGGTGGAATGTGGGCTGGAAAGTTTTGCCTGCCTGGGGTATGGCAAAAATCAAGAAGTTAATCAACGGTTAAGCGGAATATAAGTGGCGTAAAGCGGAAATTTCGTTGAGTCATCTAGCCAGTATTGTTGTTTCTTATACAGTTCCAGTCTCATCATCACAGGACTTTTTTTAGGATTAGTCTTTATTTTTTCGATATGATTAAAAAGCTTACCGTGTGAAAAAAAGTCGTACCCTTCAACTCCGCCTAGTTTGTTCTTTTCATAATAATCGTACATCAATGAATCGAACTCTGCTTTGCGATTAAACCGGATAAAGTAAGAAGCGATGGGCGAAGAGTCATTTGTTAATATGGTGCAATGCAATAGTAATTCAGGGCAGTGTCCAGTTAAATGAGGCATAGTAAAATCAGAGGTAATGTTTACAGTTGCGCGCTTGACATCATAAGTTGCTGTCAAACTTTTTAAAAGGCCTTCGAAAAGATGTTTTTTATAAGAAGGAAGATCTTTATACCAAATATAACGATGAGGTTGGTTTAGATTAGCCAAAGTGTGGCAAGAATTGCATTGGCGGAAGTTGTAGTTGCTGCCGTATAAATTGTAAGCGCTTTTTACAGCATCTGTATGGCAAGGCAGACAGGTTATATCGGTTTTGGCAAATAGTTCAGAATATTTAGGGTTACATGGAGCAGAATATGAAACGTTGAGATATTTTTTATTTCCGCTAATAACTCCATGGCCGTCAAAGTGGCAACTCAAGCAATCTACTCCGGTAATTTTATCTTCATCTCTTTTTCTCCAGGGTAATGGTTGATGGGGGTAGTCTTTTTGCAGTAACCATTGTATGAGGGAGTCTGTGGCGTGATGATTCTGAAAAACGCTTTGAAACATATTATCCGGTGCATGGCAGCGCATACATTCTGTTTCCGCATTTTTAAAAACATGTTTTTTATAAAAATTACAATCGTATTTTGGCTGGCTTACATATTTGACATGTTCCTCTATAGAATAATAGGAATGCGCATGAGGCCCTTTTAATTCTTGTTCATATATTTCGTTGTGGCATTTACCACATTCTTTATTCTGTTCGCTTCGTGTAAGGCTAAAAAACTTTTTGTTAAACATTGATCCGTTGCGACTGTTGCAGTCGCTAAGCGATAAAAACATCGTTGCCGTGTAGATTAATACTATTCCTAAATAGATAATTTTCTTCACAGGCCTCATCTGTAAGGATTTTCGGCAATAGCACTGTTGTTTAATGATATCTTCTGCAAAATTCTACCAATTTTTCCAGCATTTTGTTCGAAAAACTTTTCTGATATTTCACTGAAAGCAGTTTTTTGGAGAAATATTCTTCGTTCTGTGGAATTTCCAACAATCCGTTTTTTACCCAGTCCCTGTAAACAGACGAGTAAAGCCAAACAAAAGCAAACAGCTCTAATTTAGCATTAAAAGATAGTTTTTTTTGAGGAAAAATTCGCATGGCTATAGACGAAGGAGAATAAAATTGTTTGATAAAGTATTTTGCCCCCTCCATAACCAGTTCTTCATTTACGCCATGGGGAAGATAGCTGAGGTGAATACCATCATAAAATGAGTATTCCTTCGCTTTGTAAGTGCCTTTTTTTGCCATATATTGATAGGCCTTCGAACCTGGATTATAGGTTAGAAAAGTTAACTTTGCATATAGTATTTTATTGCGCTGAAAGAAAGCTAATGTGTTTTTGAAAGTATCGGATGTGGTGTTCTCCAGTCCTAGTATGTAACCTGCACCAATCTGAATTCCATAAGATTGAGCTTTATTAATAATGCGTTCATAATTATCAATGATATTGGTATGCATTTTGTGTATAGAACGCAGGGCGTTATCATCAATCGTTTCCAATCCGCAATAAATGATTTTGCAATTGCTGTCGCGCAGCGCGTGTAGAATTTCTTCATCATCTAAAAACTCAATGCACATTTCTGCCATCCAGCCCGACACATGATTTTTTTTAAGTAGAGATGATACACGTATAACATGTTCTTTACTTACTCCGAAATTATAATCAATAATATTTACAAATCGGCCCGAGTAACATTTTAACTCGTTGTTCAACTTTTCATAATCTTTGAGGGCGTAAGGTTTTTGCTGCATGATATGTACCATGCAAAACGAGCATTTTTCGGTGCAACCGCGCGAAGTTTCCAAGGGCATACCCATTACAGAACTATAGGCGTGGTAGTTTTTCAGTAAGTCCCATTTTGGGCTTGTGAATGAGTGTGGAGTTTCTCTTCCTGATATATATATTTTTTTTATTTTTCCTGATTGCCAATCAGCGATAAAATCATCGGCTATATTTTCAAAAAGTCCGCATATTGTAATATCTGCGTATTTACCAGCCTCATGAGGTAGTAATGTTGGGAATTCTCCGCCCCAAATCACTTTTGCATGTGGATTATTGGCGCGGACTTTCTCGGTAATTACAATGGCGTGTCGGTAGTTTTGCGCAGATACTTTAATCCCGAAGCAAGCGTATTTTCCCCACAATATTTTTTTTTCATCTTCAAGGTTGAGGTCAAGTATCTCGGTTTCGAAGATTTTTTCCAGACAAGAAGCAACTACATAAAGTGAAAGTGAAAGAATCCCTTTCGGATAAACCGGCAGATCAATCAACAGTATTAAAGGTTTGCTCATTATAAATCATTCAACATCTATTTAAGCGACCTGCTCAGCGGTTATCACTTTTGTTTTTGTACGTTTAAGCAGTTCTGCAAGGGCCCACTCGGCTCTGGATTCAAACCTGCGCAACAATAGATTGCGTATAGTTCGGAAAAGTCGAACAGGTCGAAACAAGTAGTTTGTAAAATAAAATATAAACAAATACAT
>JAVQWQ010000175.1:0-4249 GCA_033578915.1 Chitinophagales bacterium | reverse complement strand
CTTGAAATTGCGATTAAAGCGGTAAAACACTTAAAGAGTAACGCAATAGCCATAGTAAAACAAGGGCAACTCATTGGCAGCAACAGTGGCCAGACTTCCAGAGTTGATGCGCTAAAAAATGCTATTGAAAAAGCAAGCGAATTTGGTTTTGAGGTAGTAGGTGCTGTTATGGCCAGCGATGCATTCTTCCCTTTTCCGGATTGTGTGGAAATCTCAGCAGCACATAAGATCAGTGCAATTGCACAACCCGGAGGAAGTGTCAATGATCAATTATCTATTGATGCCGCAAATCAACATAACTTGGCTATGGTGTTTACAGGCGTAAGGCATTTTAAACACTGAAAATCAAGCTTTATTAGCGCAGAAGCCTATTCTACGCCTAAAGCCTTCAGTGTTTCCATGTTAAGGTTGCCAATCGGCAGTCCTTTATCTTGCTGGAATTTTATCAAAGCTTCTTTGGTCCTTGCTCCGAATACATTATCCAGCGGGCCCGGGTCGTAGCCTTCAGCTTTTAATGCTCTTTGTATGGCAAGAATTCTTTGCGTATTCAGTCTGTCTGCACAGAGTACTTCGCGCCAGTCTTGATAGCCGCCTTTTTCTACTAAAACTCTTCTGGTAACAGTTTTATATGTGGCAGGTATTTCAATTCGTTGTGTTCTGGGCGGCTCAAGTAACACTCTGCGTTCAACCAGCTTATATTCAGCTGGAATTTCTTCTTCGCGGATAGATGAAGGCCTTTTCAATATTTTTTTGGTAACTTTTTTGTAAACAGCAGGCACTTCTACTAAGCACCACACCTGGCAATCGGCCGGATTGGCGCTAAGGCAGGTAGCATCTGCTTTACCTTTTTCCCAGCGGGTAGTAGCGGGAGACACCAATACATCCTCTGTAACTAATTCGTATTCAGCAGGGATGATTGTTTTTTTAACGTATGCTTTGCGCACAACAATGGTGTCAATAACAGTACCATAAACAGCAGGAATTACTTCTGTTCTATAAGAGGCCGGCTTGTCAATTACGGATTCCTGACGAATTTCGTATCTTTCAGGGATTAAACACCTGGCATAACACTTGCCCGGCTCAGCAAACGATGGTAAATCTAAATCGGCAGGACGCACATTAGAAGAGAAGCTGCTGCTCGTTCTTGTCGTTACGTTTTCTGAAGGCGTGTTTGCAGATGAAGAAGGTGCAGGCGAAGGTGTAGGTGTAGTGCTTGAGCTTGGTGAGCTTTCTGTTTTCTTGGTTGGCCGGGAAGAATATTTATCATCAAAGAATTCAATGTTGGGGTTTTCTTTTTTCAGGCGCTCAAGATTTTCGTTGCCTGTATTTATAAAAATTTGAGAATGGAGTCGGGTTTGAAAAACAGTAATAGAAAGCAAAAGGATTGTAACTGAGTTTTTCATATACATTATAGGAATTTGTAATGCTGCAAAAATTATTCTTTCTTTTAAAAAAACAAATTCATACTATTAATTAATTGTTTTTTTTAGTCTCATGATTTTTTCACTCATTGAACAAAAAATTTGGAATGAATGAATCGGAACAACCGCTTGTTAAAGCGATTGAGGAAATCTGGGAAGATCGCAGCAAACTTTCTTTGCCTGAAAGTAAAGAAGTTGTATCTGCGGTAATTGAA
Organism: Chitinophagales bacterium; assembly: GCA_033578915.1. Lineage (GTDB taxonomy): Bacteria > Bacteroidota > Bacteroidia > Chitinophagales > LD1 > UBA7692. The sequence continues at coordinate 2,613 of JAVQWQ010000175.1, read as the reverse complement.
AAGTTAGATAAGGGTCAACTAAGAGTTGCTGAACCGGAGGACAACGGCTGGAAAGTGAATGAATGGATAAAAAAGGCGGTGATTTTATACTTTCCAATATGTGAAATGGAGGTTATTGAGGTTGGTCCCTTTGAGTTTCACGATAAAATAAAGTTGAAAAAAAACTTTCGCGAGTTAGGCGTTAGAGTTGTCCCTCATGCCATTGCGCGCTACGGCTCATTTCTCGAAAAAGGGGTGATTTTGATGCCTTCTTACACTAATATTGGAGCCTACGTGGGAGAAGGGACCATGGTAGATACATGGGCCACGGTTGGCAGTTGCGCGCAAATAGGACGGCACGTGCATCTGAGCGGTGGCGTGGGTATAGGTGGTGTGCTTGAACCAGTCCAGGCAGCTCCAGTTATTATTGAAGACAATTGTTTTATCGGCTCACGATGTATTGTGGTAGAAGGGGTAAGAGTGGGTAGGGAAGCTGTGCTGGGTGCCAATGTGGTTCTCACCGCCAGCACCCGTATCATTGATGTAACCGGTTCTGAACCTATAGAATACAAAGGGTATGTGCCTGAAAGAAGTGTGGTAATCCCGGGAAGTTACACCCGGGAGTTTCCGGCCGGAAGCTTTCAGGTGCCTTGCGCTCTCATTATCGGCAAGAGAAAGGAAAGCACAGATAAAAAGACTTCTCTCAACGATGCTCTCCGCGACTACAAAATTGCTGTGTAAGTAAATCAATTTTAAGTTTAGTTTTACAATGTGATTGTAATCGGTATAACTGGTGGCTCCGGCAGTGGTAAAACCACAGTGGTCAGAAACATTCTGGAGAAACTGGACAGAAACCAGGTGGCAGTGCTCTCACAAGACTGCTATTATAAAGATAACAGCCATCTTCCATTAGAAGAAAGGAAACTGCTCAACTTCGACCATCCCGATTCAATAGAATTTGATCTAATGGTTGAACATCTAGAGCGACTCAAAGGTGGGGAAGCCATACATGAGCCGGTTTACGACTTTATCACCAGCACACGCAAGCAGGAGACAAGATTTATTCAACCCAAACATATTATCATCATGGAGGGTATCCTGCTCTTTGCCGATGCGCGGCTGAGAGATTTATGTAATGTAAAGGTTTTCGTTGATGCTGATGCAGACGACAGGCTGATGCGCATTATTGAGAGGGATATCCTGGAACGAGGCCGTAAACTGGAAGAAGTTTTGATGAGATATGAGACTGTTAAAGCCATGCATCTGCAGTTTATCGAGCCAACCAAGCGTTTTGCAGATATCATCATACCGCAAGGGGGTATGAACCACGTGGCGATTGATGTATTGGTTAGTTTAATAAATCAAAAATTGCAAAAATACGCCACCGCTGAATCGTCTTAACAAAATGGCACTGCCTGCAGAAAAAGACCTGTCAGAAAAATCAATTGTACTTTATGATGGCGTATGTGGTTTATGTAAGCGCTCGGTGAAGATTATCCTTGCTCATGATAAAAAGGGGTATTTCTCCTTTGCAGCCCTTCAGTCTTCAATAGCATCCCGCCTTCTTCGCGGCAGTACAGTGTTGCAGCCAGAGTATGATTCAGTAATACTGATAGAGGATGGCAAAGTTTTTTTAAAATCAGAAGCGGCTTTGCGTATAGCCAGGAATTTGAGTTTCCCATGGAAACTTTTGATATTATTCAGAATCATCCCGTTGCCATTACGCGATAAGATATACGACTTTATAGCTCGAAATCGTTACAAATGGTTTGGAAAAGACGATAAATGCCTGTTTATTCAACCAAAGTGGAAAGAAAGATTTTTAGACCTTACAGAAAATGATAACCATTAAACAAATGCAATCATTAGAATAACATTGAATAAAAAACAAATGAAAAAAAATTGATTCATTAAGAAGTCTTGCTTTCGTAATGTAATTTGTGGAGGGATATTTTTAAAACCTATTATTGCAGAAAATAACACACAATGATTTTTTTATTGGTTGTCTTGTTTTACATGGTAGGAATTCGCATAGGGGCATTTCTGATTTTCAGAAGAAGAGGTGTTCCTGGATGGAAAGCTTTTGTGCCGGTGATATGCAGCAATGAGTGGCAAAAACTTACCGGCAAGCCTTTGTGGTGGACGGCCATGCTGTTTATCCCAGGCGTAAATCTTTTTTATGTAGCTGCGCAGCTTACTGAAATGAGCACAGCTCATAACAGATATAGCTTTTGGGAACATGCCGCTGCGGTGTTGTTGGCGCCAGTATATTTCATCTGGCTTGGAGCTACTCCGCAGCAATGGGTTGGCCCGAATGTTCGCTTCAAGCGAAGCTTTCTCCGCGAATGGGTTGAAGCTATTGTATTTGCTGTTATTGCGGCATGGCTTATACGCACATTTGTTGCCGAAGCCTACACTATTCCAACAGGGTCAATGGAAAAAACGCTTTTAATAGGCGATTTTCTTTTTGTGAGTAAAATGCACTACGGGGCAAGAGTACCTATGACTCCGGTTGCTATTCATTTTTTTCATCACACATTTCCTGGACTTATTTTCATTGCTTATTCTTAAATTATAAATTTGCCTTACATGATTTTGCCCTAATTTCAAAATGTAAAACTAAACGACATGGTT
>JAVQWQ010000174.1:0-4306 GCA_033578915.1 Chitinophagales bacterium | reverse complement strand
TTGCGCGTCTGGGCAGTGTGCCCGCCGAAGTGCGTCAGCAAGTGATACAGGAGTTCTACGAAGTGTGCCTCGCGCAGAACCTCGCGCTGGAGGGCGGCTTAGACCATGCCCGCGAGCTTTTAGAGCGCGCCTACGGAGCCGAACGCGCCTGCCACTCCGATATTTCTTGCTGTACCGGAAGTATGCAGCCTGCTGAATCGCAGAGCGTCCACATCGTAAATTTGCGCATTTAGAAATGTTAGGCCAAATACGGCCGCTGATAAAGGCAGAACTTTCATCTAAGAAAAAAAATTTATGGTGTTCTCCTCATCCCACCGGCATCAAAATTTCTATTCATAGGAGCGGCCCGCTGCATGGGTTCAGAAAATCTTCTTGGTGCTTCAGGCCTGCTTTGAGGATCAAATCTTTGCATTTCTCTGCGCTCAAATCTGTTCTCAGAAGGCCTTGGCGTCATATTTCTTTCTTGTTCGTTGAAGCGAGGCGATGTTGGGCGCTGAGGTCGTTCTACGGGCTCAAATTCTTTGTTTAGGCGTTGGCGCATTTCCTCGGTTCTGTTAAAACGAGGTGCTACATTGCGCGGTGATTCCGTACCACTCTCATTAAAGCGTGGTTCTGCTCTTTGAAATTCGTTGAGCCGGTTGTTGCGGTTTTCATCAGTCCTTGGAAAATTGTTTTCTGGGGCTCTCCATCTTTCTCTCATCTCGGAGCGGTTCGTGCCGGTGTTGAATATTTCGCCGCGATTAACGCGGTTGTCTTCATATATATCGGAAGGTGCTTTTTTGCGATTTCTCTCCGAATAATTCGGATCTTCTGTTGAGTTTGGAGTTCGCTGCCACCCTCCCATAGAGGTACCTGGGCGGTTGGGTAAGCTATTGTTGCTGTTGTTTATCTCCGGATTGAAACCGGGTTTAGTTACGTTTGGGCCCCCTGTTGTTTCATCAGTTTTACCAAATTTCCCCGGAAGTGAATTGGCTCCCGAATTGGTTGCTGTGGTTTGAAAGCGTGGCCCAAAAACATCGTAATTTCTTCCTTGCCACCCCGGAGAAACAGAAGCCCAGTTATTCCAATAGCCGAAGCGGCCATCATAAAATCCGTTCCAATATCCGTTCCAATAACCGTTGTACCATGCCCAATTATTCCAAGGATCCCATGGATTAAACCACCCCCAGCTGTTCCATCCCCAACCATTCCAAGCCCATGGACCCCAACCCCACCATGGGTCGTTCCAACCCCATCTGTTCCAACCCCATGAGTCGATGATAATAATACTTCTGTTTGGCCCCCACCAACTCCAACGCGGCCATACATTCACATAAATAGTAGAACCCCACAACCAGGGATTACCAGTGTAAAAAAACATATCGGTGTACCATGGATCCCAAAATCCGCAGCCCCAGGTAGGCGCATAGAATCTGCGTAATCTAGATGTGTAAAAGAAGTCTTCATCATCCCAGGAATTTCGTGGAGGGTCAACGCTATAACCATCTGTTCTATCAGAATTTCGCGACCTGTTTGCCTCATCGTAAGAAAAGGGATCTGATGACCTTGGCAAGGTATTATCCTGATTTTGGTTAGAATTATTATAGTATTGATCTTGAAAATTGCTCCCTATATTAGAATTAGAGTTGTTTTTCCAAGGATCAAAATAAACATCATCCTGCGCATTCAAAGCAAGACTTGTCGTGAAAAGCGCTCCAATAAGAATCCAATGGCTTTTCATAGTGTATTCTTTTATGATAACGACAAATTTAGATGTACGGGGTTTAAAGGTTTCTCCTTTTTATATTTTCGCAACCACTTTTAACAAATAGAAAGAAAGAATTTACACCAAAATTATGTCGAAAGAGATTACTCCCCGTGAAAAAGATTACTCACAATGGTATAACGATTTAGTAATAAAAGGAGGCTTAGCAGATTACAGCAGCGTGAGAGGTTGTATGGTCATAAAGCCTTACGGTTTTGCCATTTGGGAAAAAATGCGCGATGCTTTAGATGCTATGTTTAAAGAAACCGGACACGTCAACGCTTATTTTCCTCTGTTTATCCCCAAAAGTTTTTTGAGTAAGGAAGCTGCGCATGTAGAGGGATTTGCAAAAGAATGTGCAGTTGTTACACATTATCGTTTAAAAAATGATCCTGAAGGTAAGGGAGTAATCGTTGATCCAGAGGCGAAATTGGAAGAAGAACTTATAGTGCGCCCTACATCAGAAACAATTATATGGAACACCTATCGCAACTGGATACAAAGTTACCGAGACCTGCCTTTGCTTATTAATCAATGGGCTAATGTGGTGCGTTGGGAGATGCGTACGCGCTTGTTTTTGCGAACGGCTGAGTTTTTATGGCAAGAAGGCCACACCGCTCATGCAACAGCACGAGAAGCAATCGAAGAAACAGAACGAATGCTGGAAGTATATGCTCATTTTGCAGAGGACTGGATGGCCTTGCCTGTCATCAAAGGTAAAAAAACTGCTAATGAGCGATTTGCTGGCGCCGAAGAAACCTATTGCATAGAAGCCATGATGCAGGATGGAATGGCCTTGCAGGCAGGCACTTCTCATTTTTTAGGCCAAAACTTTGCCAAAGCCTTTGATGTGCAATTTCTGAATAAAGAAGGCAGACAAGAATATGTTTGGGCAACTTCATGGGGTGTATCTACCAGACTTATTGGCGCCCTGATTATGGCACATAGCGATGATGAGGGATTGATGCTTCCTCCTATGCTTGCTCCTTTGCAGGTTGCAATAGTTCCGATTTATAAAGGAGAAGAAGAGTTGCAGCAGATACATGAAAAATGCATACCACTGCTTAAAGCTTTTGCGGAAAATAGAATCAGCGCAAAATTTGATAATGATGAAACAAAACGGCCGGGTTTCAAATTCGCTGAATACGAATTGAAAGGTGTACCGGTTAGGCTTGCTCTGGGAATGCGTGATTTGCAAAATAATACTATCGAAGTTGCAAGGAGAGACACTCGCGAAAAAACTACTGTACCTTTCGAGGGAATAGTTGAATATGTTTCGGATTTACTGAAGCATATCCAAAAAAATATGTATCGGAGAGCAAAAGAATTTCGGGATAATCATATATATGAAGCCAATTCATGGGATGAATTCAAAGATTTAATTGAGAATAATCGGGGTTTTATACGCGCTCACTGGGATGGTACCAGCGAAACAGAATTACAAATCAAAGAATTGACAAAAGCCACTATTCGATGCATCCCGTTAAATAACCCGAAGGAAGATGGCAGATGTGTTTTTTCAGGCAAGCCGTCTAAAGAACGGGTATTATTTGCAAGAGCTTATTGATATTCCAAATAAAAAGTTTACAGCATTATTCTTTCAATACAAAATAGCAGATTTTAAAATTTTCCGAGCTGCATAAAGATATTTATGCCGGGCCCACTCAACGTTCCGGTGTTAATGTCTTTAAATGTTTTACCTGCAACAATTCTGTAATGGAAACCTGTTCCTAACCTGAAATTTTTTGAAACATTCCATGTGCCGGAAATCTCAGGTATTATTGTTAGATAGTGCCGGAAGATATTTTTATTTTCTACATTTCTAAAATGTAACCCCGCCCAGCCGATGCCAATGTTCGGCTGAAGGGAGAATTTGCGCTCATTCCACAATTTATATCCAAAACCAAAGGTTGCGAACATGTGGCTGGCAAATATTTTTTTATTTGAATTCGGGTAAGTGTAGCGGCTGATGTTATTCTGAGAAGATAGCTGAGCGTAGTGTAAAGAAGCCACCCATTTTTGATTGATTAACCAATGCAGGCTAAGGTGGGTAAAGGCTCCCGCATTTTTGAAAACATAGTCTGCAGATACTCCGGCTTGGACATATGCAGCGCTTTTGATCTTTTTGAATTTAAAAAAAGGTTCCAGTGTATCTTCGTCCTGTGCCCACGTTCTTAAAGAAGTAGTGAAACACACGATTGTAAAACAGTAATAAAGAATTTTAATCAAGGATTTATTTAAATGAATCATGCTATGTTTATAGAATGAAATTTATGAAGAAGCATAGCTTAGCAAAAAGAAAAAAGTAAACTAACATTTTTGCAAAACGAATATGAAAATAGATGATTTTATTGCAACACTAAAAGATTGTTTCACAGATAAGGGCATAGTATTAGAACCTACTACACGCTATAAAGAAATTCCGGAGTGGGGTTCGATGATGGCGTTGGTTGTCATAGCGGCTATAGACCAGGAATATGGAAAGATTATAACAGCCGATGAAATAGCCCGCACCAATACGGTGGAGGAATTATTCCATATTGTTCAACAAAAATGAAATGG
>JAVQWQ010000173.1:0-4317 GCA_033578915.1 Chitinophagales bacterium | reverse complement strand
AAAAACGAGAGCAAAAAAGCTACCACACCCGACAGAAAAAATCAATGCATTGTAGAAAAACACCTTTGGACATGGGAACTGCAATATTGGAAAAATAAAGTTGAGCGCTTTTTAATGAAAGAAATTACTACCGGATTTGTAAATGCGCAACTGGTAGAAACACAAATCATCAGCAAATACGCTTTCCACTATTTAAAAACCTTGTTTGAAAATGTGCAGGTGCAAAAAGGCAGCATAACAGCCGAATTTGCCAAAATACTCGGCATTCGGGATAAGTATAACGCTAAAAACAGAGATAAACATACGCACCATACCATAGATGCCTTCGTTCTTTCACTTATACCCGATAGTGGAAGATTAAAAAGTATTTTAGAGAAAAATGCAGAAATAGAGGAGTTGAACAAACTTAACGAATTTGCTTCTCACGATGAAAGAAGTCATAACTTATCAAGAATTGAAACATTAAATAGAGAGTTGCAACAACTGCTCATTGAGAGTAGAATTCCTATTAATAGCCTGCATAAAATCATTCAAAAAATAGAAAATACTACAATTGCCATCACCCCCACACGTGAAAAGATTTTTGCAACCGCCAAAAAGAAAATACGAAAAGGAAAGCTAAAGGGCAAATACGCTATGGGGGATGTAGTGAGAGGGCAATTACATAAAGAATCTTTCTACGGCAAAATAAAACTGGTACAACGTGATGAAGCCGGAAAACCCTTACGAGATGAAAAAGGCGAATGGGTTTGGCTTAAGGATGGTGAAGAAGAATATGCTTTTGTAAAAAGAGTACCGGTTGATGAAAACTTACAGATTGAAAAGATTATTGACCCTGTTATTAGGAATATCTTTGAAAACGCGGTTAAAGAAAAGTCGTTAAAAGAAATGAAAAAAGAAGGCGGCCTGCTTTACACCCATCCTAAAACCGGAAAAACCAAGCGCATACGCCATGTACGTTGTTTTCAAAAACCTACGGAATTACTCGAAATAAAAGAACAAAGTCATAAATCTAAACACGATTATAAAAACGTGTATTATGCCGATAATGCCGAAAACATCTATTATGCCTTATACGAAGACGAAAATGGGAAACGTACCTTTGAAATGCTGAATTTGTTTGATGCAATAAAAATTAAACACACCAACCCCGTGCAAAAACCGGAAGATTACTTTGAGCCTGTTAAAGAGGTAGGTAGAGGAAAAAATAAAACCCAGGCTAAATTGAAAGCGGTACTAACTCAAAAAAAGAAAGTAATAATATATAATGTTAAGGAAGATATTAAAAATATTGATTTATCAACACTATCAAAAAGAATTTATAACATCAAAGGGTTTGAAAAAGATGGTAGAGTTATAATCCAACATAATTTAGAAGCAAGAAAAGATGAAAAAATAAGAAAAGAAATGGATTCGGAAATTAATTATGATAAACCAGCGCCCTTGTTGAGGCTATCAGTTGGTAATTTGAATTTTGCTGTTGAAGATAGGGATTTTGAGTTGAAGCCAGATGGTGAAATTATATGGAAAGTTTGATTTTTACCAACCGTGAAAATTTATAAATGCATTTATAATTTTAACGGTTACATTTCTTTTTAAATAATGATTACCAAATATATAAAATTTTTTAACGTTTCAGTAATAATCTCCTGGCTAAGTTTTAAACGTGAAATTTCAATTATAAACTATTACGGCAACATGATTTTAAGAAATGCAGCCCAAGTAATAGCAAAGTTACTAAAGCAGTTCCAGCGGTGGCGATTGGTGGTGCAAGACAATTGGGCAAATCCACATAGGCTGCCCAATTAGCTCAAAGCCGAAAACAAAAAGTATTATATTTTGACCTTGAATTGCCTGTTGACTGAAAATAACTATCTCAATCGGAAGATGTATTTAAATTGCACAGCGTCAAACTTATCATTATTGATGAAGCACAAACCATGCCGGATTTGTTTAATGTGCTCAGTCCGTTTATTGATGCCAACCGCAAGCCGGGAGGGTTTATGCTGTAAGGCGCTGTGTCTCCTTTCTTAATGCAACAAGTTTCGCAAACATTAGCTGGAAGAGTTGCACATGTAGAGCTACCGGGCATTACGCTTACAGAAGCTGAAAAATCAAGAATTGACTATAAATAATTATGGTTTCGCGGTGGCTATCCTGAACCTTTGTTATTACGTACGAACACTCAGTGGTACACATGGATGTATAATTATGAAAAAACTTTTGTGGAGCGAGATGTTACCATGCTTATGAACGAAACGCTTTCGCCTGCTACAGTGCGCAGGCTGTGGAGTATTTTATCGGGCATAAGCGCCCAACGGCTTAATTACGAAAATCTCTCTCGTGCACTGGGAATGAGTCGAGCCACTGTGGTCAAATATATAGACTTCATGGAAGGTGCTTTTCTTATTCGCAGATTGCAGCCCCTGTTTATTAATATATCCAAAAGGATTGTGAAGTCTCCCAAAATCTATTTTCGGGTCAGCGGATTATTGCATTTTATGAATCGCATAGACAGTTATGAAGATATATTTAATCATATTATTAGCTGAGCATCTTGGAAGTGTTTTGTTATTGAGCAGGTTATTCAAAGCAGCCCGGGTCATCTTACTCCTTATTATTCCACTCATTATGGAGCAGAAGTTGATCTTATCCTTATAAAACAATAGCATTCTGTGGCCTGCATAGAGATTAAACTAAACAACTACCCCGAATTACCTAAAGGTTTTTTGAATTGTGTAGCAGACTTAAATACGAAGCACAACTTTTTAATTACTCCTGAGAGCGAAGTACATACGGTAAAAAATGTACTGGTATGCAGTTTGAAAACTTTTATAGCAAAGCATCTTGGTAAAATGACATAATAAATAACCTTGATAATTTTTTTGCGTATAAGTAAATAAATACACGGTATTTTAATGATCAAGCGAACCATTCTTTTGGGAAATCCTTGCCGTTTGGCTTTACGCTTAGATCAGCTCCTGATTCAGTATAATCATATCACCGGGCAGGAAGATATGGCAGATCGTACCGTTCCCATAGAAGACTTAGGAGTAATCATACTGGAGCACGAACAGATTACGCTTACACATCCAGTGATGAATAAATTAGTTGAATACAATGTCGGATTAGTATGCTGTAATGAGCGTAAACTCCCTACCGGTTTGTTGTTGAATCTCGATGGCAATTCTGTGCAGCAGGAACGTTTCGAAGCTCAGATCAATGCCAGCGAGCCGTTGCGCAAACAATTATGGCAGCAAACCGTAAAGGCTAAGATTCTTAACCAGGCTTCTTTATTAAAGCAACTGCAGCGCGATACTACTTATTTACTGGAATTGGCACGACAAGTTCGCTCGGGCGATGCAGATAATTGTGAAGCAAAGGCAGCTTCGTATTATTGGCAGCGATTGTTTTCCCCGTCCTGGAATTTCGTTCGTCATCGCGAAGGTCCTCCACCCAATAATTTACTCAATTATGGCTATGCTATCCTTCGCGCGCTCACCGCGCGCGCCCTTATTGGTTCAGGTTTACTCCCTACGCTGGGTATCTTTCACCGCAACCGCTACAATGCCTACTGCCTTGCCGATGATATCATGGAACCATACCGCCCTTTTGTGGATGCCGTGGTGGCAGGAATACTTTCAAAAACCTCGCATATACATGAACTGAATAATGAACTGAAAGTTCCACTACTGAAAATCCCTCAGTTAGATGTGATGATAGATGGAAAAAAAAGTCCTCTGATGGTAGCCATGAGCCGCACTACCGCCTCTTTGGCCAACTGTTACCTTGGACATGCGCGGAAAATTATTTATCCGGAGCTATGAATTATTCACGATTAAGCGCCTATCGAATCATGTGGGTAATGGTGTTCTTCGACTTGCCGACCGATACCCCCAAAGAACGCAAGGTGTATGCCCGGTTTCGCAAAGCTCTGTTGCAAAGCGGTTTTATGATGTTTCAATTTTCCATATATATGCGCCATTGCCCAAGCCGTGAAAATGCAGAAGTGCACATAAAAAGAGTGAAAAAATTGCTGCCTGAAATGGGCCATGTAGGCATTTTAATGATTACCGATAAACAATTTGGCGACATGGAGATTTACCATGCCGGCAAAAAGAGCGCACAAAAAAATATTCCCCAGCAACTGGAGTTGTTTTGAAAGAAAAAAAATGCCCGGCGGGACAATTTCCGGGCAATTATGCTCATTTTTTCTTTTGTAAAAAAGGACTAAAACTTAGCAATAATAAGGCTTTTGGGCGAAGCTGTTGATAGTCCCTATGCAAAGAACGAAAATTGAAAGCAAATCACAACGGC
>JAVQWQ010000172.1:0-4383 GCA_033578915.1 Chitinophagales bacterium | reverse complement strand
GATCGAGATTTATTACAATACATAGGAAGCAGAATGCCTGGTGTACCTTTGTTTGCCGGTGGAGAGCACATCAGTGCATACCCACAGATGTGGTTACAACAATCTTCGTATCTGAGTATTTGTGTAGTAGGAGAAGGTGAAGAAACAGCTGTTGCATTGGTCGAGGCGATTGAAAGAAAGAAAGATTTAAAAGAAGTAGAAGGTATAGTTTTTAAAGATGAAACAGGAAATATAATTACTACTCCTCGCAGGAAACGTATTCGCAACCTTGAAGATATCCCCTTACCTGCCTGGGATTTATTTCCTATAGATATTTACAATAAACAGCAGCTTCAATGGGGTGTATTTCGCGGCAGTTCCCTCCCTATTTTAGCTACCCGTGGTTGCCCTTACACCTGTACCTTTTGCAGTAGTCCAAATATGTGGACCACTAAATATTCTATGCGTAGCCCTAAACATGTAGTTGATGAAATTGAATTATTTCATGCCAAATATGGTGTAACAAACTTTGATTTTTATGATTTAACAGCTATCATTCGCAAGGAATGGATAATTGATTTTGCTAAGGAGATTGTAAACCGAGGGTTAAACATTACCTGGCAAATACCTGGCGGCACCCGATCAGAAGCTATTAATAAGGAAGTAGCTTACTGGTTATATCGTTCCGGTTGTAGAAATATCACCTATGCCCCCGAAAGTGGCAGTCCGGAAATATTGCATCTTATTCATAAAAAAATTAGCATATCTAAAATGTTGCAATCCATTTCCCACAGTCATAGCCAAGGTATGAATATTAAGCTAAATATCATGATCGGATTTCCTGATGAAAAACACATTCATCTTTGGCAAACGATATGGTTTCTGATGCGTGCTGCTGCTGCAGGAGCTCATGATGCAGTGCCATCAATTTTTTCGCCCTATCCCGGAAGCGCCCTATTTGAAAGACTTGTTAAGGAAGGCTTTATTGACCCTGCCCTTGATGATTACTATAAAGGCATACTGGACACCAATGATTATACAGGGACAAAGTTTTACAATAAATACTTAAGCAAAAACTGGTTACGCTTTTATTTCTATCTGTATCTTATAGCTTTTTTCGGCACTCAGTTTCTGCTAAGGCCTTGGAGGATAATGAAAAGTTTAAAAAACATCCTTACTCGAAAACAAGAATCCAGAGGTGAAGCAGCAATTATAGAACTGATGGAAAGACGAAAGTTTATATTAAAAAAAGAGGCGTCATTAGTAACAGAGAGTGCATAGATTAAATTATTACAATGGTAAATGAAATAGCTGTTGATTTTAACAGAGTATGTAAAGCATTTTATGGATTAACCGGAAAAATATGTGCAATAAATGATGTTACCTTATCTATTTATGCTGGCCAGGTTGTGGGTATCGTAGGAAGAAACGGAAGTGGCAAAAGCACTCTGCTGAAAATGACTGCCGGTATCATGAGGCCTACTTCAGGAACTATAAAGGTTTTTGGAGACGTTTTGGCTATCACAGAACTTGGCGCAGGTTTTAATTCCGATTTGACCGGCAAAGAAAATATTTATATGGCCGGTGTTATATATGGTCTTAGAAAAAAAGAAATAGACAACATATTTCATCGTGTGGTGTCATTCGGAGAACTAGGAGATTTCATTCATGAACCGGTAAAAAATTATTCGCAGGGGATGTTTCTGCGGCTTGCCTTTGCGTTGGCTATGCATCTGCCTGCTCAGATTGTAATTTTTGATGAAGTACTTGTAGTAGGCGATGAGGCATTTCAGCACAAGTGTTTTGAACAGCTAAAAGAAAGATATTTTAAGAACAAAACAGTTTTGTTAACGCTACATGACCAATATAATCTTGCAAGAATCAGCCAGCGTTGCCTGCTTATGCACGAAGGCCGCGTTGTAGCTGATGGGGAACCGCATTTTGTTTTACATGAATATCATAAAGTATTGAGTGGAGTAACTGCTGAATCAGTAAAGGATATCACCAAACATTTCGTATATAATAGCGATGATAAAGACGTGATTATTCACGATGTCCGAGTTGTAAGTTGTTCAGGCAGTGAAAGCATAACTTTTGCCGATGATTTTCGCATAGAAATTATTTGGGAGAAAACAGCAACCGAATATACAGTTGTTTTTGATATTGAATGCATGGATTATTTTGATAGGCCCATTTGGTCAACAGCAAATTTTTACGGTTTAAGGCATGATGATTTTGTTGAAATTTTCAACTATGAAAAATTAGGCCTCATTAAAACGACCTGTATTTTGCCTAAATACCTGATGAATGTGGGAGTTTATAAGGTTTATCTGTATGTTTCAAAATACTTTAATAAAGACGAGGGCTATCAATGTGTTTACACTAGGGAACCTTTTTTTGTAACAGTATCAGAAAATAAAATAATTGCTGAACAAGAACACTGGTATAAAACTACTGCTCCAATACGTACAAACATATTTAGGTGGCATGAACAGTTTTTTCATGAATCAAGATTTTGAGTTACATCTCGATGAAAGAATATATGTACTTTAAATTGTTAAATAAGTATTAATTAAAATATTATTATTTGTTTATATATTATCTATAATTCGTTTAATAAATGCTCCTTTTTAAAAAAGTATTACCCTTTTAAAATAATTTAAAATTCCCTTTTTACCGTAAGTTTAGTTTGTGGGCTATCGAAAGTATTAGAATACTTTCTGAGTTTAATTTCGGTTCATTTAGTTCAAACCCATTTAAAACATTGCTAACAGTTTGCTATCTTTGAACGTATTAGATTCAAAGATTGAATACATATACCAATTCAATATTAACCAAAAAACCATACAGTAAATTCTATGGCTATGAAAGTGGTGCTGATTCGCCCCCCAAAATACATTATAGAGGGAGCTTATGTATATCCGCCATTACCCCCTCTTGGCATTGCGCTGATAGCAGGAACTCTTAAAGCAGCGGGTCATTTTGTTAAATGCATTGATGGATTTGGCGAAGCCCCACAACAATTTGTAACGGACGAAGATATCCCTGTTTATAGCGACCGTGTGCTCTCCAACTATCGTTTAATTGCCAATGGCCTTAGCTTTCAAGAAATAGCTGACAGAATTCCTGCTAATGTAGATGTTATAGGAATAAGCGCCATGTTTAGCATTAATTGGCCGTTGGATAGAGCGTTGATTAAATTTTTGGCTAAAAAATTTCCAAAGGCAAAAATAATAGCAGGCGGTGAAAGTATTACGGGCATGGCCGAAACCTGTTTAAAGCAAGTAGATAGCTTGTACGCCTGTGTGCTTGGAGAAGGAGAAGAAACTATCATTGATTTGTTAAATGCCATAGCACAGAACAGAACCTTACACTCTGTGGACGGGATAGCTTTTAAAGATGAAAACGGAAAAGTAATTAAAACCTCCCCACGAAAGAGAATAAGAAAAATAGATGATATTCCCTTTCCGGATTGGAGCGATTTGCCGGTTTACAATTATCAGAAATTTGTGGTTGTTCCTAATGAAAAACCAAGAATATCATTAGCAGTATTAGCCACACGCGGATGCCCTTATGAGTGTACCTTTTGCACAAGTCCGGATATGTGGGGGACGAGATATTTCATGCGTTCGCCCGATAATGTAATAGCTGAAATAGAATACATGAAAGAAACTTACGGAGCGACACATTTTGAATTTTATGACCTTACTGCCATCATTCAAAAGAAATGGATTGTTGAATTTGCTCAAAAAATAGTTGAAAAAAATTTAAAAATCACTTGGAAAATTCCCGGCGGAACTCGAAGTGAGGCTATTGATGAGGAAGTAGCATATTGGTTGAAAAATTCAGGTTGTTATTTTATAACCTATGCCCCGGAAAGTGGATCTCCTCGATTGTTGAAAAAAATTAAAAAGAAGGTGCATTTGCCCTCGATTCTGCGGTCTGTTCGGGACTCAAAAAAACAAGGCATGATTGTATATTTAAATATGATACTTGGCCTACCTGAGGAAACACACTTAGATATCTGGAAGACAATGTGGTTTTTATTTAAATGTAAGCTTAACGGAGTTGATGATGTACCTATTGCCTTTTACAGACCCTACCCCGGAAGTCATTTATTCAATGAATTGCTCAAAGAAGGCCAGATAACTTTGGATAATGATGATTTTCTGATTGATTCACTCTTTTTAATTGATACACTTATTAATCATCAAAATTATAACAAAAACGTATCAGATTTCTGGTATAAAATATACAAGCCACTGGTTTATTTTTCTTTTTATGGAGTTGATTATATTATTAATCCCGGAAAAATTCTCAGGACTTTACGAAATATAAGCGAGAAGAACTACGAATCAGAAATGGAGAGAAAGCTTGCATTCAAGTAGTGTTTTCCAAACTTTT
>JAVQWQ010000171.1:0-4514 GCA_033578915.1 Chitinophagales bacterium | reverse complement strand
CAGCCTTAAAGTCTTTAAATTCATATTGGTTGCATAGAGCATTATGCTTTTCAATCCACATGCTATTCGAGTTTTTTGATAAATATAAAGAAAGAACTTGACAAGGGTTCAATATGAATATATATTAAAATCAAACCCTGTCGGATGGAAAAGTCAATAGTTATCCTTTTACTTATACTGTTTTTGGGAAAAAATGTTTCAGTAGTTGCGCAGGAATTATATCCACGTTACAAAATACCCTCAGTACAGCAATACCGCAACATTGAGAAGTTGGAAACACAGGCTCGGCTTTTTTTTATTGAATCGGCAGTGGTGGGTGCGATGGGTGGTGGCTGCCTTGCAGCTGGATTAGTTAAGGCACATAAAGAGCCTGATTTTTCCGCTCACTTCACTAAGGAACAACGCCATAATTACGCAGAGCGATGGAATACATCTTCTAAAGTGCTCATAGGGGTGGGAGCTGGGTTAACGGCTGCATCGGCTGTTTTTGCAGGAATCGGAATCAAATGCGTCCAGGAAATTAAACTGCGCAAACCTAAATATAAATTGAAATTTGAATTAGGTACGGGTGCGCAGCCGGGTCCGGTAGCCCGTATATCTATATACAATTTCTAGAAAGTGTATCTATATAGGTTTTTATTTTCATTTTTTGGTCGTTTATATTATTAATTTTCTGTACCATATAACATTCTTGCCCCTTTTTACGTAACATAACAAAAAGCCCTATTAAAATTTTTATGTTACGTGCAAAAGGTATTCCAGAGACTAAATACACTTCTTACAAATTACCTTTCAGTGAAGTCCTCCATAATATAGAAAAGGCTAAAGAGGAAAGACAGAAGCACAGTTATAAATGTGTTGATTACGCTGCTCGCGCTGTAGCTATTGCCCAGGAGCATAATATGTACTTTCAGGCAGCCGAAGCTAAGCTTGAAATAGTATTGTATTACATCAATTCCCTTAAAGATTATCAGCAAGCATTGCCCCATGCCAGGGAAGCGCTGCATATGCTTGGTTCTGAAAACTACACATTTTTAAAGGCAAATATCCTGAAATTGATCGGGGTATGTTATCACTTTACCGGAGATTTCGTAAATGCTATCATCCATTACCAGGAGGCTGCCAAAATCCTTGAAAAAGAAAATGTTCATACAATAGAAGAATGCATGCTTGCGGGTAGTCTGCATTTTAATGTGATGTTGATATATAGACATTTGCCGTTTGATGAAGATAGGTTCAAGCATATTACTCGTGCAATTTTCTACTATGAAAGAGCAAATTATTATGAGGGTATTGCCAAATGCTATGCACTGATGGCAGACTGTCACCCACAAATCAAAAACGACCCATTGCAAAAAAGACAGTATTACCAGAAGGCAATAGAGATATTTCGCTACATAGGAAATAAATCCGGAGAAATAACTTGTTACTCACGACTCGGTCTAGTTTATTGCGAGTTAGGTGATGAACAGACCGGCATGGAGTGGCTCAACAAAGGGTTCCTGGCAGCCGCTGAAACCAAAACTCCGGACATGATTGCTAATGCACATGATTATTTTGCAAAGGCATATCGTATCCTTAAACAATATGACAATGCAATTGCACACTTTAGGTTGGTAGAGGATTTGCTTATAAAAAACAGGCGTGAAGCCGAACTCGTTTTTCTTTATGAAGAAATGGCCTCTACTCTGGCCGAAAGTGGCGACTATGCCTCAGCTTATCAGTACCGCCAGAAATATACACGTGCTAAACAAGAGTGGCTTAACTTCGACAAACTAACCAGTGTGCATAACGCCACTATGAAGCTTGAGCTGGAAAAGCATGAGCAGGAAACATTTGCTGAAAGCAAGAAAGGAGAACAAATTAACTATTATGTACGGCAGCTAAAGATTTCAAACGATGAACTGAAACAAATAGCTTACGTAGCGGCCCACGATTTGCGTGAGCCTTTGCGAATGATTATAAGCTATACCAGTCTTCTTTCTGAACATCCTCTGGTAAGAAATAATCCAATTGCCTATGAATACTGCGGCCTTATAGAAAATTATTCCAAAAAGGTTTATGAAATGGTTCATGAGCTGATGAAACCTATTTTAAATCAAAGAAAAGTATCGTTAAAGCGGGTGCGTCTTAACGACTTAATTGAGAAAATACGTTTAGACTTTGTTGCTTCCATATTTCCCAAATCTGTTGAGATAAAATGGGAAAACCTACCTGAAATGGTTACAGATCCGAATCTGTTATATCAACTCTTTCAGAACCTTTTTTCTAACGCTGTTAAATACAACGTAAGTGATAGGCCGGTCATAGAAATACGTTATCGTTTCTGGAACAATAAACATCATTTTGAGGTGCACGATAATGGAATAGGCATACCTGTTACTGAACGTGAAAAGGCTTTTTACATGTTTAGCCGCTTGCATAGAGATTTCAGGGCAAATGGGAGCGGTAAGGGACTTTCTGTCTGCAGGAGGAACATCAATCTTTTAAAAGGGAAAATATGGATTGAAGACAGCGATCTTGGAGGAGTATGCGTAAGATTTTACATACCTGAAGATTGAGAAACAAAAACATTCATCTATAAGATACGTAAAAAAAACTGCCATGAATTCTGTTGTAACATTAGAAAAGAATATCAGCCATCTGCTGGATAGAGCTGAACAATTAATAAAAATTCAAAGTGTTCAGGCAGAAGCTACTGCCAAAGAGGCTCTGCGTCTGGCGACAGAATCGCAAAATCTTCAACTTCAGGCTGAGGCGCTTTACCAGTTGGCTTCTTATTATTCTCGTGTTGCCTCACAATTTAAATTGAGTATAGAGTATTGTGAACAAGCGCTGGAAATTTCAAATAGCCTGGAAGATATTGTCCTCCAAGCCCGCTTGCTTCGTTTGCTGGGCATGAATGAAAACTACCTTGGTTGTATAGAAAGTGCACAGGAGCATTTTCAAGAAGCGATCAGGCTCATCGAAAATCAGCCGGCGCGCAACTATCAAATGGACGAAGAGCTTGGCTTTCTTTACTACTACAACTCTGTTTTACACAAAGGGCCGTTGCAAAAAGACTCTGTACAACAATGCCTTTATAAATCCATAGAAATATTTGAACGTATTGGTAATAAAGAGGGATTAGCCAGATGTTACAATATGTTGGCCAATCATCTTAATGAATTAAAGAATCATAAAGAAGCTCTCCACTACCATCTTAAAGCCATAGATCTTTTCGAGCAACTAAAAGAAGAGTATTATGTAGCTGTAGTGCAAAATAATGCTGGTTACAGTTACTGCGAGCTGGGTGATTTTGATAAAGGTTTTGAAATGTTGTTTCGCTCACTAAGAACGAAGCAAAAATTTGGTAACCAGAATTCTATTGCCAATTCATATATACACCTTGGTATGGCTTATAAGCTGAAAGGTAATTTAGGCGAATCCATGAAATATTTTCATCATGCCGAAAAAATTCTGAAAGAAATAAATAGTAAAAACGACCTTGCTACTGTTTATGAGTTTCTCTCAGATGTGTATGCAGAAAGTGGAGACTTCAAAAAAGGATACGAATATCACATACTATTTGATAAGACTAAAGATGAGATGTTCAACTTTGAAAAAGCAGCGGCTATTATGGATGCACAGTCGCGCTTTGAATTAGAAAAGAAGAGAAAAGAAGCAGAAATGCTTCGTCAGAAAAACAAGGAAATTGAGATGTATGCCCATCAACTTGAAATCTCGAATAATGAACTGAAACAGTTTGCCCATGTGGCTTCGCACGACCTTAAAGAACCATTGCGTCAAATAAGCAATTACATTCATATACTTGATAAAAATATTGGCAATCATTCCGACAGTAACATTAAGTCCTACATGGAATTCATTCATGAAGGGTCGAAACGCATGTTTTTACTCATCAACAGTCTCCTGGAATTTTCTAAGCTAAACGAGGAATTAAATCCGGAGGAAGTTGATCTTAATAACTTGATAAAAGAAATTCAAAATCAGTTCACCGCGAATTTGCAGGGCTGCTATTTTCATGTGGACCATTTGCCCGTGATATATGCCGATAAATTACATCTTTATCGTTTGTTTGAAAATCTGGTGAGTAATGCAATCAAATTTAATCCAAGCAAGAAAAAGATAATTAGAATAGAATACAACGAAAATTTAGATTATCATGAGATAAGGGTGGTTGACAACGGTATTGGCATTCCTGAAGAATATAGGGAAAAGGTTTTTGAAATATTTCAGCGACTTCATCCACGTGACAAATTCCCCGGAACGGGTATAGGCCTTGCAATTTGCAAAAAGATTGTTGAATACCTCAAAGGAAAAATAACGGTAGAAAGTAATGAGTATGGAGGCAGCACATTCTTAATTTCACTACCCAAAGAATCTGTTGCCTGTATATATGGATGATATTATGTTTAGGAGAATGCAAAAGTTCCTTTCTTTTTAGCGATAGCCCTATCGCTTTCTTTTAGTAAAATTTTCCTCAACCGTATTGAAAGTGGAGTAACTTCTAC
>JAVQWQ010000170.1:0-4554 GCA_033578915.1 Chitinophagales bacterium | reverse complement strand
TGCAGGCTATGACCGCACAGCGGCAGCAGACAGGCTGCCGGCAGATGGATGTCGTTGCAGGAAATCAGGGCCACATTGTGCTCGGTAAACGCCAGCAGTACAGCATGGGTAACCGTAATCTGCTGATGATCCAGAAACACCAGCCCCGTATCTTCCACCGGAACAGTTTGTTCTTTACCATCCTCCTGGTGGATGACCAGCTGGTTCAGCCGGATACTCAGCCGCGCCGGCTTGCCGAAATAAAGTATACGCTTATGCATAGCGCAGTCCCTTCAGGAGATAACAAGAAAACGATTGTTTTGTAACTTTGGTACGAACCAAATCACAATAAGGTCTTTCATGACCGTTGTGAAAACAGACAGGGCGGGGCAACTCGCCCTTTATTTTTTTATAATCTCCCCTAAACGATTAACATAAATTTTTTGTGGATTGAGATTTTCTAAGGCAGATAAGCTTTTAACTGGATAATATCTTAGCTGCTTTCTTGAAATATCAGAATCGTTTAACTGAGACTCATAAATATGTCTGAAGAAAATTTCTAGTTGCTTTCCATTAAAGAATATTTTCTGCACCCTGTAAAGGAATTGTGGAAGGCGATAAGAACTCAGTGAATTTAAGCTAACGTTTTGGCTTAAAAAGAAAAGCTCGTTTTGCTCAAAACTTAACCAAAGTTTCCAATTACCGTATGGTAGTTTTTCTAAAAAGCTTTGCGGAAATTTATTTTTATGGTTAAGAATTTTATCCCAAACTTCTTTTGGATTTTCAATTATTACCGGTAAACCAAACTTTTTTCGTTCAACTGCATGCCAGAAGGTGCACAGATGTGGAATTTTATTTCCTTGCTCATCTGTGTATATGGCTATATGGTGGTTATTGCCGGGCTTAACGTAGGCTATTGGATTTCCGTTCTTATCATACTGAATCGGCTCTACCGCCGATAATCCGGTTAAGAGACGAACGGTTTTTATTTGAATTTTTTGTTGGTCATCTAAAAATACAGGGTCTTTAAAGGCTTCATTGGGCTTGCCTTCAAATTGTTTAAGTCGCTCTGCAATAATTTCCCGTACTTTCTTGTCAATAATGTATTGAACATCTTTTTTCTTAATGGAGGTAATGGGATATTTGAGTACATACTCTTCCTTATAACAGGTTCCGTGTTTCAATGGTATGGTTTTCTGTTCATCAAGGTAGATAGGTTCGCTTTTTAATGATTCGAATGCTTTCTTCGCATCACCATTGTACCGGGCAATCCTTTTTTCAACCAAATCCTTTATGTAGGGTTTAAAAATTAAGTGTGGGTTTTCAAACAGGTATTTTACCGGCTTGTTTTTCTCAACCGTTTTTATTTTTCCGTATAAGCTCTCTTCGCTTAATGGCCCACGTGGTACCAGTATGTGGTCTTGTACTTTTATGCGTTTACCGTTCTTTTTAATAAATCGTTTGCCCCAGGTAGCTACTTTTTTTCCTGCCTTGAAGGATACAATAATTTCTGCTGCTTTATCTTCAACCTCCTTTGTGGTAAAAGGTCGTTGCATGATAAAGTATTTATCCAAAAGTGAAAGCGACTCTCTAAACTCCTCGTTTCGTTCACTGACTTCCTTGTATAGTTCCTGACGTGTGGTTTTAGCGCTAAGTGTATTGAGTCTCTGTATGAAACCTTGTTTTGTACATGCTACTACCAGGGCATCAATGGCGTGATGACGGTGATCATCGCGTTTAGTCCACCCTTTAATTATTTCTTTTTTATGTTTTTGCCCGTCAATTGTCTCCCATTCTACAATTTCGGTTATACCTTCGCTGAGAGGGTTAGGAATAATTTCGCGTATGCGCTCCATTTGAAGATTCATTAGCACATCGTCCCATCCCCACAATCTGCGTAAATACTCTGTTACGCTTCCGCTGGTACTCCAAACGTTTTTACAGATTTGGCTGAGTATTTCCCTGGATTTACGTGCAATGTACTGCGTTTCGCGAAGTTGACGGGCGATAAAATCATTGGGAATTTTATTGCCCGGTGTGAGTAATTTATCGCGTTTTGCCTTTTTAATAACTCCTTCTTTGTACAAGTTATTTACTCGTTCAATATATTCTTGCAGAGCAGCTTCACCTTTGGAAGCCATATAATCATAAGCAGTTCGGTCGCCTTTCTCCTGGTTTACCCATCGAAACGTAAGGGTTTTGTTATTTTGCGAATCATCGAACAACAAGGACCTTGGTATGATGTGCTCTACATCAATTTCGTTGCCGTTCAATGCATCGGTGAGTGAAAATGCCTTACCGGTGTAAATACAAATCGGGTTAAGCTTTTTGTCTTTTCCTCTTAGCTCATTATATAATCGGTACTTAATGATGTTTCGTCGGGTAGCCCGTAGGCCGAGTTCCAGCAGATTTTTTTCTATTTCTTTGTTTTGACGTTCAATTTCATTCATATTTTTAAATGTTTCGTTGCGCTCTTCCTTGCTTTGTTTAAGCTCACGGGCTAGTTCGACACGTATTTCAAACAAACCTTTTTCGCGTTCTTCCTTTGTTACCCAGCCACGTTTTTCATTCGTAATATCATTTACGATATGAATCATCTGATTAAGAATCTTTTCAACAACGGGCTGACGAAGCGCATTTTTTTTCAGAAGGGGTATTTTATCAAGCAGCCTTCGTGCCTGAATTTGTTCCTTGGTTTGCGAATCGGAATGGTTATATCCTGCCAAGGAAGCAGCATCACTGTACTTGTACCCCTTGATTAAATAAGGCAGAATTTTGCGGATGGCCTTGACCGATTTATTTCCATAGGATTGTTTGGAAAAATCAATTTTAGCAAGTCGCTCAGCAACAGCCTCATCGAATCCAAATCTTTTTATCAGGGCATTTTTACATTCATCAAGATCTGCGATGGAATAAATGGTATGCCAAAGTTGATAAAGTGGCTCTTCAGTGCAATTTGCGGATATGATCTCTTCATCGATTTCATAGAGCAACTCACCTGTATCCGGGCTGTACTGATAAGTTTTTCTGCCGGTTGATTCAATTTTTAAATCAAATTTTAACCATTTATTTATTAGCTCTTTATCATGCAGGGCATCCCGAATTGCAAGCTTCGTAAGATTCCCCTGAAGCCCTTTACCGAGCTGTTTGTTTCCGAACCACTCGCCTTTTTTAAGTCCTAAAATTTTGAATAAGTCTGTGAGGCTTAATTTCTCATGATTATCGAGGTATTCAAAGATATTTTTCTTTTGTTCAGGAGTTATCTGCAAAGTATTATTGCTTTTATCCTTAATGACTATGTTATTAATCGTTTCCCAGATTTTTTCTACCTGAAAAATAGGATTACTGCGATGAGCTACTTTAGGTCCTGTAAAAATTTCTTTGCCATCTTTCTTTTTTAAATGGAATCCTTCAAACTCGCAAACACTTACAAGCCCTTTTTGTGATTTTAATTTCCGCTGAAAATAAATGATATCGTTTCGCAGGTGTGAAATGAACTCAGTTGTCAAAACCTGAGGATAGAACTGACGTTGTTTTCCTAATATGGTATCAAATTCCTCAATGTAGGCTTCCCTGGGAAAAACCTGCTTCTTTGTGCGGTAATGTTGGTTTTTGGAAAGTTCATCATAAAATTTCTGTCCAATAGTTTTGCCCTCCTCTTTTAGTAACTGATATCGGTTTTTAATCTCAGCGACATAGTCAGTGTCTTTTCTATCTACGTTTTCCTCGCTCCTGGATGACTTATATCCGCGCTTTTGGTTAAGATGGTACAGGACCCGGCCCAGTTCGGTAAGGCTTATTTGTTCATTAACTGCTTTAGCGCGTAGGCCCCAAAGTTCAAGTTGCGGTAGATTAAATAGTTTTTCGTCAAACATGTTATGTTTTTTCAATTCGGCGGTTAAAGCTTTACGCCTGAGTACATACCGGTAGTACCCTTTTCGAATAGTGCGTTTGACTGTTCTTTTTTGATTTTTAGTTATGGCATTGCCTTTTGTAAATTCATCGTTCTCTTTCGTATCCAGCGGAATAATTCTCACACCCAATCCAATTATCTCTGTAGGCTTTTCTCCTATTTCTTTAATAAGTGCCCATCCTATAGAGGATACTCCAAGGTCAAGTCCAAGAATTTTTTTCATATTGAAGTCAGTTTAAAATACGCGAGGAAAGTACCGGTTTTATTTGTCAAATTATGACAAGTTTGATCAATCTTCTTAAAGTTCTTAAAATTCGGATATTTTGCAAAGAAGAGTTACTTCATTGAATGATGAAGAGAGCGTTTTAGATGTTATTCTATTCGTCTAGAATTATTAAAACAGCCCTATAACCGCACCAGTATCGGATTACCAAAAAGGCATGTCCGGCCATCCTTTTAGGAAAAATTTTAGGTTTTCAACGAAATCTGGCTATCCGGGTAATTATGGCAAGTCTGAAAATATTTATCGGTTGCTGATCTTCCTATACATCTCCAAACACACCCATGCATCGGTGGCGGCATAGCGCAGTTGCTTTTCGGTAAGGGTAGGGGCCTCCCAGTTGGAGGTTTGTGCGCTTTTCGAAATGCGATGACCGAGAATC
>JAVQWQ010000169.1:0-4618 GCA_033578915.1 Chitinophagales bacterium | reverse complement strand
GCAAAGAATCATTTAATAATTTTATCAACACATTTAAATCTCTTGCAGTGTGGAAAGTAGAAGACAGAGGAAGCTATGTAGTTGTTAAAAGTGTCGAAGGAAATGCTGTAGAAATTTATGCAAATAAGCCTGAATATGAAACCTATGGACAAGAAGCAATTTCAGAGTATTTTCGCAAAAACCAGCTGAAACCAGTGGTGATCGTACATCGCGGCCATAGCTTTCATACCTCCGCAACACTTCGTAACGTAGATGAAAATGTCAAATTGCTCTTAGTAGGCTCTTGCGGTGGATTCTACAAGGTATCTTCTGCCGTGGATAAAGCGCCCGATGCACATGTAATTGCAACAAAACAAATCGGCACAAAAAATATCAATGACCCTATTCTCCTATATTTAAATGAATATATAAGAAACGGGAAAAATATAGTTTGGAAAGATTTTTGGGAACAACTGCGATATAAGCTTGGCAACAACCCTCATTTTGCAGATTATATTCCTCCTCATCAAAATTTAAAATCCCTGTTTAGCAGGGCATATTTTTCTCTACTGGGTGTATGATACCGGCAACAAAAAAACATCCTCTCACACTGTTAATGCTATTCGCAGCTTTACCTTGGTATGCCGTTGCCCTAAATGATACATTGAACAAAAGGCCTAATCTTATTGATGCAGAACAACAGCGCATTGATAAGCTAGACGGAAAATTAGATAAATACATCAGCACCGGTGATTCTCTCACAGATCACCAGGCAAATTTTATTTACTTCCAGGCCATAGATTATATCCAGCACATTCTGGAAAAAAATCTTATTCCTAATCTTGACAAAGTCAATTTTTACGACAACCTATTTGTGGAATTGCGCAATGTTAACCGTTCAAATTACTACAGGATAGATGAACTCGATAAAAAGCTTCTTCATGTGCTAGGTTGCCTGAATGCCATAAGAAAAAACAACCTTAAATCTTATCTGCTTGAAAACATTCCTTTGTCTATTAAGATTGCAGGTTTTTTTAAAAACGAACCAAGCATTAAGGATTTTCTCCTTGAAGCAGCAAGAAAACATCCTTCTGAGGTATTAGCTTATTCGTATCTCTTCGATGATAAAGATTATGCGCTTGCTATTTTAGAAGAGGCTGTTGTCCGCTCTCCGGTTTTTGCTAAAAAATATTTTCTCGAGAACCATCCTGTTTTTAAAACAATAAAAAAAAGCAACCATCCAGCAGTACAAACCATTTTGGCAATTGATAAGAAATTCGGGAAATCCTCAAATGCTTACACATTGCTTGATGCGATACAGGATAAGATATTAACTGTAGAGAGCGCTCATGAAGTTGGCAAAGATCAATATAGCTACCTGATTCACATGCTTAATATCCGCAAGAAAAAAGAACCCCTTGCAGAACAGTCGTTAGAGGCAGAACTTGAGGTCAATGCACTTAAATTTGTTAGGGTAGTGAACGATCTGCATAATGATCCTGATCACATACGCTTTGCTATTGTAGATACTTTTGATGCCTCTACGCTTTACACGCTTATGGTGTACAGCGAGGAAGAAATTTTTACCTCAACCTTTAATGGTTTATTTGCGCGCTTGCTGGCGAGGTTGGATTCACTTAACGGATATCAGTTTCTGCAAAAGATGGGAGAAAACCGGTTCAGGACTTTTATCAAAATGGCGGCCTCGTACGGAAAACTATCTCAGTTTCTCTCTACTATGCCTCAAGAGCTGCAACGGCAACTGATGATAAAATTTGCCAGCAATCTAGAACAGGATGACAATGACATTGAACAAGCCGTGGAAGTAGCCGATGCGTTTGGGAGTATTTCTGACACCGCCTTGCTGATGCTACTGCGTAATACCATAAAAGATGAATATGCCCGCACAGAAAAACAAAACCTAAAACGTGGAAAAATTATCTATGGCTTGCTTACCAACCTTTTTGCAGGCAGCGAAATTTTTAACGATAAATGGATGAATGAAGTTGCTGCGAAGTATCAGCTTCCGCAGCTAGACAAAGTAAATTTTGAAATCCTTTTTCGCAGAAATCGCCACAATATCTGGCAAATATATTTTTACGATGACGAAGACGGAGATGCTTCGTTCAGGACCTTTATACAAACTTTTAAAGATCCCAACTGGATAATTCACGACAATCCTCATTATGTAAAAATTACCTCTAAATCCGGTTCTTTAATCACCATTTACGCCAACAAACCTAAAAGCGAATACACCGGCCAACCCTTAATTGAGAAGTTATTAGACAGCTTAAAACAAGAACCCGACATTATGGTTCACCGAGGCCATAGCTATTATGCCTACAAGACCATCGAAAAAATTCATCATAATACCGCCATTTTTATTCTGGGGAGCTGCGGCGGATATAACAGCCTTAAAAGCATTTTTGAACGCAGCCCCAATGTAAGCGTTGTTGCTTCAAAACAAATAGGAACAATGTTTGTAAACAATCCATTAATTAAACTTATAGCAGAAGATATTAGAAACTTCAGGGATATTAATTGGCCAAATATCTGGACCGCACTTGAAAAATCGGTGAAAAACAACCCCAAAGCGTATGAAAGATTTCTGGATTATATACCCCCTCATAAAAATCTCGGAGCTTTGTTTATCAGAGCTTATAATAGCCTGATGGAAGAATAATTTTCATATCTGAAAACTTTTTAAATATTGCAATAAAACTGCATTATAGCAGTTGGTTAGTCAAAACAATGAGAACAAGTTTTTTTGCATTTATTATTTTTCTAAACATCGGTATATGTAGGGCACAGCAGGATATCCGAATACAAAAACCCGCTCAAATTGAAAATACAAGCCGAAAACAGGCTTCTCTCAGAGATGTCTTTAATCAGCTACAGACTAGTCCTCTTGTGTTAGGCAAAAAGCTTAAAGATAAAGATCTTAAAATATGTCTTTTGCTGCCCTATAAAAGCTCAAGAGCATTTGCATTTATACAAGAAAATATTGAACCTAACGAACTAAAATCTAAGCCAAGGCTACTTCCGGCGGATATCAAGAATGTACTGGATTTTCATTTAGGAGTTAAGCTTGCAGTAGAGCACATACGCAGTATTTATCCAGACCTTAGATTTGAAGTGTATTGCTCAGATACTCGCGGAAACGACTCAATCTTAGATGAATTACTCACTGATAAAAATATTTTGCAAGCCGATATTATCATAGGCCCGTCTGACCCGGAGGGAGCAAAAAAAGTGGCAGAATTTTGTAAACAAAGGAGAATTATAAATATACAGCCATTCCTTCCTGCACGATCACTTACTCACAACAATCCATATCACATCAAAATAGCTCCTACTATTGAGGCACATATTGATAACATTTTCCGTTCCATAACAGATTCTTTCTTAAAACAAAACATTATCATATATACCACAAATTCGTCTCGCGACCGCAGCGCTGCAGAACGCCTCGATTCATTATTAAAAAATTATTCATCTGAAAATAATTATCCGGTCAACGTTTCGATTTGTAACCCTTATGTAAAAAATGCATCATCCGAAAAGAAAAACCTCTCAGAACTTATCCATCCGCATAAGTTGAATGTAATAATCGGATGTGTTTTTGACGAAGCCAACGCTCAGTTAATCACAAGACAACTGGCTTCCTACAACGGCAGAGTAATGCTTTATTGCATGCCCAACTGGCTCAACTCGGAAATTATCAGATTAGATTACTTAAACAA
The DNA here is from genome assembly GCA_033578915.1 of Chitinophagales bacterium. GTDB lineage: Bacteria > Bacteroidota > Bacteroidia > Chitinophagales > LD1 > UBA7692. Next base: position 896 of record JAVQWQ010000169.1, on the reverse strand, counting down.
GTTAAACACACGATTAACTGAGCCATTTTGGGAAGATACCATTGAAAATAAAAAGGCTATTGATTTTGTAAATCATTTCCGCGATAAGTATGGCTTCTACCCAAGTAAATACTCATGGCTTGGGTATGATACTTTTTGTTGGCTTGCAAAGTCTATTAACGAAACAGAATCTTTTCCCGAACAGATTCGCGGTACATTTTATGCCGGAGCCGGGTACAAATTTCAATTCAGGGCGGTGGAAAAAGCTGCTAAAAATGAACCGGGGAATCAGATTGATTATTACGAAAATACCTTTCTACACCTGCTTAAAATAGAAGATTATCAGTTGAAAAAAATTTGGTGAACAAGGCGTTACAGATATAAACAGTCTTTTTGGCACCCATGTAATTAAATAAACGTATTAATACAAAATTTTGATAAAGAATCTAACAAATTACTCAAGGAGGCCACAAAAGGATTGCTAGAGCCCCGAAAATGAATTTTTATTCGTTTTCCTTAGCTGAAAAATCAACGAGTATTCTTCCACAATGCTCGCAGGTGATTATTCTTTTGCGCTGGCGTATCTCCATTTGTCGTTGAGGAGGGATGCGCGTGTAGCAACCACCGCAAGCTCCGCGAACCACAGCTACCACAGCAAGTCCGTTTCTGTACGCGTTTCTTATGCGCCTATATGCCTTAATTAAACGCTCGTCAACTGCTGATGCTGCTTTTTCTGATTTACTGATGAGTTCTTTTTCCTCTTTTTCGGTTTCTTCTACTATTTTGTCAAGCTCCTTTTTTTTCTGTTTGAGCTCTTTTTCACGTTCGGCAATGAGCTTAGATGTTTCATCCAGGAGACTTTTCTTAGCCTCTATTTTTGCGTTGAATTCAGATATTTTTTTATCGCAGAGTTGAAT
>JAVQWQ010000168.1:0-4630 GCA_033578915.1 Chitinophagales bacterium | reverse complement strand
AAAGGGAAAATTGATTTTGCCAACGTTGATTTTAATCAGGACAATAAACGTTAATGTAGTGTTGCAAAGCAATTCGTGTTGCATATTTGCGTTAACAGTTTCATCGTGAAAATAAAGTGGGTTACATTCATTGCTATTTCTATTGCACTTGCTCTCGCAGGCCTTGTATATATACAATTCAGCTGGGTGAGACAGGGTTATGCCGTGCGGGAGGAGAAATTTGACCAGGGGGTAATGATTGCCTTAAACAGTGTTACGCATCAGTTGGAACGAAATGAAGCAGTCCTATATTTTTCTCAAACCGGCTTGCCGGATCTGGGTAAAGCCCTTACTAAAATATACGACACGATACAAACCATTCGCTCGCTCAATCCAAACTTCACCCTAATAGATTCTATTGGTCAGCACGCTATGAAATTTGGATTTACCGACACCTCTGGTTCTTTTGTTAGCCGCTTTTACGGAAGTATAGAGTACCTTCAAGACCGCGCCAAGGAGATTCATGCCATGAGTCAGGGTGATTTGAAGCGCTACCGCACGCCCGAAGAACGCGAACGCGAACTCATTGAATACCAGTTTAGAAAATACAATCGAATGTTTCAGGATTTGGCTATGCAATTTATGCTTGAAGACAAATGCCTGAAAGATAAGGTAAGCCAGCCGCTTTTAGAAATGTTGCTCAAAACAGAATTTGCCCGTGAAGGAATTGACACCAACTTCAGATACGCTGTGTTTGACAACTTTATGGACGAAAAGCTTTTTGGAAATCTTAGTAACGTCAATAAAAAACAATTCTCAAGCTACTATTCTGTTCCACTATTTCCCAACGATTTTTATGAAAACTCCGGCATCCTCATCGTTCATTTTCCACATAAAAAGAGCTACATTTTTCAAAGTATGTGGTTGATGTTTATCGCTTCGCTTGCCTTCATATTCATAATTGTTGCAGCATTTGCCGGAGCTATATACATTATTTTTCACCAGAAAAAACTGGACGAGTTGAAAACAGATTTTATCAACAATATGACGCATGAGTTTAAAACTCCTGTATCTACTATATCGCTTGCCAGTCAGATGTTGCTCAATGATAGAATTCTGGAAAATAAAGATAAAATAAAAAATTACGCACACATAATAGAAGAAGAAAACAAGCGATTAAGTGGCCATATAGAAAATGTTCTGCAGGTAGCAAGGCTCGACAAAGGGGACTTTCGGTTAAAAAAGGAAAGTGTTAATTTACATGATTTGCTAACCGAAATCACTGATTCGCTAGCCCTAAGACTGCAAAACGAAAATGCAATACTTATCAAACGGTTTGAAGCTAATGAAGCTGTTATACAAGGAGATAAATTTCATCTTACCAATGCATTTTACAATCTTTTTGATAATGCAATTAAGTATCGAAGAGAGGTGGACCTTGAAATAGAAGTAACAACAAGAAGCTCCAAACATGGGGTCATCATTACTATCAGAGATAACGGTATAGGCATATCGAAAGAAAATCAAAAGAAGATTTTTGAAAAATTCTATCGGGTACCAACCGGAAATATTCACAACGTAAAAGGATTCGGACTTGGATTGAGTTATGTTAAAATTATCATGAATGCGCACGGAGGCGACATATCTGTAGAAAGTGAGCCCGGCAAGGGCAGTGTTTTCGAAATATACCTTCCTTACAAAGACGAAACTGTTTAGTTACCACATAATTTCTACTTCGTAACCACTATGTCTGCGGACGTTAAATACTTTGTCTGAATCAAAATATAAATATTGCCCTTTAATCCCGGTAAGTGGTAGTTTAAAAGCCTGAACCTGTGTTAGGTTTATTGCGTTAACCTTAATCGGATAGTTCTGCACCGGATATTCTAATTCTATTAATTCATCAGAGTTATATATGTATTTCATAAACTCAGGTGGCAATACCTTGAGCGCCTTTTCTTTCGCAGATAGAATCAAAGCTGAGCCGTTCTGTTGATTCTGTAGCATTGCATCCCAACGGGTTTTGTCCGGGAAGTAATTTTTAAGAAATACTTCTATTTCACCAGCTTTTTGGCGGTAAGGAGTTTCTGCCAGTAATATGGCAGCAGTAGCGCCCTGGTCTATCCAGCGTGTAGGTATCTGAGTTGCACGAGTTACTCCTACTTTTACTTCGCTGGTGTAAGCCAGATAAACGAAGTGTGGCTTATTGTGGTTTTTTTCTTCCCATTCCGGGTCTCTGCCCTCATGCAGGTGGGCTTTGCACAGCTCAGGATGGATTATACATTCTGAATTTTCAGGCGCGGTGGCAAAGCATTTATAGCACATTCCTTCTCCATATGTTTTGGGAGTTTTTTGCCCGCACAAAATGCAAAAAATATTTCCGGTCCACTGAATTGTAATAGTATGGTTCAGCAATTCATTAAATGAAATTCGCTCGTTATTATTTTCTAAAAAATAATTTACCGGCCTGAGAAATAATGTAGGCATCTTTTTAAGGCTAGTAACAATTCGCATCTCAGAAAAAATTATAAACGCCTGTAGAATCTTCTTTTAGCAAAAACATAATGAATTCCAACCTGAACTCCTGTAAAAAAATTGTAGGAGCGTTGATATTCAACATCATTTTTGCTGTACCAATTCAGCTCACGCATTTTTTTGCTATTGATGTCCAAAACGCTACAATAATTATGTAATCCAAGGTTTATAAAACAATACGGATTAATCCAAAATTCTGCTCCTGAGTTTAACGAAACACCAAAGTCAAAACGATGAAATTTTTCATCAAAGGGGAAATTTAGCGTATCGTTGATATATTCATATCCTGCAATGGTTACTCGTTCACTGCCATTCACACGCACTCCGAAGCACGGCCCGGTAGTGAGATAAAACTTAATCTTACGTTCACCATAACTAAATCTGCCTAATAAAAGAAGCTGAATATATTTCAAGTCAATGTCGCGCGTTACTTTAACCCGATTGTCTCCGGTAGTTCCAAAAGTTCCCTGAGGGATAGTAACAGGCCCGTACATACGGTCTTCGTAGTCCTGACCACCATCCATATAATGCAATCCTCCTTCTATCCCCCATTTGCGATTAAATAAATAGCCTAGTCTTACACCTGCGGCCCATCCGGGAGTAAATTTGTAGGCCAACTCCGATTGTCTTACAACTTGTTGTTCAAAGGGCGCAAGCGTGCCAAAATTGTTTTGATTCAGAATAAAAGAAGCATTTCCCGAACCATAAGCCCCTAGAAAAAAATCTTTGTCCTGAGCAAACAGCAGGTATGGCAATGAAAATATAATAGCTATTATTGGTTTGACAACATCAGCATTAGCAGGAACATGTATGAGAGATTTCTTAGCTAACATAGCTGACTACGTTAGTTTTTTGGTTTATGCCAAAACTAAATATTATTTACATTCTCCGTTTGTTTATGATTTTTATATAAACGTACTCGAGAAAAAAATTTTCTTGAAAGATTTGGAGCTGCTTCACAAAAAAATGTCGCATAATGAGAGAAAAATAATGTTGAAAAGCCGATATCTTGATTCTGAAAAGTTGGACCGCAACAAAGCGCTTACTGCTTGCACTCACATTTCAATTAAATATGGAAAAGTATTAAACAAACTTGTTAAACACTATAATATTCAACGTGTTGTAAATGTAGAATCGTTTCCTGGCCTCACTTCATGTTACCTTGCATTTAACAATTTATGTGCGCAGGTAATGAGTATTTCAATATGCTGTCACGATCTAGATATATTATTACATTTTATTAAAGATTTGAAATTGAATAACATAAATATGTTTAGTTGCAATTCCAATCAATTTTTATCAGAACAATTTCAATTAATATTAAAACCGATTGACTTATTAGTGATAGATTCACTTGTTCCTGCCGACATAGTAAAACATTACTTCGATTGTTATTTAGCTTATAAATCGGATTTGTCGTTTCTTGTAATTAACAAAACAACCCCATTGAAAAGTTATTATCATGATTGTATTAGCATACTTAAGCAGAAATATGTAACTTTTGAAATTGACTTATATAAGATGCTGATATTAGTAAATAGTCCCGGATTAATGAATAACCATAATTTTAAACTGTTTTTTTGACATAATCAGTATATTTGCTTATCTTAAAAAGGGTATTTGAATCAAACCAAGAGCAATCACAAAACGTCTTTTAATGGAGTATTCGATGAGGGAGTATTTTTTTATTTGGTTTTGTGCTTTTTTATTTGTTATAAACGGAATTCAATCCCAGCCTGTTGCCAGTTTTGTTCCGGATAGAACAAGTGGTTGCGCTGGTCTTTTTCAAGTAAATTTTACCAATACTTCCACGGGAGCAACTTCGTATTTGTGGGACCTTGGAGACGGTGATTTTACTAACGATATAAATCCTTCTAAAATCTACCTTTCACCAGGAACGAAAACAATAACACTAATAGCATATAATGGGTCGCAGAGTGACACAGCAAGAGCTACTATAATTTCTTTTCGGCCGCCTCAAATTAACTTCACTTTAAATAGAGACACAGCTTGCGTTAATAGCCCTGTATGTACGAATCAATCCATAGTGCTGGGAGATGCACCTCTTGACCCCACTAAATGTTTTTGGGATTTCGGATTGCCCCCAACACTTCGA
>JAVQWQ010000167.1:0-4631 GCA_033578915.1 Chitinophagales bacterium | reverse complement strand
GAAAAGATTTTTTTACCTAAAACCCAGAACATTAAGGAACAAACTTGAACAACATTACCAAAATGGGTTAATATCAACTTTCTTTTCATAGCGAAATGGGAATTCTTTTTTTACGATTCCGATTGCTTTAAACTTAGCAGTTCCGGATACAGTAATATTTATTTCCTGTTTTTTTAATACCTGAAAAATGCTTTGTAAGGTTTTGCGAAGTGCTTCTCCGGCAGTGAATTTTACTTCAAAAGGTATGGTAAATTCGCTCCTGCGCTTTACTTTGATAGCTATATCTCTTCCGATTGTGGTAACCTGATTATCATTAAGATACACGTGCGCAAAAAGTTCTTGAATGTTAAAGCGAAAACGATTTGGGTTATAACATATTACATTGGCAGAAAGGTGAAAATCCATTCCATCTCGCTTTAGCTGATAGTTCTCTATTCTGCGAAACTCCGGCTGGCTAACAGTACAGGACGTAAGTTGTAGATAAATTGCCAAAAGCGATGCAAACACCAATGGATTGTGCTTTATGAAGCTATATCTGATAGGACTGCTCATTCTTTTCTTTAGTTTTCAAAGATTGTTATCAAACCTCAAATTAACAAATGTAACCATGCAACTTCTTAAATGTCTTTCTCATCTTAAAAATAGGTTTAGTTTTTTGTTGTTTACAGTCAGGTTTGGAGCCCGGCATTTTCATAAATGTCGGGTTTTTTATCGAAACAAACTTTGTAAAACTTCTACAGATTTAATATTGCCAAATTCCGGAATGTGTAACCTAAAAAAATGCAACAGTATCTGAAGTATTTCGTTGCGCACATCGTGATTGGGCATGAGAGGTTTGTTTAGGTTAAGGTCTTCAGTTTTTAAAAGAGAAAGATACATACTGTTAGGATAAGGTATCGAAAATTCTGTCTGTCGGCTTTTTGGCACAAAGCTTCCCTCTTTGAGATCGAACAATGGCGTGTGTTCCGAAAAATAACCGTGAGGTTCGATTCCAATAAAAGAGGTTATTTTCATCATAACCAGAAGGTGAAATTCCGGATGTGTGTATGTGGTTCGATCCAACGTAAGGAATGTATTCCATATCCAATCAAAAAGCGGAGGGTTGGATTCGGCTTGTCTGACACAACGGTGTAGTGTTTCTATGATAATTTGCGCAATAGCGCTTTTCTGCATGTTGAAAGGAATGGATGTATAAAGCGCTCCGCGCCTGTAATCTTTTAGTCGTTGAAGATTTTTATTTTCTCTGTGATAAGCTTGTATTTCTAAAAGCGAGCATGGCTGGAAAAGGGCTGCTTTTGCTATGCCTTTGGAGCTTCGTATTCCATTTATCATGTATGATACAGTGCCTAGCTGTTCTGTATATAGTTTTGCCACCAGGCTGGTTTCGCCATATTTTACGGATTGCAGCGAGATGGCGCGGGTCGTTACGATCATGGCGCGTAACTAAAGAAAGTTTTTTTATATGAAGCGGTGTCTTTGATGCCGTATTTATGTAACAAGCTGCTGTTCATCATGCGCTCTTGCAACGGTATCCTTTTGGCCTGAATAGTGTCGTTTAGATATTTTTCAACCATCAGGCTGGCAATGGGAGCTGCAAAAGATGCGCCGAAGCCTCCGTTTTCTACTACTACGGCTATGGCGATGCGCGGAGAGTCTTTAGGTGCAAATCCTGCAAACATGCTGTGGTCATCACCATGGGGGTTTTGTGCCGTTCCTGTTTTTCCGCAGAGGCTGACACCTTCTATCCTCGCGCTTCTTGCAGTGCCGGCCTCCACAACTGCGTAAAGCCCATCTACTACACGATTAAATTTTTCTGGAGAGACTTTTGTTATGTGTTTTTCAAAAGGTTTAAGCACATTTTTACCCGTAGATGGATCAGTAATTTTTTTTACTACGTGAGGCGTGTACCAGTAACCGCGATTAGCTATAGCTGCGTACATATTCGCCATTTGCAACGGAGTAACTAAAATTTCTCCCTGCCCAATTCCAAGTGATATGATATTGGAAGAATACCAGTTTCTTTCTCCGTAAATTTTGTTGAAGTATTGAGCTGTTGGAATATTTCCTTTTGCTTCGGAGGGCAGATCAATGCCGGTTTTGATGCCTAAGCCGAAGCTATTGCAGTATTCCACCCATTTGCTGTACACATCCTGAATTTTTTTGTATTGTCTGTTTTCTACAGTGTTTCGAAAGGTTTGCCAGAAATATGGGTTGCAGGAATGTTGAAGCGCCTGAACGATGTTTCCGGCAGATGGATGGCGGTGTGAACACTTCAATGCCAATCCTGCAAAATAATACATCCCGCTGCACGGATAGCCGTAATCTTCTGTTTGCACTCCTTCTTCGAGAGCGATGAGCGCTACGATGCTTTTGAAAGTAGAGCCGGGAGGATAGGTGGCAAGGGTAGGCCTGCAATAAAGCGGCAGCAATGTGTCTTGCGACAGTTTCCTGAAGTTTTCTCCTCTCACGGCACCGCACAGCAGGTTGGGGTCGTAACCGGGGCTGCTTACTAAAGCCAGAATTTCGCCTGTGGAAGGCTCTATAGCGACAATGCTTCCTTTTTTGTTTCGCATGAGCGCTTCACCGTATTCTTGCAGAGCGATATCGAGAGTAGTCACCACATTACTTCCGGGGATGGCTAATGTATCGTACTTGCCATCGGCAAAGCTTCCCTGCTCGCGGTTGTGCACATCTACAAAAACGAGGCGCTTGCCGCGCCGGCCACCAAGCTCTTTTTCATATACCTTTTCTATGCCGCTTTTGCCCACATAATCTCCCGGCTTGTAATAACCTTTCGATTTCTCTATGGTGTAATCGTCCACTTCGCCAACATCTCCTAACACGGTTGCAGCGACCTTATGCGGATAATGGCGAATAGTGCGCACCTGGCCATAGAATCCCGGAAAGCGATATAAGAACTCCTGAAGCCGTGAGTAGTCTTGCTGAGAAACTTGTTTCCAGAATACCTGTGCCTTGTATTCAGAATAGCCTTTGTTCTTTTTTCGGTCTTTAATCTCTTTCCATCGTTCTGTGTATTTTTCGAGCGGGATGCGGAGCAGTTCGCACAATTTTACGCTATCAACATTTTTGGCCTGTCTTGGTATTACCATCAGGTCATAGATCGCTTCGTTATATACTATCAGTTCACCATTTCTATCATAAACAAATCCCCGTGTAGGGTACACATCAATAGCTTTGATGGCATTGTTGCGCGCCAACGACACATATTTTGTATCAATCACCTGCACATAAAATAAGCGCACGATGAAAATAAAAGCGGTAACAAGAAGTATAATTTGAATAACTGCGCTCCTACTTTTAAACAGATCTTTCACATTGCTAAAATGGCTGAGCTCGCGGATATAACCAAAAGCCTGTTTGCACAGCGAAAAAACAAGTTAATTTAGGTATCCATTTAACTTAATTTTTTTTATCAAGTAAGCGAATTGTATGTTAACGAGCGTATGATAAAACTCCTTTAAATTAGAAAATTCTCAGGCATTTGGAAATGGTATTTGCATTCAGTAACCAATTGAGTTGCTCGTACTTTCAAAGTAAAAACAAGATAGTACTTCAGCTTCAAATATGTTACATTCTTGTATAAACATGATTTTATCTGTTCATTGAAAAGAGATTTTGACTCATGCTTAACTTTCTTGCATTAGTAGTGGTATCTGTTCTTTTAAGTGCCTGCTTTTCTATAAAGAACATTCCCTTTTCAACCAACGAACCATTTAATGAGCAAGCAATTTCAGATAGTTTAAACATTCAATTTAATGGTATAGCACATTTTTACATGCTGTATAAAGGTAGCGCTGTTGTTACTGATCCTTTTTTAAGCAATCCTTCTCTTCATCATGTAATATTCGGAAAAGTATATAGCGACACACAGCTTATTCAATCTTTTAATCAAAAGCCAAAATCTCATCATATCAAAATGATTGTCATCGGCCACGCACATTACGACCATATCTTAGACCTGCCTTATTATTTGCCGTATTTGCCTGAAAATGTATTGGTTTTGGGCGGTTACAATACTGTGCAACTTTGCAAAACACTGTCATTAAACAAACTTGTAAATGTTGAACCATACGCAGCAACTGATTCAATGATGGGTACTTGGATATATTCAACAGACAGCGCTGTGAGGATTATGCCTGTGTGTTCTTATCATTTGCCTCACTTGGGCGCTCTTCACCTTTGGAAAGGCAAGTATCAAAAAAGTTTAGCGGCCTTTCCGGTTAAAGCCAAAGCGTTTAAAAAAGATGCAACATTTGCCTATCTGATAGATTTTTTATTTGAAAAAAAGATACCTGTCAAGAGGATTTATTTCTCATCATCTGCTGCGCCTTTCCCTAATGGTTTTTTTCCAAAAAATACTTTAGACGAGAAAAGTGTTGATGTGGCCATTCTTTCGTTAGCATTGTCTGATCGCGCTTCTTGTTATCCTGATATGCAAATTGCATATCTTATGCCTAAACACACTATTCTGTGCCACTGGGAAAATTTTTTCAGAAACAGAAACAAACCTTTAAAACTTGTTGGCCTCACAAAACACAAGATTGTATTTAAGCGTTTAGGCGCTCTCCGCAATTTGACGCGACTTTACTTTATAAAACCGGGGAACAGTA
>JAVQWQ010000166.1:0-4661 GCA_033578915.1 Chitinophagales bacterium | reverse complement strand
CTCTGCTTCTGAAAGTTTTGACCTCACACCTGAGCCAATACCTTTAGATATTATTTATGAAGACGAGGATTTGCTTGTAATCAACAAACCTGCTAACATGGTGGTACACCCCGGGCTTGGCAACGCAAGGGGAACTTTAATCAATGCTTTGTTATATCACTTTCAGCAATTACCCCAGGGACCTGAACCCTTCAGGCCCGGGCTTGTACATCGCCTCGACAAGGATACCACCGGCTTGATGGTAGTTGCCAAAAATGAATATGCTCTGGCTCATCTGGCTCGACAGTTTTTTGACCGCACCATACAAAGAAAATATATTGCATTAGCCTGGGGAAATTTTGAAAATGACGAAGGGACCGTAAATGCGCATATCGGAAGGCATAGCCGACAGCGCATGCAAATGGAGGTGTATCCGGATGGTTCTTACGGAAAGCCTGCCGTTACACATTATAAGGTTTTAGAGCGTCTCAACTATGTTACACTTATTGAATGCAAGCTGGAAACGGGGCGAACTCATCAGATAAGAGTGCACATGAAGCACATAGGGCATACTTTGTTTGGCGATGTGCGTTATGAAGGCAATCGCATCTTAAAAGGAACGGTCCATAGCAAGTACAAACAATTTATTGAAAACTGTTTTGAGATTCTTCCAAGACAAGCGCTGCATGCATCGGTACTGGGATTTATACATCCGCGCACTAATCAACAGCTCTATTTTGAACAGCCTCTTCCTGATGATTTCGCAAATATTCTCGAAAGGTGGAGGAGATACTGGAAGGATTTATATGCCAAACATACCTATTAGGTCCTAGACAAGGATGTAGTTTTACAACATCAAGAGATTCAGCAGCTTTCATTATGAATAAGAATCTATTAGGATAGGATTAAAATGTATAATGCTGTAGAACGCTTTAAAAATTGCTACCTGAAATTTTCAACTGCGTTTAAAATGGGCCTTATCTTTTGAATGAAGAAAACTTAACAGCTATGCAAGTTTAATATAGCTATAGTAAATCAAAAAAATTTCAAGTCGCTTTTTTGAAAGGCTTTTTGGTAAAGATGATATTGCAAATACGTTGGTAATCGCTTAAACTTATAGCTATTGATAATGCAATGATTCAGAAAGAAAGACCGCCTTCACGCGCGCCTTCGGCCAGGGCTTTTACCCTGCCGTGATAGAGATAACCGTTTCTGTCAAACACTACTGATTTTATTCCCTTTTCTAATGCTTTTGCGGCAAGGGCGAGTCCAACAGCTTTGCTTTGCTCGGTTTTAGTACCGGTTTTTACAAAACCATTATCTCGTGTAGAAGCGGAAACGAGTGTTACACCAGCTTCATCGTCAATAAGCTGAGCATATATTTCTTTATTACTTCTAAACACGCTCAGGCGAGGGCGTTCTGCAGTGCCACTCACTTTGCTTCTGATTCTACGCGCTATTTTTTCTCTCCTTGCAACTTTGCTAAATGCCATAGCTTATGTTTTTTTCGTTTAAGATTATTTCTTAGAAGCGCTCTTGCCGGCTTTTCTTCTTAAAACTTCACCAACAAACTTTATACCTTTTCCTTTATATGGTTCGGGTTTGCGGACCGAACGTATCTTTGCAGCCACCAGACCTAGCAATTCTTTGTCATGACTCTCGAGGGTGATGATAGGGTTTTGGCCCTTGTCTTGTTTTGCACTGGCTTTTATTTCATCAGGCAACAAAACTACAACTGGATGTGAATAACCGACTTGTAATGTCAGTATTTGTTTATTAACTTCTGCGCGATATCCTACCCCTACCATCTCCATCTGTTTTTGAAAGCCTTCACTAACTCCCTTTACCATATTGTTTAAAATGGCTCTGTAGGTGCCGTGTAGCGCCTTGTGTCGCTTTTGGTCTGTAGGGCGTGATACAGTCAATTTACCTTCTTTTACTTCAATAGAAATATCGGGGTCAAACTGGCGCACCAGTTCACCTTTTGGCCCTTTAATTTTTATAAAGTTGTTGTTTCCAATTTCAACGGAAACATTTTTAGGGAGTTCAATGGGTTGTTTTCCTACGCGCGACATGGAAATATAATTTATTAGGTTTAATAAATTTCACACAGTACTTCCCCACCAATGCCTTTTTGCCGGGCTTCTTTATCGGTCATTACCCCTTGAGAAGTGCTTACGATAGCTATACCTAAACCGCTAAGTACTTTAGGCAATTTAGCTACACCTCGGTATTGACGTAAGCCGGGTTTAGACACACGGGTTAGTTTTTTTATTACCGGGGTTTTCGTTGTCGGGTCGTATTTCAATGCAATCTTGATAATACCTTGGCCTCCCAGGCCATCTTCATACTTATATTTAAGTATGTAACCATGTTCATATAGTATTTCCGTAATCCTTTTCTTCAGTTTAGAAGCAGGAATTTCTACAAAGCGATGATTTGCTGCCTGAGCGTTGCGAATACGCGTTAAATAATCTGCTATCGGATCTAAAACCATTTTTCTAAATAATTTATTATTACCATGAAGCTTTAGTGATTCCGGGAATTTTTCCTTCGCTGGCCAGTTCACGAAACTTAATTCTGGAAATACCAAACATGCGTATGAATCCTCTTCCGCGTCCGGTAAGGGCACAGCGATTCCGCAGGCGAACTTTAGATGAATTCTTTGGTAATTTATCCAAAAGGCCCCACTCGCCAGCCTCCTTAAGGGCTTTGCGTTTAGCCTCGTATTTGGCTACCATTGCTTCTCGCTTGCGTTGACGTGCTTCTACTGATTTTTTTGCCATGTTTTATTTTTTAAATGGAAGACCTAATTCTGTTAAAAGAGCAAGCGCTTCTTCATCAGTACGGGCTGAGGTAACAAAAGTAATATCCATCCCGTTTATTTTACTCACTTTATCTATTTCTATTTCCGGAAATATAATTTGTTCTTTTATGCCTACGGTATAATTTCCTCTGCCGTCAAAACCTTTCGGGCTCACTCCTTTAAAGTCTCTCACGCGGGGAAGGGCCACGGAAATAAACCTATCAAGAAATTCAAACATTCTATCTCTGCGCAAAGTAACCCGTGCAGCTATTGGCATGTTTTCCCTTAACTTGAAGTTTGATATAGCTTTCTTGGAACGGGCAGGTACAGCCTTTTGGCCTGCTATAAGCGTCATTTCTTGCACAGCAAGATCTACCAGTTTTTTATCTGCGGTAGCCCCGTTAACTCCTTGATTGAGACAAATTTTCAATAGGCGTGGCACTTGCATCACTGAAGAATAATTGAATTTCTTCATCAGTGCAGGCACTACTTCTTCTTGATAGCGCTTTTTTAAGCGCGGAACATATGCAGTACTCATGATGTAAAAGAATTTAAGACGGTTTCCAAGCGTCTTTTAAAATGGAGCGCAAATGTAGAGATTTATTTTTAAAAACAAAAATTAATCCTTACCATCAAAATTTGGCTCACTATGGTCGTTATTAAACGCTAGATACCACTCTGTTATAATGAATAATTTAAAGGCGGTTCTTTTTATGAAAACACTGAGCGCACCAGATGTACAAGAATCTGAACTGTTTCGTTTTCTGCTTTCCAACCCTTGGTGAGAGCGGTACTGTTCACTACAGATTTTGCTTCTTCCAGGCTGCGGCACCTGTTGATCTGCTCAATAAAAGCATTACACTGCTCTGTGTTTCCTCCGAATAGTTCATTCATAAATCGAATCCTGCTGTTAAAATCGAGCCGCTCTGAAAAAAGTACCTTGCCCGAAATTACCTGATGAAGTTCTTTTTCCGGAGGAGTGAGCTTGTCATTGATAGATATTTGAGGCTTTGCAAATATTTCATTTAGGGAACGCGAGGCGGGTGATTCTTGAATTATTTCCGGCTCTATTTGTTCTTTATCTGCAAGCGGGATAGCGCTGTGCGTAGTGTGTCCTGAAGATTTAGATTTGTCTTCTTCGGGATAACTATTATTTGCCGATCCAATATTTGATTCTGCTTGAGACTCTTTTTGAAAAGAAAAAGATGTAACTGTTGAAAAATCATTGGATTCACCTTCGACTATCTGTTGCTGCAGGTGATTTGGAGCACTTTCAAACGTTGTGTTTGTATCTGAAATCATTTCTTTTATGCCTGCTTCGATCTTTTGGTCTTCAGCATTTGTATTCCATTGCTTTACCAGTACATACAGCTTTCGGAGGTCTTCGAGTAAGATATCCTTTTCTATAGCAGATAGCTTATGCGATTTTAGGCAATCCAAAGCATAGGAAATTTTTTGCTGCAGTAATATCAGTTCATTGTTCATACATTCGCAAAAATGGCGAACATGCCGGCTTAAACCAAAAATATTGCTCAGAATATGTTTAGTGAACCTATTGCGCGGCTGCACGGTGCCGGATGGATAGAAGTTATTTGCGGCAGTATGTTTTCCGGAAAAACAGAAGAATTGATTCGCAGGCTGCGCCGCGCACAAATAGCCGGCAAGAAGGTAGAAATTTTCAAGCCTGCCATAGACACCCGTTATCATGATTCTGATATTGTGAGTCATGATCAGAACAGTATTCGCTCTACGCCGGTGGAGCACTCACAAAGCATTATGCTGTTGGCAAGCGGCAACGATGTTATAGGAATAGATGAGGCGCAGTTTCTTGATGCCTTGGTGCCAGATGTATGTGAATATCTGGCGCGAACCGGAG
>JAVQWQ010000165.1:0-4765 GCA_033578915.1 Chitinophagales bacterium | reverse complement strand
GTACTATGTTTGTAAAAAAACAACTACACTTCATACACACTTTTTGGGATACTACCGATTTTGGAGTGTTTTTCGGCTTTAGCGGGTGCTAATATTTTCCGCTTTCATAAAGAGAAACTCATCATTCCAATCTGATGTGTAAGTTTGTTTTATACACCGGTAGTTTTAGTTGTAGGTAGTTGTGCAACAGGCATAGCAGTTTGGAGAAACGGGTGAAAAGTGTTTCTATGACACTTCTAAGCGTAACCGAACATTAGTTTTCAAATCAACGATAGTACTGATTTGTTCCTCATTTGGTAAAGATTTATTCTCTCAATAAAGGCTTGCAGAAATTATTTATGTTCTTCCAGCTTTTTTATCCTTTTTTCCAATAAAAACAAAAATATAAGCACCCCAACCAATATAATCAACAGCACCGTTGCGGTAACGTAATATTTTAAGCTGCCCGTCATCCATGTATCAAAAGCTGAAGCAGATAACAGGGACGAGAATAGGAAATTAAAAAGAAGAAAAAGTGTTTTCATGTGATTCAGTATTTTTCAGATTTAATGGCAGCAATACGGGCCACGATAGAAGAAAGCCACACACCAAGCAACATCCAACCTATCACAGCCGGGTAGAACACCAACCTGAGTCGGCTATCCAGGTCATACTTGCTGAATGCAGGATTGCCGCCTATGCCGGGATGCAAAGAGTCGGTATCCGGCAGCCGCGGAATAATAAAAATAAACAATATGAAGATCACTGAAGCAAAAACGCTGTACACGGCAGAAAGCCGCGCCCTTTTAATATCATCGTTCACAGAGCCTCTCAGGATGATGTATGCTACGTAAATCAATACTCCAACAGCCGCTCCATTCAGTTTAGGGTCGTTAGGCCAGGGCGCACCCCAGGTATAATTGGCCCATACCATGCCGGTTAAAATACCCATCAGGCCAAAGAATAGAGCCACTTCGGCAAAAGAAGCTGCAAGTATATCTTGTTTCAAATCTCCGCTTTGCAGAAAACTTATGCTAAATACAGCTGAAAGTATAATCAATCCCAGCATCGTAAACCACATTGGCACATGATAAAAAGTGTTCCTAATGCTTTCATATAATATTTCTCTGTGAGGAAAAACAAATGCAGAAGCCTTGTTTGTGCGCACCTCCGGCTCGCAGGTATTTTGATTAACCAATGCACTGTCTTGCCGGTTTGCAACAGTCCTAAGCAAAGTAATTGCTTCGCGCAGCGCAATCGTACCATCTTCATCATTGTTGATAATTACATCAAAAACATTATCTGCAGCAGGGTTGATCCTGTTTCTGTTGATGCCAAAACGCGCTTGAATCAGCCCATCATGGATAATTTTGACATCAAGCGCACAGAAGATGTCATGGCTTGCTTTAAACCATACTTGTGTATGGTTCTTTTCCGAAAAATGTGTACGGTAACCGCGGATGCGGAATTCATAAACACTGTCTGCCTGAAATACAAACGGATGAACCGATGTAATACCCGGCCCTAGCGGCACAACTAAACCTGCTACTACAACATAAATGAGCAAAAAAGCACAAGCCCATTTCCACCACTGTTGATTAAAAAAACTCCACATAGCCTAATCGCGCCAAATATACGGGAATAGAATATATGACAAAGCCGCTATTACACAATCTAACAACAGTAACAATAAGATTTGTTTCCAAACTTGAACATTGGCATCATATCCCGCAGCAATGGCAGACAATCTCGTGCTGAACATCAAAAGAGGAATAGTGAGCGGTAACCCCATCACTGCGGTAAGCGAAGCTGCATGAAGAGTTCCGGAAGCTACGGCTGTTACTAAAGTAAATATGATGGCATAGCCCCCGCTACCCAATATTAAAGCAAGAAGAAAAATTGCTTTATTGTGTATCTCCCAGTTTAAAAGCACATGAATAGTAAACCAAGCCAGAATTGCAAGCACACAGGCAAAAAAGAAATTGAACAAAAGACGCGATGAAATAAAAAGGGCTGGGCTCATGAGCCAACGATAGTAAAACAATCTGCTTTCAGGATCTTTGTGAAATGAGCCAACAACAGCATTCACAATGCCGAATACGGCTATCAGCCAGAAAAAAGCCATCAATACGCCCGCTTCGTTGTGCTGCAGAGACATGTATTGAATGATAAATTTTACCAATACCACGCTGCTGAGCTGATATACCAGTAATCCTGCAAAAACGTATTTGTTGCGTATTTGGCGGATGAATTCCGCTTTGAGTAATTGCAGCAATTGATTCATCGAAGTAGCAATACTTAATCTATACCGGCGTACATTTCTACCTCCTGTTTAACGTTGCAGTTCACAAATTCAGGATGCAAGGTGTAGTAATCGTGAATTTCGCCGAGAATGCCTTCTACTTCAGAGGGAGTCTCAGCAGTAACCAGTCTGCTTCTGAACTGCTTGATGTTCTCAAACCCTTTGAAATATGAGCCGTAGTGCCGGCGCATTTCCAGGATACCTAATTTTATTCCTTTCCACGCTACGGAGCGTTTAAGGTGTGTCAATGCCGCCTCAATCCTTTCATCTAATGTGGGTGGAGCAAGGTGTTTACCGGTTTCAAAGAAGAATTTGATTTCCCTGAATATCCATGGATAACCGATGGCTGCCCTGCCAATCATCACCCCATCGGCACCGTAGCGACTAATCATCTCTTTGGCTTTTTCAGGAGAATCTACATCTCCGTTTCCAAATACCGGGATATGCAGGCGCGGGTTCTCTTTGACCCGTGCTATCCACGACCAGTCGGCTTTTCCGGTGTACATCTGGTGGCGCGTGCGGCAGTGAATGGATATAGCCTGAATGCCGACATCCTGCAGGCGCTCGGCAAGTTCCGCAATACGAATAGAATTTTCATCCCATCCAAGCCTGGTCTTAACTGTTACCGGAAGCGTGGTAGATTTCACGATCAGGGCAGTGAGCCTCACCATTTTATCTAAATCGCGAAGTATGCCTGCTCCTGCATTGCGGCATACAACATTTTTCACCGGACATCCATAGTTGATGTCGAGTACTTCGGGTGAACGCTTTTCAACGATATCAGCGCTTCGGGCCATGGCAGTCTCATCACCGCCGAAGATCTGTATGCCTATTGGCCGCTCATCATCATAAATATCGAGCTTTTTCAGGCTCTTTTCTGCATCGCGTACCAACCCGTCTGCCGAAATAAATTCAGTGTATAGCATATCCGCTCCATAGCGTTTACATAAATGCCTGAAGGGCGGATCGCTCACATCTTCCATAGGGGCGAGCAGCAGCGGATTGTCAGGTAAAGTGAAAGAACCGATGCGAATCATACCAAGAACAAAAATAATAAACCTCTTTAACTGTATTTGATTGATGGCGTTGTGGCCGTGCACCGAAACCTTAATAAGCGAATAGAGTAATTATCTAAGCAGCCTTTTTTCCCAACGGCCGGTTCATCTTTTTGCTCCAAAACTTATGTATTATTGTGCATGAGGTTTTCGGATGTTATAGGACAAGATGAAGCGAAGAGCAAGCTGTTGAAGATGTATCACAGCGGCCGGGTGCCGCATGCGCTGTTGATTAGTGCACCGGAGGGATTCGGAGGCCTGCCGCTTGCGGTCGCCTTTGCGCAACTGCTCAACTGCGAGCAGCCTGCTGCACAAGACTCTTGCGGCGAATGCAGCGCCTGTTATAAATCATCTAGACTTATTCATCCGGATGTCTTTTTCAGCTTTCCTGCCGTTCCTTTGAAAAGTGGCGACAAGCCAGTGAGTGCAGACTTTTTGAAAGAGTGGCGCAGCGCTTTTCTTCAAAACCCATATCTCACCTACTCCCAGTGGATGGAGCAAATCGCTGATGATAACAAACAGGGAAATATTACGGTAGCCGAATGCCATCATATTATAAGGCAAATCAGCCTGAAAAACCATGAAGGGCGTTTCAAGATTCAGATTATCTGGCTTGCTGAAATGCTTCGGGAAGCCGGCAACGTGCTGCTAAAAAGTATTGAAGAGCCACCGGATAACACTGTTTTTATCCTTGTGACAGAACAACCTGAACTTATCCTCAACACCATCTTATCGCGCACACAAATGCTTAGGTTGCCACCTATCCAAGCCGATGCACTGGAGCAAGCACTTAGCAGAAAACTCGGTCCGGACCGGCTGCAAGAGGCCAGGCGGCTGGCCTACCTTTGTGGTGGAAGCTGGAGCGAGGCGCTCGAACTATTGAATGATGAAGACAATGAGATTGAAAAATTTTTCCTTCACTGGCTTCGGCATAGTTTGGGTAGCTACAACCCCTCGAATGTTGCTGAAATAGTGCGGTGCGCCGAGCAATTTCAGGAACTTGGCAGAGAACGTCAAAAATTATTTGTGAGATTCGGATTATTTTTTCTGCAAAACTGCTTACAGTTGAAGGCGACATCACAATGTGCACTGCTCAACCAAGCGCTGGATGCTGCGCAAAAGCTTTGCGCCAGATATGATACCGGCTTTATAGAAAATGCAACACATCTGCTAAATAATCTCCACTATCAAATTGAAAGAAATGCCAATTCCAAAATAGCCTTGCATAGCACATCTATCAAAATTAAACAAAGTACTTTGCAGAAGAATGTTGAGTATAATAGCGTTATAAGAGAAATGGTGTGCTGCATGAATAATGGGTGAGGGATGCGGAGGGCGCGAGCTTTAGTGAGCGGCCGCGGCCCCCCGGCGCCAAGACACGCACAGCCCCCCGGCCCCGCGGGCGCGGCGGCAGCGCGACCGCCCCCCC
>JAVQWQ010000164.1:0-4816 GCA_033578915.1 Chitinophagales bacterium | reverse complement strand
ATGCCGGTGAGATGCTCCTGTAAAAAAGCATTTAATCTTGCTATCTGCGAACGCTCGTCCTGGAAGGAGCGCTTAACCCCTTTTTGAAACCAACGGGCTACCCAAACCAATAAAGGCATTACAGCTACGCTTGCCAAAGCTATTTTCCAACTTGTAATAAACATAAACACAAGAATCAGCACAACAGTAAGTACATCGGCCAATATGGTAATCAACCCTTCAGAAAAGGTGTCGTTCACGGCTTCGACATCGCTGATACTTCGTGTAACTGATGTACCTACAGGCGTGGTATCGAAATAATGCATTCTGGAGTACACCAGATGCTGAAACACTCTTTGGCGGAGATCTCTGATAATATTCTGCCCAAGCAGTGCAGTAAGATAGCTGAAAACGTAACGTAAGGACGATTCAAACACTAATAGTATCAAAAGTAGGATGGTCATGTTGCGGATGCCTGTGGCATTGAAGTGAAAGACGTAGTTGTCCACGGTATATTCTACTAACTTAGGCCTTAGAGGCACTATGGCCGCCAGTAGAAATGACAGAAAAATTGCTGTGATAAAGAGCCTTTTGTAGGGCGTTGCCAATCTGAGCAGCCTTAAAAACAGGTGTTGCCGATGTATGGTCTTTGTTTCTCTCAACTGTAAATTTTATGAAGATTAAGTTTGATTTCCTAATAGTTCTGCACAAATATTCAAAGAAAATTCGGGCGATTCCGTTAAAGCTTACTTATAATATTTAATGTTATCTATTAACAACGAGTGAATTCTTATCAAGTAAACAGCAAACTTGATGTTTAGTTAAAAGAAATTACCTGTATTTTGCGGCTTTAAATCGAAAAACTTGATGATTGTGTGTTTGTGGAGAATAAAAGAGGTGGGCAGATATTTATCGAGCTTGATTGTTGCCTTTAGCTTTTTGGCCTCTTTAAATTGTTGTAACCCGCGTTTAGTTCCGACCCAATATGGATATGAAAAAACGAATATTGAACAATCCATACCTCCGGATAATAAAATACAAGGCCTTATAAAACCTTACAAAGACTCTTTAGATGCCATCATGAACCGGGTGGTGGTCTTTAATGAGAGCATGCTCACCAAGAAACAGCCTGAAAGCAATCTGGGAAATATTTTGTGCGATGCCATGTTGCGGTATGCTAATGCTTGCTGCGGTAAGAAAGCAGATGCGGCTGTTCTAAACATCGGTGGGATTCGACTGAATCAACTGCCGGCAGGGCCGGTCACGTTAGGAAAAATTTTTGAGTTGATGCCATTTGAAAATAGACTGGTGATTATGGAGGTTAAAGGCAGTGAACTAAGACAGTTGTGCGACTTTATTGCCGGTGCAGGCGGGTGGCCGGTAAGCGGACTGCGTTTTGTGATTCGAAGCCAAAAAGCTGAAAATATTCAAGTGCAAGGCAGCCCTTTGGAACCCGACAAATTGTATTATCTCGCGTTATCTGATTATTTGGCCAACGGAGGAGATAAATTGGAAATGATAAAAGGTAAACCGTTTTTTGATACTCAAAAAAATCTGCGAGATATTTTTATCGAGGAGTTTTCAAAGCTTCATCAGGAAGGGAAACAGCTAAAAGGTTATCTTGATAACCGCATAGTGGACTGAAACAACTCATTAAAGTACATGCACATATGGCATAATAAAAAAGGGAGGCATAATTAGCCTCCCTTATAAGACCTGTATCTAAACGACTAATCATCTAAGAAAAACCTGGTAGTAACACCGTTTTCAGTAATAAAAGCCACGTTATCACATTGGCCATTCCCGTAATTAATAACACGGTTGGGTAAGCCTGTAGCCTGAAACAATACCTCTCCTTCGATAAAGTGTTCTGCATCGCAGTTGGGATCATCCATTGGAATACGCAGTGTAGAAGTTATTGTTTGAGTAAATGATACACCGCCGGTAGTGCCGTGGCCTCCTCCTTCAAATTCAAGCCTGTTTAATGAAGTATTATTGGGGTCGTCAATGCCTGATAAGTAAAAAGTATTAGAGCCATCAAGCTTATATTTCCCAAATTCAAATGTGGTAGCCAGGTTGGAATTTAAAGTAGCCGTGGTTACACCCGGCCCCTTTGTATTGATATCAATACGAGCTGTTCCGTTAAATAGTATATTATCGTATTCAAAATTTACGAATTGAATATCAATAAAATCTCCGGGGTTATCAAATTCAGGGGTTATCGTGCCGGTAATAAGTCCGTGTAAAGGCCTCCCCTCATCATCAGTGCATCCGTTAGGAAATTCAATAGTAAAATGATAAGGATTAGATGAAGAATCAATTGTTACAATTTCACAATTCATCATGCGATGGTTGGCACGAAGCCTATACGCATATCCGTTTTTTTCAATGATGCTTGCTGCAAGAATTCCAGCCTTGATGGTGATTAAATTAATTTCGGCTTGTTTAAATGTTGCTCTCTCAAACTCTCTTTTTCTGGTGATATTTTCATCTGTCGTAATATCTTCTTTTTTACAAGATTGGAATAGAAATAGCAGCAGGAACAATGGTGTTAAGAGGATCTTTGTCTTTTTCATGATAAAATTTTCGTTATATACGAAATATTACTATAAAGGTTACAATACGTGTATATAATGACATAAATCATATTTAAAGCGAGATTATTTTCTTAATTTCGTTATAAACAGTTTCTATGAGAAAAGTATTTAGGGATGAGGCGCTTGAGCAGGAATTCCAACGCCATGGCTTCGTTACTGTGGACCTTATTTCGCTTGATGTCGTTGAAAATTTAAAACAAAAGTTTTTTGAAACGTTGCAGCTAAGTGCAGGCCAGATAAAAGCAGCAGAATTAAATTATGATATTTCTGAGATAACTTATGATTTCTCATTTATTGACAAAAATCCTGAATACAAGAGAAAGGTTTTTGAAGTATTGACAAAAGAGCTGAAAACCTATGCCGATAAGTATTTGGATAATTATAGGATTATTATTGCTAATTACATTAGAAAGACCCCTGAGAGAGGAGGCGAAGTGCCATTGCATCAAAACTGGGCTTTCGCCGATGAGTTGAAGTGCTGCACTGTATCTATTTGGATTCCATTGATTGATTCTACCATAGAAAACGGCACCCTGCAAGTAGTTCCCGGAAGCCACAAGCGTTTTGGCCGCTTCAGGGGGCCGCTGGTACCCTGGGAACTCGAAGGTATTAAACAACAAATCATAGATAAATATCTGGTTCCGCTTGAAACACCTGCCGGAAAGGCTGTAATTCTGGACGATAGCATTGTTCATTATTCTGCTCCCAATAAAACATCAACACTTAGGTTAGCTATACAATTAATCTGTATCCCGGAAGAATTTCCATCAATACATTATCATAAAAACGCTTCTCTTCCCGAAAATGTTATTGAGGTATTAGAAGTGGATGAGGAATTCTATATACATTTTAATCCATGGAAAAAACCCGAAGGAGCGCGAAAAATCGGGGAGGTGAGTTTTTCATATGAACCGTTGACTGAAGAGGAGTTTGCCTCCCGCCTGTATAGGTCCCGCTTTGATGAAGCAGTTGGTAACTCTGCCAAAAATCCTTTTAAATTCTTCGAGAAACTAAAGAAAATGGTAGTAGGATAAATATTTAATATGAATCTTTTTATAGATCAGGAATTACAAAGAAAATTTGATGAACAGGGATATGTTGTAATAAACTTTGCTGATTCAACAACTGTTGCCAGGCTTCAGCAAATATTTACATCAATTTATCCGAAAACTCCTGAGGGTTTCTTTTCTTCAAGTTATGACAAGGACATAGTTTTTAAGCAAAATCTCAGCAACCAACTTCGTGAATTGTTAGATCCACTTGTAAAAAAAATATGCCATCACTTTCGCCCGCTGGGCTGCAGTTTCCTTTCTAAAAGCCCCGGTATCTCCAGTTTTATGCCGGTGCATCAGGATTGGACAGTGGTGGACGAATCGAAATTTGCATCTGTAACTATATGGATGCCACTCACAGACACTGATGAAAAAAATGGCGCTCTCAAAGTGCTGCCAGGTAGCCATAGATTTTCCGATGCGCTACGAAGCCCTACGATTCCCGGAGCATTTGATTATCTAAAAGAGGATATTTATCCGCTTATGAACTGGGTAAAGTTAAAGGCAGGACAGGCAATAATTTTTAATCACGCGCTTTTACACGCCTCCCCTCCCAATCTCAGCGACTCAGATAGAATTGTTGTTACCTACGGGCTTATACCTGAAGAAGCAGAGCTTTATTTTTACAACCGTATATCAGAACACCAAGTCGCGAAATTTCGCGTTCCTTACGATTTTTTTATTACATACAACAACATCGGACAGCCTCCTGAGTCTGCCGAGTTGATTGAAACATTAGAGTATGCTGAATCTCCGTTCACAATAAATTTATTGAATCGAAAAATGTATCAATACAGAAAAAATAAATCTTCTGCAATGCGTCCTCTTTTTAAAAAACCAGAGCATCAATCTTTTTTTGAGCAAAATGGCTACATCGTACTGCCTGCACTGCAACAACATCAGATCGATGCTTTAAGAGCCTACTACCTATCAACAGGGTTAAAGGATGAGAAAGGATATGGATTCCACGTAGGGATGGATGCCGAGGACAAGCAATTGGTAAAAGAAATGGTGGATAAGATCAAAGAGATAGCCTTGGCACAAGTGCAGAATTATTTGACAGACATTCAATTGTTTACAGCAAGTTTCGTAGTCAAAGAGCCTAACCCTATGGGCGTAGTTCCTCCACATCAAGACTGGACTTTTGTAGAAGATGAAGAATCCTTTTGTTCCGTAACTTGCTGGATT
>JAVQWQ010000163.1:0-4820 GCA_033578915.1 Chitinophagales bacterium | reverse complement strand
GCCGTTTCTTTTTCAGAAATAACAGATATGAATATGTCAATTTTACCTCTGATAAGTAAAGTTCCGCAATGCTGCCGGATTATGCTCTCTTGTTCGCGATATTTAGCAGGCAATTTTATAGCAAGATCTAAACCCTTACTGCTGTTTAAGGATCTGATTTCAATCGTAACACTAATTCCGCTGGATGAACCGGTGGCTTTTCCAAAACCGGTCATAGATTTCAGCATAAAAATGGTTCTTTAGTCTCTTAATCGTTCCATACTTTTAATGAGTTCATCGTCTTTTTTAATCCCGCGATAGGCGAGCAGCCAGAAAATTACCGGCGGAATTGCAGCGATATTCCAATAAGTGAAAATGATGTCTATGGGCGTTTCTTTTGTTCTAAAATAATAAACAATATAGGCAAAAGCCAACACGTGAAAAACTATGGCCACTAGACATAACAAAGCCTGTACAGCTCTGCGCTTAAATAAAAAAATAGACAAAAGAGATAAACCTATCGCGAAGGACTCAGCTATTAACACAATAAAATAATAATAACCCTTAAAGTAAAACTTTACATCCCAGGCCGGCATGTTCCGTATGTATTTTACCTCCGGGGCCTCAAATTGAATGACAGGAGCAAACAAGAAAGCAACAACAGTTGCTATTGCAAAGATCAGATAAATGGTCTGAATTCGTTGAATCATAGTGTTACAGGTATTTTCCTAAATTTCTCAAAGACTCACAAAACTCTGTCGGTACTGCTCAAATTCCTTTTCAAGCTTAGATGCATATTCAGCGTCTTCGTATTGCCGCGCAAGTCGGTTCATTTCCTGAAAAACATATAAGTGTTCGCGCACAAAGCGGTTTTCTGTAAAAGCGCCTTGCTGAAGCTGCTGCAAATAGTAAAGATCGCCACTTGTTCGAGCTTGCTCCAATAAAAATTTATACACACGCTTATAATAGTTCAAATGGTCGCGGCTTTGTGCCAGCAAGCCCTCAAGAACTTTTTTTCCTTTTTCTTTAGCGCCTGCCCTGTAGTAAATATCAGGATATTGAAATGCAAACACATTGAGCGGAACTCGCTCCACAGGCATCATTTTCAGGGAATAATCCAAGACTTCTATGGCTTTTTCCTTCTCTCCTTTATCTAGCAATGCCTCGGCAAGGCGTCCGAAGTTGCTCCGCACATTTACTGTCATGCGTAGTATATTCTCATCTAGATAGATATTGGGATTACTTTCAATACCCCCAACACGACCCTTCTTGAGCATATTTTCATACATAACATCGGTGCGAACCGGCGCATTATAAGCGCTGCCGGTAGCATTTAGACGAGGAACTATCCTATACGACAAACCCTCTAACTGAAAATATTTCTCCAGCCCAAGATATGCTTCGGGTGCCACACTCACCGCAAAATAAATTGGCCTTTCAAGGATATTATTAGCCACTATATCTAATGTAAGCAGATCGTTTTTCAACAAATTATTATTGGAAATACTCCATTCCATCCTCGAAACCAAAGGCTCGTCCGGAGCAACCATATTCATCTGGCGCGCTTTTACTGTATCTATATCCAGGTAAAAATTCTTGGTCGGGTAGTAAGAATCTAATTCTCCCCTGCCGGTAGATACTTTGTTGCGTGGATCATCGCTGGCAATAAACTGCATCAGCCGTTTAAGGTCTATCGAAGCTGTAGCAGGAATTTGCGGATTAGGTGCATATCGCACCACGTCTCGGTTGCTTGCAGCGATTTGTTCAGGAGTAAAAGTAATTTTTACAGGGGGCGCATTATTAGATTTGTATCGCAACTGATCAATATACCAGTCCACCCCAAGAAGGCTCAGGTTGATGATGCGCACATCGGTGCGTATGCCTTCTACTTCCTGTGCATACCACAACGGATAAGTGTCGTTATCGCCTTGTGTAAAAATAATGGCATTGGGTGCGCAACTTTCCAGATAACAAATTGCAAAATCGCGTGCAGTGGTTCTGCCACTGCGGTTGTGATCGTCCCAACCTTGAGTGCCCATAAGCACAGGAGCAGACAAACAAACACCAACAGCAGCATATGAAGCCAGGCCAGGACTAAGCTTTTTCGCCAGAAGTTCTGCTAACCCATACACGCCATAACCTACCCAAAAGCAAAAAGCAACAAAAGAACCCGCTTGGGCGTAATCTCGCTCGCGCGGCTCGATGGGTGGTTCATTTTGATAAATAATTTGGAATATACCGCTCACTACAAAAAGCACACCTATTAACCAGAATGCCCTTTCATGTTTTAAGTATGAATACACAATACCACCAAGGCCCAGTAAAAAAGGAATCATGTAAAAGCGGTTGCGTGCCTTATTTTCTGCAAGTACCTTAGGCAGGCCTTCTTGCGGCCATTTAGGAGCTCCCCATATCTTCAAATATTTATCTATAAACGGGATGCCGCTTATCCAACCACCATCATCATTAAACACAGTCCCTTGTATGTCGTTTTGTCTTCCGGTAAAATTCCACATTAAGTAGCGGAAGTACATGTATCCCAACTGATACTGAAAAAAGAAGCGGAGATTGTCTGCAAACGTAATGTGGTCGCGCACTTCATAGCGCGTGCCATTTTTCTCTGAAAGCTGGTTGGCATATGCCTCTGCCTGCTCATACTGCCCCGGTGGAAATGTTTTTACCACATTAAAACCTGACGGGGTGCGCTCCACCACATCAATTTCAGGCTGAAGAATCTGGCGGTAAGCGCTCTTTTTAGATTCTTCTTGCCAGAAACCCATACGCGGAAAAGGCATCATCACATCATCACGAAAAACGTAGTCAATCTTATCCCCTACATATTTGTACGTATGTGTTTTTTCGTCTTTATAGTAGCGCTCTCCAACCTTCTTTACATCTATTATGTCGTAACTGCTAATATTATAAGCCGGGCCGTACAGAAGCGGCCGGTCGCCATATTGTTCGCGATCTACATAGCTTTTTAGACTGAATGGATCAATTGGGCGGTTCATATTAATAGGCGGATTGGCGAGGCTGCGTATAGGAACCATCGCATAACTGGTGTATCCTATATACACAAATGCGAGGCTTAACAGCGCAATATTAGCATTGCGAAATCCTTTTTGATGCGTGTACCAAATACCCGCTGCAAGCGATCCTATTAATAAGATAATAAAAAAGGCCACTCCACTGTTGAAAGGCAATCCAAGGCTGTTCACAAAAAACTTATCAAAACCAGCCATAAAAGATTGAGTGTAGGAGATAACAAATTTCATGGCTATGCCGATAAGAATAAAACCTATTATCCCTGCTATCAGAAAGCCAGGCAGAGTTGGCTTATACTTTCGGTAGTAGTAAACTAAAGCGGCAAAAGGCAGGGCAAGCAGGCTTAACAAATGTACTCCTATGGAAAGGCCTGTCATGTAAGCAATAAGAATAAGCCAATGGTCTGCGTATGGATTTCCGGCTTCTGTCTGTTGATCCCATTTTAAAATAGCCCATACAATAAAGCTCCAGAAAAACTGCGATAGCGCATACACCTCGCCTTCTACTGCGCTGAACCAAAGCGAATCAAGAAAAGTAGCACAACCGGCAGCAATTAATCCACTCCCAACCACAGCAACAATCTTAGCGGTTGTATATTCCTTATCTGCAAATGCTACTTTCGAAACAAGCATGGTTATGCTCCAATAGGCGAGCATAACTGAGGCAGCAGTGGCAAGCCCACTCATAAAATTGACCCACATTGCCACTTTTGTTACATCATTGCCAGCAAGAAGTGTAAACAATCTGCCCAACATCAGAAAAAAAGGTGCGCCGGGCGGGTGAACCACCTGCAACTTATAACAACCGCTTACAAACTCGCCACAGTCCCAAAAACTGCCACTTTTTTCAGCTGTTAGAAAATAAACTATTGTAGCAAATACAAATACGAACCAACCGGCAATATTATCTATGAGCTTGAATTGCTTCATGTATTAATGTTTCAACTATTTAATGAACGCGAATGTAATAATTTATGATTACGCGACATTTTTGTTTGGCTTGATTAGTTAGAAGCAATGTTTGTCCTTCAATTCTATTAAATGTTCCTTAGTCATGCTTGACATACTTTGTGCTCAGATGAGCTTTCATATATTCGCATGTTTAAATTAAAACAACAATGGATTTAAAAATCGTTTCACAATCAGACGTAAGTAAGTTTCCAAACCTGATAATACTATCCAACGATAAAACGGAATGGAGTAAATATCCAGAGCTTGTAACCCCTGCCGTGAGTCAACTTATAAAAGATAAATTGACCGAAAAAGTAAATCCTTTCGTGCTGCATTCCGGCAAGGAAACTCTCTTCGTGGCATATATAGAGGAAAAAAAAGAAAAGTGGCAGGAAAAAGAATCTGCCCGAAAATTGGCTTATCAGATCATAAAATCCTGCAATGCGCAAAAAATTTTTGAATTAGGTTTTATAAACACTACAGAGGACAGTGAGCTTGCTTACGCCTTTGTAGAAGGGCTTGCGCTTTCTGCCTATAGATTTGATAAATATTTTACTCAAAAGAAAGTTAAAGATTTTTCAGGAATACAAAAAATCACTGTAGAAAAAAACACTTTAAGCAAAGAAAATTTAGATGAAATAAAGATTTTAACCGAGGCTGTGTTCATGGCGCGAAATTGGGTGAACGAACCTGCTAATATTCTTACTGCGCAGCGTCTTGCCGATGAACTTAAAAAAGCCGCTGTTTCATCAGGAGCAACAGCAGAAATTTTTGATAAAAAGAAAATAGAGTCACTAAAAATGGGAGGATTGCTGGCAGTAAATAGCGGCAGCCTGGATCCGCCAA
>JAVQWQ010000162.1:0-4827 GCA_033578915.1 Chitinophagales bacterium | reverse complement strand
TATTTATTTCAGAAAATCCATCGGGGCCAAGAGTGCAAACTATGATTGCCGTAAAAGCGGGCTCTAAGTTTGATCCGCCTACCACCACCGGCCTCGCACATTATCTTGAACATATGCTCTTTAAAGGAAGCGCTGATTTTGGAACAATAGACTGGAACAAAGAAAAAATTCTGCTCGACTCTATTTCTCACTTATTTGAAGTTCACAAAAACACTTCAAACAATCTTGAAAAGAAAGCTATCTACAAAAGAATTGATAGTTTCAGCTACGAAGCATCAAAATATGCCGTACCCAATGAATACGACAAAATGACGACATCGCTGGGAGCACAAGGTACCAATGCATTCACCTCGAATGATATGACTGTATATGTAAACGATATACCCACTAACGCATTAAGCAAATGGCTCATGCTTGAAGCCAATCGTTTTCGAACCTTAGTGCTACGTCTTTTTCACACCGAACTCGAAGCGGTGTACGAAGAGTTTAACATCAATCAGGACCGCGATATCCGATGGAGTTATCAAAATGTGCTTGCTACGCTATATCCTAATCATCCTTATGGCACTCAAACTACAATAGGGACAGGAGAGCATCTGAAAAACCCAAGCATGGTGAATATTCATCAATATTTTAGAAATTACTACTGTCCAAACAACATTGCAATCATACTCGCTGGAGACCTTGATGCTGCTACTGTTGTCAAAGAAATTGAAAAACACTTTGGCGACTGGCAGCCATGCAAAGTGCCCGAATTTAAAAAGTTACCTCTGCCTCCTTTGGACAAGCCTGTGGAAAACGAAATCAGAGGCCCACAACCCGAGCATGTTATTTTAGGCTTCAGGTTTGACGGGGCAGGCAGCCGCGAGGCATTGATGGTTTCATTGCTGGATGAGGTTCTTACCAACGGACAAGCCGGACTGATAGACCTCAACGTGGTGCAAAAACAACGCGCCCTCAAGGCTTATTCCTTCGTAGATGAAAACAAAGATTTTACCACTCATTTCTTTTATGGAGAGCCGCGGAGCGGACAGTCGCTTGAAGAACTTAAAGAAATCTTATTAGATGAGATCGAAAAAGTGAAAAAAGGAGAATTTGAAGACTGGCTTCTGGAAGCCATTATCCAAAACAGAAAATTGAGACTAATGAAGGATGCAGAAAAAAATTATAACCGAGCAAACCTAATGATGGATGCTTTTGTCAACGACATCCCATGGCCAAAAAAAATAAATGAATTAGAAGAAATGAGTAAAATATCAAAAGAAGATTTGATAGCATTTGCCCAAAAATATTACAACAACTATGCAGTCTGTTACAAAAGATTAGGAGAGCCGGACCGCCACAAAGTGGAAAAACCGGCAATAACACCTGTAGTAATGAACAAAGACACTCAAAGTTCTTTCAAAAGGAATTTTGATACCATTCCAATATTGCCTTTAAAACCAGTATTTCTTGATTACAAAAAGGATATTAAGAGACTTTCTTTATCGCGAGACATTCCTTTGTTCTACATTCAAAATAAGCTGAATAAAACCTTTTCGCTTCATTACATCTTCGACATGGGATCCGATAATATTCGCCTGTTAGGCCTCGCAGTTGATTACCTTAAATTCTTAGGGACAGATAAGTACTCTGCCGAGGAACTTCAGAAAGAGTTTTATAAAATGGGGTTAAGTTTTGACGTGAATACCAGCAGAGAGCGGGTATATGTAACCTTAAGCGGCCTTGAAGAGCACTTGGAGAAAGGCATTAAACTGCTGGAACATTTACTTGCAAACGCTCAACCCGACAAAGAGGCCTATGAAGATTTGGTAAATAACATTCTTCAGGCAAGAGTTAATGCTAAACTTAATAAAGGACAGATCTTAAATTCTGCGATGGCAAGCTATGCGAAATATGGGCCAAAAAATCCTTTCAACAACATAATCAAAGAGGAAGAACTCAGAAATATTAATCCAACCCAGCTCACAGAACTAATACGTTCCTTGTTGAAGTATAAACACAAAATATTTTACTACGGGCAACTGGATGCCAAAACAGTAAAAGAACTTTTATCAAAATATCACCTGACCAAAGACAAACTATTACCCTACCCTCCTGCTGTTCAATATGAGGAAATTGAAAACAAAGAGAGAATAGTGTATTTCTGTCATTACAATATGAAACAGGCAGAAGTGAGGATGATTGCCAAAGACCAAAAGTTTAATCCTGCTTTATTTACACCACAAGCGCTTTATAGCGAATATTACGGTGGAGGTTTATCCAGTATTCTTTTTCAGGAGATTAGAGAAAAAATGGCTTTGGCATATTCGGTCTTCAGTTATTTTGAAATCCCGCGCTATGCAAACAGAAGCCACTTTATCCATGCGTATGTAGGCACACAAAGTGACAAGCTGCCCACTGCTATTGTTGAAATGAACAGGCTTCTTTCAGACATTCCTTACGTGCCTCAACAATTTGAAGGCGCCAAGCAGAATATTCTTAAAACCATAGAGAGCCAGCGATATATTGGAGAAGATATTTTCTGGAACTATGATGAGGCCACAAAACTTGGCTTGAAAGAAGACAGAAGAATTAAAATTTATCAGCAAGTTAAAAATGCTGACTTTGATATTCTCAAAAATTTCTTCAATAATCACATAAAAAACAAAAACTTTACCTATTGCGTATTAGGCAACAGAGAAAATATAAATTTTAAAGAATTGGAAAAATTCGGAAAAGTTAAAGAACTAACGCTGGAAGAATTATTTGGTTACTGATTTGTTAAGCTTACTAGAGGCATTAGACCTTAAAATTTTTTTCTGGATCCACCATAACCTTGCACAGACGTGGTTGGACAAAATATGCCTCGTGCTAAGAAATAAATGGGTATGGTTTCCTGTTTATATTGGTATAGCATGGATTGTGTTCCGTATATTTAAAGAAAAAGGTTGGATAATCATTGTTTCCGCTCTGTTATTGGTTATAAGTACAGACCAATTGTCGTCTTCGTTAATAAAGCCTTTTTTTGGGCGACTTCGTCCCTGTAACGATCCTGAGTTGTTTAAACAAATCAGATTTTTACTACCGTGCGGCAGTGGCTTCAGCTTTGTTAGCAGTCATGCAGCTAATCATTTTGGTTTAAGCACATTTTTATCATTTATCTTCAAAAACATAAAGACTTCTGCTGTACTTTTTATTTGGGCAGGTGCAATCGCATTCTCTCAGGTGTATGTAGGATTGCATTACCCTTCGGATGTGTTGTGCGGAGCAATGGTTGGATTTTTTTTGGGGTGGTTATTTGCTTTGTTATGCAGAAAAATTCTACAGTACACTGACACTATTGGCAATAACATCAAAAACCATGGATAGCTCCTCTTTTGTGATGCAATAAGGAGGAAGTATATAGATCGTGTTGCCTAAAGGCCTCAGCAAAATCCCCTTTTCCAGGTAAAACTTCATCAATCGTTCTTTAACGGGATCTAAATAATCATTCTTTTCTGAGCAAACCTCCATGGCTGTAATAGTGCCACAAGAGCGTAGGTTTTGAATTGCTTTTACAGGCTTCAGCTTTTCAAGAAATTCCTCATTCCATTGCGATATATTTCTGATTTTATTGCGGGTATTTTCTTTTTCCCATACCTCCAGCGAAGCACAGGCAGCAGCGCAAGCCAGTGCATTACCTGTGTAGCTGTGCCCATGAAAAAGCATTTTACTCTTATCATCACTCCAGAAAATCTGAAAAATTTCTTCTGTACAGGTAGTCGCTCCCAATGGCAAAAAGCCTCCTGTTATTCCTTTTGATAGACAAATAATATCTGGATAAACCGAGCAACGCTCGGAGGCAAACATAGTACCTGTCCTCCCGAAACCGGTCATAACTTCATCTGCTATGCATAATATTCCGGCATCTTTGGCAATTTCGAGGAGTTGCTGCAGAAGAGAAGCGCTATACATAAACATTCCTCCTGAACCCAACACCAGCGGCTCATAAATAAAAGCGCAAACTTCATCTCTATATTCCTGGAGAAGCTGTTTAAACTGGACAATCACGTTTTGTTCATTTTCATAACTCGGGGTATCTACAAACAAAACATCAAATAATATGCGATGAAATGGTGCTGTAAAAACACTTCGGGCGCTTACACTCATGCTTCCGAAAGTATCACCGTGATAAGCATCCCGAAAGGCAATGAATTTATGCCTTGGTTTTCCTTGATTCACAAAATACTGTATGGCCATTTTCAGCGCGGCCTCCACTGCAGTAGAGCCATTGTCGCTAAGAAATAACCTTTGGTGCCTTGCGGGGAGTAAAGGCAGGAGTTTCTCCGCTAAACTAACTGCAGGCTGATGAGTAAAACCTGCAAAGATGACCTGTTCCAGTGAAGCAACTTGTTTACTTATTGCCTCTGTAATATGTGGATGGCAATGTCCGTGAATATTCACCCACCAACTGGAGATAGCATCTAAGTATTTTTTTCCTTCTTCATCATATAGATAACACCCTTTAGCCTCAACAATTGCTATTGATTTAGGGTAAATTTTCATTTGGGTATAGGGATGCCATAATACGCGGGCATCACGTTCACTGAGGTTCAACTTATTCATATCGGGAGATTTTGTTCAAATTCACCTTCCCATTTGGCAATGATAACAGTCGCGAGGCAATTGCCAATAACATTTACAGCCGTTCGAGCCATGTCCATCAACTCATCAATACCTAAAATTATAAATACCGGCTCTAATGGCAGATTAAATGAAGCAAGCGTGCCAAGCAGAATAACAAGTGATGCCCTGGGGACCCCGGCAACTCCTTTTGAGGTAAGCATAAGGGTAAAAACGATAGCG
>JAVQWQ010000161.1:0-4895 GCA_033578915.1 Chitinophagales bacterium | reverse complement strand
ATTTATCAAAGGCTTCAGCTTATTGAAAAGGAAAGAAAAAAATCAAAATCTATAGATTTTGAATAGAAAGGTTTGCTTTTGGCTTGGGTGATAAAAGTCCTTCGCTCTGAAAAGGGTGAAGGATTTTTTATTGCGCTATTTTGATTCCTGCCACTACTAAGAGGAGACCGCCTAGAAGACTCATAACCAAGTAAGCAACAGGCGTTAACGTGTATCCGTTCTTGAATAAAGCAACCCCTTCAAATGCTAAGGCAGAGAAAGTGGTAAAGCCTCCGCAGATGCCGGTGGTGAGAAAAATTTTGATGTCTTCGTTTATCCAATTGTAGCGATGAGACCACCCATAGACTATACCAATCAAAAGACATCCCAACATGTTTACAGTAAAGGTTCCTACCGGAAAAGCAACCGGAAAATATCGCGTAAGAAAAAACGCTATTAAATAACGCATACAACCACCTATCATGCTGCCGACACCTACAAGAAGCAAGGCTTTTAACATCGAAAAAATTTAACAGGTGCAAAAAACAACATTTAACTAATGTATTTGCAAGATGTTGATTGCACTAAAACAATAAGCTATTCCATCCTGAGAATTTTGAATTCCGTTCTGCGGTTTTGCTGATGTTGTTCTTCTGTGCACTTCACACCGTTGGCGCACTTGTTGGTCAAACGAGTTTCGCCATAGCCGGCAGCAAGTATTCTTCGGATATCTATACCTTTAGACTGTAGGTAGTCCACACAAGCTTTAGCCCGCTTGGCAGAAAGAATAAGATTATATTGGTCGCTTGCACGGCTATCGGTATGCGAGCTTAGCTCTATTTCCATTTTGGGATACTTTCTGAGAAGATCGGCCAGATTATCCAATTCCTTAGCCGCGTCCGGGCGTATATTCCACTTATCCAGGTCGTAATAGATATTTTCAAGCCGTACTGTTAAACCCTCGCGTAGTTTTTCCAATGTCATTTCGATAAGGCGCGTAGTTCCAGGCTTGTCGGTATATGTATTAACTGTGCGGGTGGCAGTAGTGTATCCATCTTTTGAGACAGAAATAAAATATTCATCTTTAGGAGCTACAACAAAACGGCATTTACAATCAGGGCCTGTAACGCAGGTTTTTCTTGCACCTGAAACTTTGTATTGAACTTCTATGGTTGCGCCTTCAAGATTACCCTTCCCTTTTTCTTTTGAACAAATTAATAGAGTTACTCCTTTTAAAGGATCAATTTCAGGCCATTTGGCTGTATTATCACCAATCGCTTCAACAGGCTTTTCTTTTGATAAACTGAGTGGTATAATGAAATTAGGATTGCTTAAAGCAACCTTGACAACCGCGGTGTTTTTGTCGTAACCGTTTTTTATGGCTTCAAACTTGTATTCTTTTCCGGGGTCAGCGGTAAAACAAACATTACCTTTATCGTCTGTACTCTTAGTTGACTGAACTTTTTCTGCTAACAACATTACTACAGTTGCATCTTTTATCGGCAGATTTGTTTCAGCATCAACAACTGTACCGCAAACCTTTACACCCTTGCGTTGAAATTTATAAATGTCATCGTCTCCCCGGCCGCCGCTGCGGTTAGAAGTAAAATATCCGTTTTTACCTGTTTCATCTAAAACATAATTAAAATCATCAGCCTCACTGTTTATTGGGGCTCCAAGATTAATTACCTTACCCCATTCGCCATTAGCATAAGATGAGGAGTAAATATCCAGGCCGCCCAGGCCAATTCTTGAATCTGAAGCGAAGAATAAGGTTCCGTCAGCAGTGATGAAAGGAAACATTTCTCTTCCCGGGGTATTTATTTTAGGCCCTAAGTTTATAGGAGGCCCCCATCCGTTGGCCTCTTTTAAACTTACATAAATATCTGTTTCTCCATAGCCGCCGGGCATATCGCTAATAAAAAAGAGACGTGTTCCATCCGGCGAAAGTGAAGGGTGCGCAACAGAATACTCACTGCTATTGAATGGGAGCTCTACAGGTTTAGAGTACTTGCGTTTAATTGAGTCGTACTTAGATGAAAACAGCTTTAGCTTAACTATCCCTTCTTTACTTCTTCCAACTTTTTTTAAGTAGTTGCTTCTTGTAAAAATCATTTCTCCGAAACCTTTAGAAAAAGTGGCAGGCCCTTCGTGATATTTTTTGTTGATTACTCCTGACTCAGCAAGCAGAGATACTTTTCCGCCATTTGAAACATATAAATCGTAAAACTTTCTTTCTGTCCATCGATCTGTTCTTCCTATGTAAGCCGACTGCCCACGATTGCTTGAAAAAATAATCGAGTTGTCTCTGTAAAATGATACTCCAAAATCGGAAGCATCGCTGTTTTCTGCGCCCAATGTTTCTATGATGTGTGTTCCGTTGTCTTTTAATAATTCCTGGACGGCATTGTAGCTGTTCGCCAACTCTGCTGCTCGTGGATCTGCGGGGTTCATAATCGCATAATCATTAAAAGCAGCATCGGCTTCTTTATATTTTTTATTGGCGCGCAGCGCCATACCATAAAGCAGCTTGTAATTTGATTTTGGGTTCGGCACTTTGGTCAGCGACTCGAGTATGGGTTCTGCACTGGCATAATCATTTAATATGATATAGGTACGCGCCAGCTTTTCCTTCGCCTCAATATTATTTTCATTTCTTCTAATAGCGTCTTTGTACTCTTCGATTGCAGCGGGAAAGGCAAATTTTTTAAAGAGCCTGTCGCCTCTGATGACCGCCGGGTCGTCATTTCCGGAAACTAAAGGAGTGCTTCCGGGAGCAGCTGCCGTAGCGCTTTCTTTTTTTTCTTTTTTACGGTTTATTTTTTGAGTCTTGTTCTGAGCAGCTATATCTAAGCTACCTGAAATAAGTATCAGAAAAATAGGTATGATGATTTTTTTTATCATAGTTTATGTAAATGATAATTTATATTCAGAAATATCTAACAGAACGAGGGTTTACAAAACGCCTTCCCTGAAAATCGAAATCATATCCAAGCATAATTTCATGTGTTCCTGCAGTGTACGGCGCAAGCTTAGAAACGGTAAGATCATAGGCATACCCAACGCGTAATTGTGGAGTGATGTTTACTGCTCCCATAAAACTATAAGAGTCTTGCAAGCGATAACCGGCCCCAAGCCAGATTCTGTCAATAAAAACAAAGGCAACGTTGAAATCGAAATCAATAGGAGCATATTTGGGGACATATTTCATAAGTATGCTCGGCATGAACTTGACTTTTCTTCCTAAATTAAATACGTAGCCGGCTGTTGCATTAATGTGGGTATATCGCCTCGCTGCAGAGGTAGCAGTCTCGTAAATAGAAAAATCTTTTCTCAAAGCGCTCTGAAGCAAATTGGGTACTGCAAATCCCACGAAAAATTTATCGCTGTAAGCATAAATGCCCGCTGCCACATTAGGAAGCCAAAGGCTCAGATTATTTCCTACAAAGGAAGGGTCGTTCGGGTCGGTAGTGCGCACATCAGAAAGATTACTATTATAATTTGTAAAACCTGCACCGATACCAAAAGATAATTTTACTTTTTTAAGCCTGCCGAGGGGAATCCGATAGGCGAAATCCAACATCAAGTTATTGGTATTGGAAACACCTAACCGGTCGTGTGTATAAAGCAACCGAGCGCTATGTTATTATTCCTCAGAGGGGAATGAATAGCAACGGAAGCGGAGCGGGGCGCTTTTGGAATATTCACCCATTGATGGCGATAAATTGCCATGGTACTGATAACTTCTCTGCTGCCTGCATAGGCAGGATTAAGAAAAAGGCCGTTGAAACGATACATTGTATATTCTGGCTCTTGCTGCGCAAGCAGGACTACGCAGATAAGCAAGTTCGATATAAGAAATATTTTTTTCATGCTTGAGAATTATAATTTGAAAGAGCTGTTTAACGATGAATAACTAGAAAACCTGCAATATCTTTACTTTTACCATCATTTAATTTTAACACGTAGTAGTAAGTAGCATCGGGCAAAGGTTGATTGTTTTGTTCCCAAGTACCGTCAAAGTCGTTTTTATAACCTTCACCGGGACTCCTCCAGACAATATCTCCCCATCGGTTAAATACCAGAAGTTCAGATTTCGGGAAGCGTTCAATGTTTTTGATTACAAATTTGTCATTAATTCCATCGTTGTTAGGAGAAATTCCCTCCGGTATTTCTAAAGGGGGTGGTGGTGAAACGTTTATTTTCACGGTTGCATCGCTGCAGAACACATTAGCATTAATCACTCCGCACAGTCTGTAACAAAAAGAATCTGCACCTGAAAAGCCGACATTAGGTATATATCGAATCGTACCGGCGAGGGTGTCGATTATTTCTACCCTTCCGTTTTTGGGATTGCCGCAAATAGAAACATAAGCGCCTGCTACTGCAGCATCATTAGGCCGTGTTTCTATGGTTACCGGTTTTTCGTTGTCTGTCATGGCTTCATCATTATTAGCTTTGACGGGCACTACAACTACTATAAGTCCGGTATCACAAATCCGAGGAGTTACATTTGGAGGTTGGCATATCACATAATAAAAAGAATCTATGCCTGCAAAGTTGTTGTT
Organism: Chitinophagales bacterium; assembly: GCA_033578915.1. Taxonomy (GTDB): domain Bacteria; phylum Bacteroidota; class Bacteroidia; order Chitinophagales; family LD1; genus UBA7692. The sequence goes on along the minus strand of JAVQWQ010000161.1, from coordinate 348 downwards.
CGGAGTGTATTGAATATTTCCATTGCCTAGAAGAGTGAAAACTCCATTTGGAGATCCATCATCGAAAACAGTCGTTGTAGAAAAGCCGGTTCCATCTTCGTCAATATCATTGGCTGTTTGATTAATTACCAATGTAAATCCGTGGCGATAGGTAACATTATCTTCAACAGCAATAATTCCATCGCTCACTGGTAATACTCTGACGATGACAGTTACAGTATCACATAATTTGGTGTTATCACAAACTACTACATTGAATGTATCAGAACCATTCCAGTCCGGAGGTGGCACAATATTTATACAAATAACTGTATCTGTTCAGAAAATGGTGTCAGATGTGCTGACATT
>JAVQWQ010000160.1:0-4928 GCA_033578915.1 Chitinophagales bacterium | reverse complement strand
AAATAAAAAAGTACTATGTTTGTAAAAAAACAACTACACTTCATACACACTTTTTGGGATACTACCTTTTCTAAACATTAACAACTACCTAAATAATTTTTAAACTTTGGGATAACATTCAGAAAAAAATTATTGCAGAAGTTAATTAATCAACACAAAACTTCACTTACTTAAAAAAACATTTTGCTTGCTAACAAATAAAGTTGATTTCAGCAATCTTACTGAGGTTTTATGTCACCTGCCCGCAGAAAGAATTTCGTTGTAATAAGAAGCATTATTCAGCACTTCGATAGCTTTTGCAATACGCTCATCATCAAGCATCAGGCGGTGTTCGTATCCCGATAGTGAATAATACCTGCCAACAATCTCTGCCTCCAGAAGAGATACGATTTCCTTCTTTGCTTTTATTACATCCTGTTGCTTGTCGTGCTTAAGCTTAACTTTAAGGTTTTCATATGTCTTGCGAATAGCAGCAAAATATTTTTCGTCTTCCGCAGCCTCCCTTAGTTGCTCGAGCAAGTTTTCGCTTTCTGTAGTGTAAGAGTAATCTTTGTTTTCTATAAAACGAAGAAACTCATTAAAGTCATTATCCGATAGCTTAAATTCTTCAGGAGAAGGAATGGATTTATGCTTCAAGGCATAAAGCGATGCAAAGTCAAATATGAGTCGCTTTTCAACCAGCTTTTTTGCAATTTTACTGAGTTCTTTCTTGGGAATCGGTATATCCGGGTCAATTCCTCCGCCATCAAAAACCACCCTGCCAGCTTTAGTTTTGAAGGCTTTTTTTAAAGAATCAGGTATTTTGCTCACACTGCCATCAGGGTTGCGCTCAGCGTAATTAATAGCCTGTATGCAGCGGCCGCTGGGAATGTAATACTTGGCCGTAGTTACCTTCAATACTGAATTGTAGCTCAGGTTTTTTGTGATTTGAACTAAACCTTTTCCATAGGTTTTCTGGCCTATGATTACGCCTCTGTCATAATCCTGCATACATCCTGCAACGATTTCTGAAGCAGAAGCGCTCATATTGTCCGTTATAATAGCAAGAGGAATCTTAGTATCCACCGGTTCATCAGTTGTTTTGAACTCAGTGTTCCATTCGGCAACTTTCCCCTTAGTGAATACTACGAGTTTATTTCTATCGATAAACAAATTCACGATTTTCACTGCCTCCTGCAATAACCCTCCCGGATTGCCACGCAGATCAAGTACAAGATATTTCATAGAAGGGTTAGCTCTTCTTAGGCTATCAAATGCTTTGCGCACATCGTTGCCGGCATTTTCATTGAAAATTTTCAAGCGGATTACTCCGGTATTTTCATTCAGCATGCCAAAATAAGGAACACTTGTTTCCTGAGTCTCTACACGTGTAAGCGATATTTCTTTGGTTTGAAATTTATTTTCACCTATCAGTTGAGCAACTTTTAATGTGACTACTGAGTTGGGCTGGCCACGAAGAAAACGCTCCACATCTTCTTTAGTCTTTCCCGCTGTTTTTGAGCCGTCAATCTCCATGATTTTATCTCCGGCTTTTAATTGGTTTTCGTAAGCCGGAAGGCCTTTCTCCACCATGGTTATCACGGCTCCATCTTCAACCATATCCACTTTAATACCTATACCCCCAAATTTGCCGGTCTGCTCCATTCGGGCTAACTCAATCTGGCTCTGGCTGAAGAAATTCGTGTAGGGGTCAAGATTTTTCAGCATGCCTTCAATGAAGCTGCGCATGAGTTTACTCGGGTCAGTTTCATCTACATAAGACAGATTAACTTCTCTGAACACCGCAGCCATGATGTCAAGATTTTTACTGATCGTAAAATATCTGCTTCCAAAAGAGAAGAGCAACATCAGCACTGGAGCCACAAGAAATATTAAAAACAATCGCTTCATCAAATTCATGCAAATGATTATTTTTTCTGAAGAATAGATTTAATCCTTTCCGGATCACTTAAAAGCTCAACAGCGGTTTTCAAATCATTATCGTAACGACACTGCACCTCTATACGGCCCGTATTCAAATAATAGCGAGAGGCAATTTCCTCTTCTAAAAACATTTTTATCTGTTCCTTTTGCTTGACAAGGTCTTGTTTTTTATCGTACATTATTCTAATCTGTAGCGAATCCAGGTCATTCTTAATGGTTTCAAAATAATTTTCTTTGCGCGAGGCTGCTTTGAAGCTTTCTAATATTTTCTCGCTTTCAGTAGTGTAGTTATAGTCTTTCCCTGAGAGCCATTTTACAAACTTATCGTATTCTGCATCCGAGAGCGAAAAGTTTTTTGCCGGAGGTATATTGTTATTTACAGCCCTGAATTCGGTTGCGTAGTCGAAGAAATAATTTCGGGTAAAAAGTGTTATAGCTATCTGGTGCACTTTATCAGGCTCAGTTTTGATATCGGGCTCAATGCCTGCCCCATCATAAACAATTCTGCCGGAGCGTGTTTTAAAGGGGGTTCTCAGCGAATCGGGTATTTTGGTTACTCGTCCGTTGCTGTCGCGCTCTGCGTAATTGATAGCCTGAATGCAGCGCCCGCTGGGAATGTAATATTTGGCGGTAGTTATTTTGATGCGAGTATTATAGGGAAGCGGTTTTGTAGTTTGTACCAATCCTTTGCCAAAGGTTCTCTGGCCTACAACCACAGCTCTGTCTAAATCCTGTAAAGCACCCGCTACAATTTCTGCGGCAGAGGCTGAATTAGCGTCTGTTAATACAACCATAGGCAAACGAGTATCTACCGGATCGTTAGCAGTCCTGCGGGTGTAGGTATCTTCTTTAAGCCGTCCCCGCACGCTTACTATCTCAGTATTTCTATCTACAAACACAGAAGCCGTGTTTATAGCTTCATCGAGCAGGCCGCCCGGATTACTCCGAACATCCAGTACAAGGCCTTTAAGTTTCTTTCCGTTTTCCAGTGCGAGCAGGGCATTGCGCACTTCCTGGCCAGCACGCATGGTAAAGTTTGACAATCTGATGTAGCCAATACCTTCAGCTACAAAACCATAATAAGAAACATTTTTAATTTTGATTTCCTCTCTAATTAGCTTGAAAAGCATTTCACTTTCTTTTCCATCTGCTCCCAGCCTTTTTATCTTTACGGTAACTTCGCTTCCCGGCCTTCCCTTGAGCAAGCGGCTGACTTCGTCAGTTTTTAAATTTCGAACACTTTTTCCATCTACTTCAAGAATTTTGTCACCTGCTCGCAACCCGGCTTTGGCCGCCGGAAAACCTTCGTAGGGCTCTGAGATTATCACATATTCACCGCGTGTAGAAATAAGCGCTCCAATACCTGCATACTTACCGGTGGTTTGCAACCGGTAATCTTCGGCATCTTCCTCTGCAATAAAACTAGTATAAGGGTCAATCTGTTCAAGCATACTGTCTATGCCAGCCCTAATTAACATTTCATGATTAAGTGTGTCCACATACAGGGTATTCAGCTCTTTATACAGCGTTCCGAATATGTCTAGATTTTTATTGATCTCGAAGTACGAAACGTTATGTGAAGACGAAAGCAAAAAAATTGCCAAGAGCAGCGCTGCCCCTCCCCCTGCCACAGCAGCGATGAGATTTCTTATTTTTTTCAATTTATTTTTTAATGTAAACAGTTTCAATGATGATATTTTTTAACCACAACAAATGTGCATTAATTTTAAATAGTTAAGTGTTGTTTTGGTATTATTTAGTTTTTAGTTTGTCTGTTTCAGGTTTTTCTAATCTCACCCCGTTTTTGTATGCTACTACAAAAGCATCGTGAAAACCAAATGCCTTTGCTTTAGGAATAAGCTTTTCAGCCTCCTGATAAGTAGAGAAATGCCCTACCATGTATCTGGTATAACCGTTAGGCAGCGTTTCAGTTCGAATATTCCCAAAGGTATTTTTAATTTTTTCGTAATCTTTAGGCGGTTTTAATGTGGCAACTATCTGAAGATAGAACATATAATCGCTGCTGCTGGCGTCAGTTATTTTATTATTTTCCTTGAAAGGTTTATTATTCGAAATGGGTAGTGTTTTTGCTTTATCTGGAGACGGTGTTTCATTATAAGCTGTAGAAATATTTGGCGGATTTTGAGCTTGTTTAGTCTGGTTAATTATCGCGCTATTCGCATCTTCTTTAAGAGCTGCTTTTTCTTGATTCTTTTGGCTTTGAATTTGCGAGGTTGAGACTGAACTTTCTGCTACATATTTTGGTGGCATATTCTAAATTTCTACCAACGACTCTTCTGCATTAGCTTCAGCAGTTTTTGGGCTAACAGACGGTTTCCCTGTATCATTATATACTGAAAATTTTGAGTTTTTTTCGATAGAATTTTTGTACCCGGAAAAAGCTCTAAAAATACCTTCAGCAATTTCATCCTGTCCCTCTTTGCTTGCCAGATACATTTCTTCGTTAGGGTTGGAGATAAAGCCTATTTCTGCTAATAAAGCAGGCATTGACGTTTTGAACAATACAAAGAAACCTGCCTGCTTAACCCCTCTGCTGATGTGGTCATTTTTTTTACCCGTAAGTTCCTGCTCTATTCGGGCTGCAATATCTATGCTTTGCTCCAGATAAGCGTTTTGCTTCATGCTCATAATAATATGCCCCTCCGGGCTATTAGGATTAAAATCGTAGTTTTTATCTACATCTTCTTCTAATTCAATCACTGCGTTTTCGCGTTTTGCGACCTCAAGGTTTTCTTCGGTTTTATGCAAACCTAATACATAGGTACTGCTTCCTATTGCGCTGCGGTTGGTCGAAGCATTGCAATGAATAGATATAAACAAGTCTGCCTTGCTTCTGTTGGCTATGTTGGCCCGCTCTATCAACGGAACAAAAACATCTCCCGTGCGTGTATAAATAACTTTTACATCAGGAAAAGATTCCTTGATTTTTTTTCCTAAAAGTAATGCAACTGCAAGAGCTACGTCCTTCTCTCTGGTTTTGTTTG
>JAVQWQ010000159.1:4699-4933 GCA_033578915.1 Chitinophagales bacterium | reverse complement strand
ACAGCCATTTTACCTATGTATTATGTAAGGGCATTAGGAGGAACTCTTTATTTGGTTGGTGCTGTAATTGGAGTTTACAATCTTGTAAAAACTATTCAGCAGGGCTCGTTTCAAAGCGAAGAGGCAGCAGAGGCTCCTCCGTTATCTTCAGCTTACCATGCTCATGGAAATGAATACTGGCATCGGTGGATTGAAAGGAGACCGGTTCAAATGCTTGTTTTATCTTTTATCCTT
>JAVQWQ010000159.1:0-4689 GCA_033578915.1 Chitinophagales bacterium | reverse complement strand
CCAACCTTCCTGATACAATCTAACGTTCCAACAATTGCAAGTGTAAAACCATATACTCCTCTTGAATTACAAGGTAGAGACTTGTATATAAGAGAAGGTTGCTACGTATGTCATTCTCAGATGGTTCGTCCATTTCGCGAAGAGGTAGCGCGATATGGCGATTATTCCAAAGCCGGTGAATTTGTTTATGATCATCCGTTTCAATGGGGTTCTAAACGTACAGGCCCTGATCTTGCGCGTGTAGGCACTCGCAACCTCCCAAACAGTTGGCATTACAACCACATGGATAATCCACGTTCTGTTGCCGATAAATCAATTATGCCTGCTTATCCGCATCTGCTCGACAAGGATCTCGACATCTCCACTACGAAGAAGAAAATAGCCGTGATGAGAAAATTAGGCGTGCCTTATCCGGAAGGATATGAGGCTGTAGCCGAATCTGAGTTGTTGCGTCAGGCAAGAGAGATTCAGGCTGACCTTAAGAGAAATGGTATTATCACTTCTGAAAAGAAAGAAATCATTGCTATGATAGCGTATTTGCAACGGTTGGGAAAAGATATAAAAGGTGAGTCAACCTTTACCGTGCCTTCCGGGATTACTCAAGCAAAATAGATTAACCATAAAATACATATAGTTATGTTTTCATTCATAAAAAAATATGCAGCCGGAATAACTGGAATAGACATATTCCCTGATATAGCGCTGGTGATATTTGTCCTTGTCTTTGTTGCAATGATGTGGTTTGCTTTTCGGGCAGATAAAAAATATATCAGTGAGCTAGAGAAAATTCCGCTAGATAACTAAGTAAATTTTATAAATCATTTAAATCAACTCCTATGATAAGAAAGCTTCTGCCAATCATTTTTGTTCTTATATCTTATGTTGTGATAGCACAAGATTCAAACGCGGCAGCCACTGCAACTAAAAGTACCGGAAGTATGATATGGTGGTTAATCATTTCTGCCATGGCTGTTTTATTAATTGCAATTGCTGCGCTTGGTAATGTTTTGGTGGCTTTGGCAAAACTTAGCATTAAGAAAGCTAAAGAGACTGCTACCATTATTTTGTTGTTATCTACCCTTTCTACTTTTTCTCAGGAAGTCTCTCCAACTGTTGCATCTAACAGCTCCTCCTGGGGCGACATAAATATTTTGTTAGCTTCAATTGTACTTATTGCTGAATTTGTAGTTGTAATTATTCTTGTCAGCAAAATATGGAGATTTGTAGAGGTTCTGGCAGGGGAAAAGAAAGAACGTGCCAAAAAAGTTATAAGCTTAGAGATTCCTAATCTCCTTGATAAATTCAATGCTTCAGTGGCTGTTGAAAAGGAGAAAGATATCTTGTTTGATCATGAATATGATGGAATAAGAGAGCTTGATAACAATCTTCCTCCATGGTGGAAATATGGCTTTTACATAACAATCATTTGGAGCATTATTTATTTGGGATACTATCATTTGTTTGGAGGTCCATCAAGCGAAGATGAATACATTGCTTCTGTCGAAAAGGGGAAAGCTGAAGTAGAAGCCTATCTGAAAAAAGTGGCGATGAATGTGGATGAGAATACTGTTACCCTTGCCGATGCTTCCGGCATTAAAGAAGGCAAGTCTATTTATGAAAGTAATTGTGCTACTTGTCACGGTAAGATGGGGGAGGGAAATGCGGGCCCGAATTTGACAGATGATTATTGGATTCACGGAGGATCATTGAAAGATATTTTTAAAACAGTCAAATACGGAGTTGTGGCCAAAGGGATGAAAAGTTGGCAAGCTGAATTATCACCAGTTGATATACGCAACGTAGTCAGTTATGTGAAAACACTGCGCGGTACCAACCCTCCTAACGCAAAAGCGCCAGAAGGGCAATTATATCAGGAAAGTAATGACAATGCTGTAAAATCGGATAGTTCTGTTACAGCATCAAACTAAATCAGGCGTTGTATGGCCGAGTTAAAAGAATCTTTTCGCGATAGTGTAGGTACTATAACACATGATGGTAAAAGAAACTGGATATTTCCCAAAAGGCCATCCGGTAAGTTTTATAACGCCCGCACGGCATTAAGTATTCTTTATCTGGTTGTTTTTTTTACGCTTCCTTGGATAAAAGTAGAAGGCGAGCCGCTGTTTCTTTTCAATGTTTTAGAAAGAAAATTTATCCTGTTTGGAAAGATTTTTTGGCCGCAAGACTTCTTCATCTTCGTTTTTGGAATGCTTACATTTATTGTGTTTATTGTTTTATTTACTGTAGTATTTGGCAGGATATTTTGCGGGTGGGTTTGCCCACAGACCATCTTCATGGAGATGGTGTTCAGAAAAATTGAGTACTGGATAGAAGGAGATGCTGATAAACAAAAAGCCTTAGCACGTGCTCCATGGAATAAAGAAAAGATACTTAAGAGAGGAGCAAAGTTTATTGCTTTTTACTCTCTTTCTTTCATTATAGCCAATTATTTTCTTTCCTACCTTATTGGGATGGATCAAGTGATGCTTTATATAAGAGAAGGCATAGCAGCGCATTTATCAGTTTTTATTCCTTTAGTTTTTTTCTCGGGAGTCTTCTTTTTTGTGTATTGGTGGTTCAGAGAGCAGGCATGCATCATTGTCTGTCCTTATGGGCGGCTACAGGGGGTAATGTTAGACCCCAATTCAATAGTTGTGGCCTATGACTATCGTAGAGGCGAGCCGCGCTCCAGATTCAAAAGACATAGAGAGGAAAGTGAGAAAGTGGGCGATTGTGTGGATTGTTTGGAATGTGTTAAGGTTTGTCCTACCGGAATTGATATCAGAAATGGCACACAATTAGAATGTATTAATTGTACGGCTTGTATTGATGCATGTGATGCAATTATGAAAAAGTTTAATCGCCCGACCGGCCTTATTAAATATGCCTCGGAGAAAAATATTGCACAGGGAGAAAAAACGAGGTTTACTCCTCGCATGATTGCTTACAGCGTTGTTTTAGTGCTTCTGATTTGTGTATTAGCAGGATTGCTTTTGAGCAGAAAAGATGTTCAGGTGAATGTGATGCGTGCACAGGGTCTCTTGTATCAGCAACAACCTAACAACCAAATTAGCAATCTCTATAACATAACCCTGGTAAACAAAACACGAAAAACAATGCCTGTTTCTCTTGCTCTGGAAGAACCTAAGGTTGCCGGCGCAATCAAGATGGTAGGCAGTAATATCACTGTACCGGCGGAGGGAATCGGCAACGGGGTCTTTTTTATCTATTTGCCTAAAGAACGCATTACAAAAAGAAACAGTAAAATAAAAATTGCAGTATTTGCAAACGGGAGGAAAATTGACGTTGTGAAGACTAATTTTCTTGCACCTTCTCTTTAAATAAATAAGTTGTTATGGTAAAAAGAATACATTGGGGATGGGGAATAGCGATAGCTTACTCGGCTTTTGCTTTAAGTATTTTGTTTATGGTATTCCTTTCTACGCGCCATAAAACTGAATTAGTAACTCCAAATTATTACGAAGAAGAATTAAAATATCAGGAAAGAATAAACAGAATAGAAAATACCAGGAAGCTCAAAGAACCCTTGAAATGGGAAATAGAGGGCAAACAGGTTAAACTCATATTTCCGAAGGAATTAAGCGGAAGGCCGTCTGCAAAAATTCTTTTTTATAAGCCCAACAACAGCGCGTTGGATTTTACGATTTCATGCACTGCTGATGATAATGGTTTGTGTTTTATGGATGCCGGTAGGCTAACTTCTGGAATTTACCATATGCAGATAGAGTGGCAAAGCGGGCAAACCGAGTATTACAATGAAGCAGTAATAAATATTCAATAATATGCTTTACAGTGCCGGCGCTTTTATCCTTGGTTTAATGGGCAGCTTTCATTGCGCAGGCATGTGCGGGCCTATTTCGATGGCTTTACCTGTAGGAGGCTTGACGCGAGATAAAAAAATTTTAGCTGTTTTGGCATATCACTTGGGAAGAATAACTTCTTATGGTTTGATCGGTTGGGCAATAGGATGGCTGGGCCTGGGGATTAGGTTAGCCGGAGTACAGCAATATTTGTCAGTAATTCTTGGTGTGTTGTTGTTGTGTTTTGCGATTATGCCACAGCGCTTTAAAAACGAAGTGGAAAGGAAATTGGGAAATAATCCTATATGGAAATTGGCCAGGCAAAACATGGCGGTTTTCTTTTCTCGCAGAGACTTATCATCTTTTTTTATGATAGGTTTTGTGAACGGCTGGCTGCCCTGTGGGCTGGTTTATGTAGCAGTAGCAGGCGCATTGGTCAGTTTCAACATGTTGTATTCTATTTTATTTATGATGTTGTTTGGGTTGGGTACGATGCCGCTTATGCTTGCGCTATATTTCACCGGCACATATATAAGCGCTGGCTTACGCGCGCGCTTGTTTAAGATGCTTCCTTATTTGGTTTCTGTGTTTAGTATTGTTTTGATATTAAGAGGCCTCAATCTTGGTATTCCCTACTTGAGTCCGGACTTAAAAGAGATTCTTTTATCGGGAGAGACGATGTGTCGTTGATGTTTTTATGAAAACGGGCTGAAGTAACTCTTAAATGTAAATTTTCCTTGTATTATGGGAGATGGGTGAGGGATGCGGAGGGCGCGAGCGAAGGGAGCGGCCGCGGCCCCCCAGCGCGTAGACAGCAACGGCGACCGGGCCGCGCGGGCGCGGCGGAAGCGACAGCCTACCCCCTAGC
>JAVQWQ010000158.1:0-5016 GCA_033578915.1 Chitinophagales bacterium | reverse complement strand
ATCGACAAACCGTAAAAGCGGTTCTGCGAGATAGGTAGAGGAGACAAAAACTTTGTCACCCTCTTTTACCTCAAGACAATAATGTATCAATAATTCTGCGTATTTCTCAAGTAGCTTTTGTTCCGGCATGCCATCGATAATTTATTTATCCAACCATACTTCTGAAAAGTTTCGGTATTCCATACCATTAATCGGAAAATTTTTTACATAGGGCTGTAGCATTCTTCTATTAATGGTATAAAAGAGCGGTAACAATACTGCATCATCTATAACCAGTTGATCAAGTTTTTCATATAAGCGATTGCGCTCATTAATATCCGTAACTATTCTTGCTTCCTCAAACCATTTATCAAACTCAGGATTTTGGTATCGGAAGGCGTTTAAATAAGCTCTTTCATTCGGGTTGGCAGGCACATATTTTCCATAGCAAAGCGAAAGAAAGTTTTCAGGATCAGGATAGTCTGCCACCCATCCCGCACGCCAAAAGGCAACCTTTCCGGACTCATAATTCTCGAGGTGCTGCGCAAACGGAAGTTGAGTAATTTCTACGCGGATGTTGAGATTTTCTTTTAGCATGGCGGTAACTGCTTCAGCAACTTTTTCGTTCCTGCCACCACCGCTATTTATTTGTAAGGTTATTGCCGGAAAACCTTTACCGTTTTCAAAACCCGCTTTTTTCAATTCTTCTTGTGCCTTTACCGGATTATACTTAAAACCTTGGATACGTGAATTTTGATATCCTGCCATTCCGGGAGGTACAATCCCGTAAATAGCCGGCAGAGCCTCTCCCTTTAGTGTGTAATCAACAAGTTTTTGGCGATCTACGGCATAACAAAAAGCTCTTCGCACATGTACATTAGAAAAAAGAGGATGCGTATGTAAAAAACCATAATAACTTAGGCTTAGTTCTGTTGCTGTCTGAAGCTGAAATTTCTTATAGGCTTCTTTCAGATTTCCGTTGCGGTCTATGATCTCATCAACGGCATCCATAGGCAACCTGTATTTCATTTCCAGGTTACCCTGCCTGAAATCCAACATTTCTGTTTTCTCTTCTTTAATAAAAGATATTTTAATTCCATCCAAATATGGCAGCGCATTTCCGAAAGAATCTTTTTTCCAGTAGTCGGGGTTTCGCACCAAATAAACAGCATCATCTGGAACTACTTTCTTTAGCATAAATGGTCCTGTTCCTATTGCCACGCCCTGGATAGAATTTGCAGGATTATTATCAACCATTTCTTTGGGAAAGACCGCACAAAACGGCATTGCCAACCGGTAAAGAAACCCGGCAAAGGGCTTGCTTAAAGTTATTTCTAAAGTAGAATCGTTTAAAGCCTTGATTCCTAAATTTTTGCGATTATCTGAAGAAGGGTTTACGTAATACGTATCTGCACCTTGAACAATTCCAGAAAAGACCCAAAAACCTTGATTATTAACTGATTTGATACATAATTTTTCGAGGCAGTAAGCTATATCCCAAGCCGTTATTTCTTTTCTGTTGTTATTTAATAATTCATGATTGTGAAAGAAAACTCCCTTTCGAATTTTAAATGTGAAGCGAGTAGCACTATCATTAACCTGCCAGCTTTCTGCCAAAGCGGGCTCAATAGATAAATCTTTTTGATTCAACGACACCAGGCCCTCGTAAATTTGAGCGGCTATGCGATGGCCAACTACTTCGGTAATGTTGTGAGGGAACAACGAACGAAAATATTCGGTTTCGTTTACCCTAAAGACACCTCCATACTTAACTCCGCCCTTTGCAACACGTATTGAATTTTTCTCATTAGCCTTATTTCCCCATTTGCAACCGTAAAATGATATAGAAATAATAGAAATAACAACTGCAGCAGCAATAAAAAATAGTTTTCTCATAGGTGATTAAGCTATATAATGATTAAGGCCGGTCGTGCCGGCCTTAATCCGTGATAGTACTTTAACCTATCAATTCAACTCCAGTACTTTCTTGGGTAGTAAGTTGAGTTTTCTGTTCCAGGCGTTCCATTTCTTCTTTTGAAGCTACAAACAAGCGATTGAATTTTCTCAAGCCAGTGCCGGCAGGTATGCGATGACCAACAATCACGTTTTCTTTTAATCCTTCCAGATTGTCTTGTCGTGCCGCAATAGAGGCCGAACTCAAAACTTTAGTAGTCTCCTGGAAGGAAGCAGCGGAAATCCACGAACCGGTACTTAAAGAGGCCCTTGTTATACCTTGAAGTTGAGGCGTTGCGGTGGCAGGTATAGCATCTCTGTATTCGACCAGCTTTTTATCGTTGCGCTTCAACATAGAATTTTCCTCGCGAATTCTGCGTAAGGTGACAATTTGTCCAGGCTTGAGATTGGTGGAATCGCCCGCATCTGTTACAACTTTCTTGTCAAACAGTTGGTCGTTGACATCCAACAACTCAAATTTTTCTACACTTTCGCCTTCTAGGAATTTTGTATCTCCTGCATCTTCGATAATCATTTTACTCATCATTTGGCGTACAATCACTTCAATGTGCTTGTCGTTGATTCTTATGCCTTGCAGGCGATAAACTTCTTGTATTTCATTGACTAAGTATTCCTGAACGGCAAACGGTCCTTTGATATTAAGAATATCTGTCGGAGTAATGGCACCATCAGAAATAGGTGTTCCTGCGCGAACAAAATCCTGCTCCTGAACGAGAATTTGCTTAGTGAGAGGAACGAGGTATTTTACGGTTTCTCCATCACGGCTTTCAATGATGATTTCTCTGTTGCCGCGCTTGGTTCCTCCGAAACGCACAACACCATCAATTTCAGCCACTGTAGCTGGGTTGCTAGGATTTCGCGCTTCAAACAGTTCGGTAACACGGGGTAACCCTCCTGTAATATCTTTCACTTTACCCATCACGCGCGGAATCTTAGCAATGATCTGGCCTGGCCTAAGCGTTTCACCATTATCTACTGTGAGGTGAGCGCCAACCGGCAAGCTGTAATTTTTCCACTCCTTGCCGCTTTCAACAACAATGGTTGGGGCTTTTGTTTTGTCTTTAGTTTCAATAATTACTTTCTCGCGGTGGCCGGTTTGTTCGTCTATCTCGTCTCTGTAAGTAACATTTTCTATAATGTTTTCAAAACGAACTTTACCGCTTACTTCAGAGATGATTACATTGTTGTATGGATCCCATTGGCAAATCACATCTCCTTTGGATACTTTCTGTCCATCTTTAAAGTAAATAATTGAACCGTAAGGAACGTGTGCAGAGATAAGCACTTTATCGGAATCCGGCTTAACAATTCGCATCTCACCGGTTCTGCCTATTACAATATTTTGTTTTTCGCCATTTTCATCTGTTGCCGAAATGATTCTGACACCATCCAGTTGCAATATGCCATCAAATTTCGCTACAAGTTTAGATTCTGCCGTACCGACACTTGCAATACCACCAACGTGGAAGGTACGCAGTGTAAGCTGGGTGCCCGGCTCTCCAATAGATTGGGCAGCTATGATTCCAACGGCATCTCCTTCTTCTGCCAGGCGATTTGTGGCAAGATTTCTACCATAGCACTTAACGCACACTCCTTTGCGCGTCTCGCAGGTAAGTACAGAGCGAATTTCCACCGACTCAATGCCTGCAGCTTCAATGGCTTTAGCTTCAGCTTCATTGATTTGTTCACCAGCTGCCACAATCAATTCGTCAGTTTCAGGATGAATAATATCGGATAAAGCGCAACGCCCCAATATTCTGTCTGCGAGCGATTCTATAATTTCATCTCCGTTTTTAACGGCGCTGACAATTATACCCCTAAGCGTACCGCAGTCCTCCTCAGTTATTACAACATCTTGTGCCACATCTACGAGTCTTCTGGTAAGGTACCCTGCATCAGCTGTTTTTAATGCGGTATCTGATAGACCCTTGCGTGCTCCGTGAGTTGAGATAAAGTACTCTAATACGCTCAATCCTTCTTTGAAATTTGCAAGGATTGGGTTTTCAATAACTTCTGAACCGGTAGCGCCGGCCTTTCGCGGTTTGGCCATGAGGCCGCGCATACCCGAAAGCTGCTTGATTTGCTGTTTTGAACCCCGCGCACCGGAATCCAACATCATAAATATGCTGTTAAAGCCTTGTTTGTCTTTGCTAATTTGGTTCATTAGCTTAAGAGTAAGCTGATTATCTGTGTGAGTCCAAACATCCACCACCTGATTAAAACGCTCTTTATCGGTGATGAATCCCATTTGATAGCTTTCTGTAATCTCATCAATTTTTTGTTGAGCCTGAGCTAGGAGTTTTTCTTTTTCTGCAGGTACCAGCACATCACCGAGATTAAAGCTGAGGCCACCCTTAAATGAGTAATAAAATCCAAGTCGTTTAATTTCATCAAGGAAGCGAGCCGTAGTCGGGATGTCTGTTTGTGCGAGAATCTCGCCAATTACGTTCTTTAATTCTTTTTTGCCAAGCAGCTTGTTGATAAAGCCAACTCCTGCAGGAACAACTTGATTAAATATGATGCGTCCGAGCGTTGTTTCAACAATTTTAGGTTTAAGCTCATTATTTTCCTTAATCATCACCCTGCATTTCACCACTGCATTTAGATCAACTTTTCCCTCGTTGAATGCAATGACGGCTTCTTCCATGCCATAGAATGTTAAACCCTCACCTTTAACTTTTTCGTTTTCGGTGCTCAGCTTAGGCTTTGTCATATAATAAAGCCCAAGAACCATATCTTGAGATGGCAAAGTTATGGGAGTGCCATTTTGAGGATTCAAAATATTGTGGGAAGCCAACATTAACAACTGCGATTCCAAAATTGCCGCATTGCTAAGAGGCACATGCACAGCCATTTGGTCGCCATCAAAGTCTGCGTTAAATGCTGTGCACACCAGCGGATGGAGTTGTATGGCCTTACCTTCTACCAGTTTTGGCAAGAAGGCTTGTATGGATAATCTATGGAGTGTGGGGGCTCTGTTGAGCAGTACCGGATGACCCTTTAGGATGTTTTCCAAGATATCCCAGATTACCGGTTCTTTTTTGTCAACAAGTTTTTTTGCGC
>JAVQWQ010000157.1:0-5111 GCA_033578915.1 Chitinophagales bacterium | reverse complement strand
GTAGTTATGATGCAAGTTAATATGATTTTTTTGAGCAAAAAGTATGTTTTGCGTGATTTCATTATGGAGAATACTTTCAGGTAAAGCTGTCAAAATGTAGTGTGAGTAGGTATGAGAAACAAAGCTTACATTTTGAAGTTTTTTCAATTCTTGGCCTTTTTACCAAAGTAACTACATACGTTTACGGAAACTAATTTTTTTCTTTCAAATGATTATGCAGCAGGTTGAATACAACCTGCTTTTTTTTTAAAAAAAATGAGAGAGATCAAATTATTTACAGTTTGGCTGATTCTTTTTAGCAGTTTATTTATTCGAAGTTATTCGCAAAGCAGGAATTTAGCCCGAGCGCTGAAAGTCAAACCAATTGAAAACGGGAAACTATTTTTTGTTACTCCAGTGATTTTTGATGTCAGTAAAAATAAAAACATTAAAAAAACTGAAGCTGATTTTACTTATCTATTCTATCACTACACCAACTCTGATTCCATCAAAATGAACTTTTCTGTGTTTTCAAAAGATTTGATTCAAAAACCTTATAAAATAGTTTTATTGAAAAATCAAGAGGTTATTTGGGCCACATCAGAGTTTGAAATTTTTTTCGTTGAAAAAAATAAAAAATTTTGGGAAACCAGACTCAGTACATACCTACCGCTTAATTACTTTTTTGAATTGCTTACTGAACCACAAGAGAGAATTAGGTTTTGCTACGATGATGATTGCGTTATTTTTAAAATGAAAAAAAAATACTTTGCAGTAAATCGCCAAATAGCGAAGACAATAAAAATTCAAACTTCGCAACAATAAGGACATGTCTGAATTGCTACTCAATTTTTTTCTGACAAGTATTCTTATTTCTAAAACCTGCTACATACAACAAGAAAACAGCAGTCATGTTCTTTCTTCTTTTGTAGGAAGATGGAAGTGGGACACGGCAATAATGAAAGAACAAATCTTCAAGAATGCTAAAATTTATCGTATTAAAAAAAATAAGAAGGCACTGGATGAAGAATTTAGAGCGATTGACAAGCTTATCATGGAATTTAAGAAAGACAGTACTGTTGTGGCAAAGTTAGATTCTGTGGAATATTCGGGAAGCTGGAACATTATTGAGGGAAAATTTCTTCAAACCACTATTAATGGTTTACCAAAATTGTATTCTATAGAGAAAATTAAGTCCGATTCGTTGCTTCTAAATGAAACATCAGAAAAATCTCCAATCAGAAAGTTTATTCTAATAAGAATAAAGTGATATAAATTTTTGTTTTCGAATTACTACGTTCAATATTAAAGTTGGTATATCAAACTTTTTATTTAAAAATTAGCTTTCGCCAACTGATGGATGTTAAAAGCTTAGAATTTGGCTTCTCTGCATCCAAATAATCAGCACGTCTTACAACACAGTAATTGCTTAAAATCAAAGTGGGTAAAATGCAATTAAAATTTAATTACTGAATACATATTCGGAAAGGTAGGTTTTAAAAATTAAGCTTGATACAACATAAAAGATGACTTTCTTAGTAAAGAGGGGGTACTAAAACATCAAAAAAGAGTTAGTAAATTTTTATTCTAAGTTGTGGATTGATTTTATGACGTGAATTGAAAGCTATAATGATATTTGCGAGTGCTATGTATGCAGAAGAGATTCTTTTTTTGATTGTTTTGGGTTTTAACCTGGTGTATCTTGCTGTCGTTCTTTATTTTTTAATCCATTGGTTGAAAATTAAAAAGTTTCAACCTAAATCGGCAAATTATGACATGAGTGTTTCTGTAGTAGTGCCAGTTCGTAACGAAGAAAAGCACATTAAAGAATGTATCGAGAGCCTACTTAACCAAAACTATGCAAAAGACCTTTACGAGGTAATAGTAGTAGATGATTACAGCGTGGACAATACCCGAAAAATTATACGCGAGATAAATCATGCGGGTCTTCGATTTTTTGATTTACGAAATTATCTCGGAGAACGTGGTGAAAAGAAGCCAAATAAAAAGGAAGCCATTTCTATCGGTATAAAAAATGCTCAGGGAAATATCATCATTACAACAGACGGAGACTGCGTTCGCGGAGAGAACTGGTTGCGCACAATGATAAGTTTTTTTTCAACTCAGACTTATAAATTGATTACAGCCCCTGTGCTCATCAAAAGTACCTATTCACCAATTAGCATTTTACAGCAAGCCGATGTAATGGCACTGATGGGGATAACTGCCGCCTCAATTAAAGCCGGGAAACCTATCATGTGCAATGGCGCAAACCTGATGTATGCTAAAGATACATTTGTTGAACTAGAGGGGTTTAAAGGCAATCATGATGTGGCTTCAGGGGACGATATATTTCTTATGCAAAAAGTTCTGCAGAGGTATCCCAATAGCGTTGGCTTTGTAAAAAATATAGATACAGCCGTTTTTACCCACCCGGAAAGTAGCTTTTTTTCATTAATCAACCAGCGTATCCGATGGGTGGGGAAAAGTATTCGTTTTGGGGGGCCAATGGTGAGGTTTCAACTGATATTTTTTTATTTATACAATCTTACTATTGCCACAGCAAGTATCTATTCGCTCTATCAATATATAACACAACGAGAATTAAAGTATTTGACTTTACTAACAGTTGCGTTGGGGTCAAAGATTTTGATAGATCTAATCTTTTGCTTGCCTGTATTTAGCTTTTTCAAAAAAGGATGGTTGGTAGTGCTATTACCACTGATTGAGCCTTTCCATATCCTATATATATTATTAACAGGAGTATTAAGTTTGTTTGGCAGATACCGCTGGCGCGGACGTTTTGTAAAAAGGTAATGCTGGTTTTTGCCAAAAAACCCAAAAGCTGGATTTTTCAAATCTTAACTTAACTATCATTGTGAACAATTGTTTAGGGTTGCTGGAGTATGTTTTCATTTATCACTGAGCGGTTTGACCCTTCGGGCTATGTTGGTGAGCACTTGTGGCTGGGTCACCTCGGGCACTTTTTTCTGCTTCTGAGTTTTTTTGCTGCGCTGGTAGCCTTTGTTTCTTATTTCGCAGCAGAGTATGCCTCTAACAGACGAAGTGAGCTTGCCTGGCGAAAGCTTTCAAGATGTTCATTTTTTACGCATGGCTTTTCAGTTCTAGGAATTTTTACATTGCTGTTTATAATGATTTTAAACCACTGGTTTGAATACCATTATGCATGGAGGCACTCCTCGCGGGAATTACCTGTTAAATATATTATAAGCAGTTTTTGGGAAGGCCAAGAAGGAAGTTTTCTTCTTTGGCAATTTTGGATAGTTGTCTTAGGCTTCATTTGCATCAAAAAACTTCGTGAATGGGAATATCCAGTGATGGGTATATTGTCGCTCACACAAGTTTTTCTTGGTAGCATGGTGTTGGGTATTTATGTACTGGGATACAAAATCGGTAGTAATCCCTTTACATTATTGAGAGATGAGATGGCAGATGCCCCTATTTTTCAGCGCCCCAATTATTTAAGTTTTATCGCTGACGGGAACGGATTAAACCCTTTATTACAAAATTACTGGATGACAATTCACCCTCCTGTGCTCTTTCTTGGTTTTGCATCGGTAAGTATCCCTTTTAGCTTTACTGTCGCAGCACTTTTAAGAAAAGATTTTAAAGGCTGGGTAAAGCCTGCATTACCATGGACATTATTTTCAATTGCAGCTCTTGGCACTGGTATTCTGATGGGGGGTGCATGGGCTTATGAAAGTTTGAGTTTTGGAGGATTTTGGGCATGGGATCCGGTTGAAAACATGAGCTTAGTGCCCTGGCTATTACTGGTAGCTGCGCTGCACACGCATGTAATCTATAAAAATACCGGCCATTCTCTATTAGCTACATTATTGTTCTACATCTTTTGTTTCATCACTGTATTGTATTCAACTTTTCTTACCCGGAGCGGAATCTTAGGCGATACTTCCGTTCATGCATTTACCGATTTAGGGATGAGCGGCCAGCTTGTAATTTACATGGCTGCATTTGCACTGCCTTCGTTAGGGTTATTAGTGATGAGGCTTAAAAATATGCCGGGTAAGGAAGAGGAGGAGGAATGGAAATCCAGAGAATTTTGGATGTTTATCGGAGCGCTAGTAATGCTTCTGAGTGCTATACAAATGATTTTTACCACTTCTATACCGGTATGGAACAAACTTTTTGGCTTGAATATGGCGCCGCCCGAAAACGTAGTTGCTCACTACAACAATGTTCAGATATGGATTGGTATCGTTATGGCTGCGCTGACAGCGCTTGTACAATATCTCGCATATAAGAGCAACCGCCTGCCACGCAACTTTTCATATGCTATTTATGCCTTTATGCTTTCGGCTGTAATATCTGTTGCTTTAGGGCTAGCGCTCAAAATCTCATTTACTGAACAATATCTGTTGAATGCTACCAAAATCAATAAACATCTTTTTTTAAAGTTCAATTTTATCAGCCGAAACTTTTTGTTGCTGCTTACTTCTGTTTATGCGGCCGTAGGTAATTTATTCTATTTAATTTTTGTAGTAAAGTGGAACTGGAGAGTTAGTGGTGCGTCTGTAACTCATTTTGGTTTCGGTGTTTTTTTAATAGGGGTTTTGATATCGCAAGGCAAAAAAGAAGTAATATCTCTTAATACTGCCGGAGTGGACTTTGGGCCAAACTTTAAGGAAAATGAGAAGGCGGAAAATATCCTTTTGCTCAAAGACAGCCTGGTTAAAATGGGCAACTACCTGGTAAGGTATAAAGGTATGGAACAACAAGGTCCAAACAATTTTTATTTAGTAGAGTATGTGAGGAAAGATAATAAAGGGAAAATCAAAGAAAATTTTATTTTAAAGCCGAATGCTCAGATAAATCCCAAAATGGGTTTAATATCTAATCCGGATACAAGACATTATCTTACAAAAGATGTATTTACTCATGTATCCAGCGTGCCCAACAATGAAACCTTACGCGACAGCATGCGAGTGCTGAATATTGCTATTGGAGATACTTTTTTTAATTTAAACTCATTTACAGTTTTTCAAGCAGTAAACACCAACCCGGTTTTGCCTGCCGGGATTAGTTCTAAAGGAAAAGTAATGGCTGCTCCGATACTTATAACCAAAAACCTTAATGGTGACAGTTTCCGCAGC
>JAVQWQ010000156.1:0-5139 GCA_033578915.1 Chitinophagales bacterium | reverse complement strand
ATCGCTTTTGTCTAAATAAACGCCTATAAATGCGGTAATGTCGTAACCGAGGCCGGGCAGGTTTATTCTGATTTGTGGCGGCTGAACAATCCCGGCATCAGTGAGTTTTTTCATTCGCACATGTACAGTGCCGGGCGAAACGTACAATTGCTGAGCTATTTCCGTAAATGGTGTATAGGCATCTTGAAGTAAAATGTTTAAAAGCTTTATATCAATATTATCAATTTGATAATTCATAGGTCTTTATTAATTATGAAATTAAAATTTTTTCAATATAATCTGATTTATTTAAATAAAAAATAATTTTTCGGGTTTTTATTGAAAAATATTGTGAATAAACGAGATAAAATTAATTTTGTATTAAAATTTTAAACTGTTGGGTGATGGAATTAGGCAGACATACCCACCGGTCTCGTGGGCGAGGGTAACGGGAGAAACTGATTTTCAGCTAACCGCCTCTTGCAGGTTCGAATCCTGCTCCAACAGCTAGATGAATATATTATGGAAATCACTATGAATATCCTCCAAATGCTTATTACTTACTTTCAACAAACCTACGTTTATATCACTATTAGAATCCTAACTTTTAAAATTTAAGTTAAATCTTTTCGTTCGTTCTGTTCGTTTTGGGGCGAGGCAGTTTTTGCTTCGCCCTTTTTAGCATATAAGAGTAGTTTGCATTTTATGTATTTGTTACTAAGAAAGTAATTTAGTGGTGTAATTCGCTTTGCCTTCTTATAATGAAAAAAAAGAAAAAACATAATAATAAAAGCAATGTAAATACAAATCTGCTCAGAATGTACATGATGGGTGCAGCCAACCCATTGCAATCAGATAAATTTTCAAGAAATATTCCCGATACGGTTGACTTACATTTTGAAGTGACCTGTAAAAGCAAAGATACTCCGGATGCTACCGAAATCCTTTTGCTGCAATTGCAGGAGGTAGAGAAATGCATTGATGCAGCAGTAGCTGCTGGTAAAACAGAACTGCGCATCGTTCATGGAATTGGTAAGGGTAAGTTAAAAGAAGAGATTCATAAAATGTTGAAAAAACATCCTTTAGTTTGCAGCTTCGAAAATGATTACTCGCCCCGTTATGGATGGGGGAGTACAATCATAAGATTTTTTTGATGCAAACTCTTTATCGTTATGTGGCAGTTGAAGGAGCTATTGGTTCAGGTAAAACAACGCTTGCTTCACTGCTATCTAAAGAAATACCTAATTCATATCTGTTATTGGAAAAATTTGATGATAATCCTTTTCTTTCACGTTTTTACCAAGATCCTAAAAGATATGCTTTTTCAACAGAGCTTTTCTTTACTGCAGAGCGTTACCGGCAACTGAAAGAATTAACTCCTCGTTTGAATAATTTATTTTCAGATAACTGTATCCTCAGCGATTTTATATTTCATAAAAGCCTCGTTTTTGCAGGCGTAAACCTTGAGGGTGACGAATGGAAACTTTTTCGGACGCTATATGAAATTATGCTGCCTACATTACCTAAACCAGATATCATACTGTATTTGTATGCCTCTGTTGATTTTTTGATTCAGCGAATAAAAAAGAGAGGACGAACCTACGAACGCAATATTGCACCCCAATATCTTGATAAAATTCAACAGGCTTATATGAATTTTTTTCGACAAATGCCGGAATGTAGAATTCTTTTAATTGATGCGGAAAGGAGAGATTTTTCGGAAAATGAAGGAGACGTTGAGTGGTTGGAGAATGTATTAAATACTCCTTATGAGCCCGGAATTCATTCTTTTATTTAATGAAAAATTATCAATGAATTTTACTAACTGGGTCTTGGCTCAAGTATTGAAAGATGCTATTCAAAATCCAAATAAAACGATAATTATAATCGCTCAAATATTCCGGCTATACCTTGCCCGCCACCAATACAGGCTGTAACCATTCCGTATCTAACATTTCTGCGCTGCATTTCTCCAATAAGCTTTTGGAATAGATATGTTCCCGAAGCGCCAAGTGGATGGCCAAGGGCGATAGCGCCACCGTTTACGTTGATGATGTCTGGATTTAATTTAGCTTCTTTTATAACAGCCAATGTTTGCGCTGCAAAAGCCTCGTTGAGTTCAATCAATCCGATGTCATCCAGCTTTAGGCCGGCTTGTTTTAGCGCTTTTGGGATAGCAGCAACAGGCCCGATACCCATAATGGTAGGGTCAACGCCTACACTTGCCGAGGTAACCAGGCGGGCAATGGGTTTGAGGTTAAGTTCTTTAACGATTCTTTCACTTACTACTAAAACAAAAGCTGCAGCATCAGAAGTTTGTGAAGAGTTACCGGCGGTTACCTGGCCCCCGTTTTTAAATACTGGCTTAAGTTTGGCCAAAGCCTCGAGAGTAGTGTCTGCACGCGGACCCTCATCTTGCGAGACTGTGAATTTACGCGTTTTGCGCTTTCCATCTTCAAAATATACCTCTTCCACTTCAACCGGAACGATATCATCTTTAAATTTTCCGGCCTCTATTGCAGCGATAGCTTTGCGATGCGAATGATATGAAAACTCATCACTTTGTTCGCGGGTAATACCAAAACGCTCGGCAACATTTTCGGCAGTCAGTCCCATTCCAATATAATATTCAGGATGGTCTTTGGCAATTTCGTAGTTGGGCACAGTTTTGTAGCCAACTGTTGGCACCAGCGACATACTTTCGGTGCCTCCGGCAATGATAACATCAGCCATACCTGCTTTTATTTTTGCCGTGGCCATAGCAATAACTTCAACTCCACTGCCGCAATAGCGATTTACAGTTACACCCGGCACTTCTACCGGCAAAGTGCGAACTGCAACCCATCTTGCCATTTGCAGCCCTTGTTCAGCCTCTGGTACCGCATTGCCGACAATGAGGTCATCCACGCGAGCAGGATCTAATTGCGGAACCTTTTTGAGTAAATCTGTAATGGCATGATAGGCCAGGTCAACAGGAGTCATGAATCTAAAACCGCCTTTTTTGGCTTTCCCAATGGCAGTACGGCTGCCGGCAATTATATAAGCTTCCATAGGTAGAGTTTAATCTTTTATAGTTTTAGTTTAGAAAATTCTTTAATCAATAAATATTGTCTTAATTTCTTAGCGGTTTGCCCGTGGTAAGTATGCTTTGAATGCGCTCGAGGGTCTTCTTTTCTCCGCATAAACTAAGGAATGCTTCTCTTTCAAGGTCAAGCAGATATTGTTCAGTTACTTTTGATTCTGACGATAAATCACCGCCACACATAACATAAGCTATTTTTCTGGCTATTTTCTCGTCATGCTCGCTAGCATAGTTTCCAACTTTAAACGAAGCAGCGCCTGCATAAAGAGCTGCAAGACCTGTGCGCCCAAGAACTGTTATATCTTCACGTGGCACAGGAGGCACATATCCGTTATCATACAACTCGAGAACTTTTTCTTTAGCTTCTTTTAAATGTCTATCTGCGTTGAGCACAATAAAATCTTTCTTTCTGTCGAGTACATGAATAGCATACCCTTCATGAGCTGAAGTGGCCACTTTTGCAGTAGCAATAGACGTAAATCTTTCAACCAGTTGAGGTATCATGGGATCACCGTTATAATAGGCATCGCTGGCGCGAAGAGCCATTTCTTTTGTCCCCCCGCCGCCGGGTATTAGTCCAACCCCAACTTCAACCAGTCCGATGTATGTTTCTGCTTGGGCTAAGGCACAATCGCTGTGCATTGCCAGCTCACAACCTCCTCCTAGTGTTAATCCTTTGATTGCACTAACAACGGGAACGCTGCAATAACGCATCCTCATGGTGGTATTTTGAAATGCGCGGACTGCAAAATCCAACTCATCGTATTCTTGCTCAATGGCCATCATAAATATCATGGCGAGGTTGGCGCCAGCGCTAAAATTTACTCCTGTATGACCAAGAACCAGACCCTTCCACCCTTGTTGTTCTGCAATATCAATACCCTTGTTTATGGCTTCAATAACTTCGCCACCCAGTGAGTTCATTTTGGTATGCCATGAAACATTAAGTACACCGTCCCCCAGGTCGTCAATACGCGCGCCGGAGTTTTTCCAAATAGGCTTATTTGATTCTAAAATATCGGAGAGAATTATAAATGATTCTCGACCAGGTATTGTCTTATAGGAGCGGGTTGGAATATCATAATAAAACCTTTTACCATTCTCTACCTTATAAAAAGATGTGTTGCCGGCAGCGAGGAATTCATCAACCCATGGTGCTACTTTAAAGCCATGAGCTTTCATTTGCTCAACTGTCTCTTTTACACCCGTTACATCCCATTGTTCAAATGGGCCTAGTTCCCATCCAAACCCAGCTCTCATCGCATCGTCAATTCGGTATAATTCATCGGATATCTCTGGTATTCTCAGGCTTACATAACTATTTACATAATATGAAAGTTTGCGAAGAAATTCTCCGTGCTTGTCGGTAGCAACAGCAATTTTTTTCAGTCTTTCCTTAAGGTCATCAATATCTTTTCCGATTTGAGTGGTAGATGATTTTATTTTTTGTTGTGGTTTATATTCAAGCGTTTTCCAGTCTAGGGTTTCGTAGGACTTTTCGCCGGAAGCGTTTTTGGTTTTTCTAAAAAAGCCTTGGCCTGTCTTATCTCCGTGCCATTTGTTTTCGTCCATTTTCAGAATCCATTCGGGAAGGCGGAAAATTTCGCGATACTCGTCATTAGGAAGGTTATCATATGCCCCCTTCATCACCTTCACCATAGTATCTAAGCCCACTACATCAGTGGTTCGGAATGTTGCAGATTTAGGCTTGCCAATTAAAGTTCCGGTGAGTGCATCTACCTCATCTATGGTAAGGTCCATTTCCTGCATTAATTTAATTACAGCACCAATGCTAAACACACCTACGCGATTTGCTATAAATGCGGGAGTGTCTTTGCACAATACGGTCTGTTTGCCAAGATAGAGGTCCCCGAAGTGCATAAAAAAATCTATTACTTCGGGGTGTGTGTATGGTGTAGGAATGATTTCCAGCAAACGCAAATAGCGGGGAGGATTAAAAAAGTGTGTGCCGCAAAAGTGCGCTTTAAAATCATCACTGCGCCCTTCTGCCATCAAATGAATTGGAATGCCCGATGTATTTGAAGAAACTAAAGTTCCAGGTTTTCTGTATTGTTCTA
>JAVQWQ010000155.1:0-5152 GCA_033578915.1 Chitinophagales bacterium | reverse complement strand
AAGCGACAGCGTACCCCGTAGCAGCCCGGCCTCTGCGGCCGAGACCCTGAGCGGAGCGAAGGCCGAGGCCGCTGAGGACACCCCAAAAAGTATTCATCAATCTTAAAAAATCACACTGATATAACGAATCTTTCGAGCTTTGATGCTATGGTTCTATCGTTGCTGAGGCGCGGCACTTTATTTTGCCCGCCAAGCTTGCCTATTTCTTTCATGTATTCGTTGAATGCATTTTTGCCCAACGTTTTAATTTTAAGGCATTGCAGCATGTGGCCTTCCCGCAAATCGCGATAATAGATATTTTTCTGTTGCAAGGCCATGTCTGCTGCACGGGCAAAAGATTCTACGTTTTCAGGCGGTGTGCTGAACTCTATCAACCATTCGTGATAGCTGAGTTCACCTGGTGGGTTCACAACAGGTGCAACGGTAAACTCGGTAACAACGCCTCCGTGCTGTGCTATGGCTTGTTGTAGCGCATACTCTACTTCTTCGGCTATCACATGTTCGCCAAAAGCAGAGGTAAAATGTTTTACTCTACCGGTTACAACAATGCGATAGGGGTTTGTGGAGATGAATTTTATGGTGTCGCCTATGTCGTAAGCCCACAACCCTGCGTTAGAAGACAATATCAGCGCATAGTTAATTCCTGTTTTCACATCGCTCAGCATGATTCTTTTTGCGTTCGGCTTGCCGTATTCATCTGCCGGAATGAATTCAAAAAACATACCTGCATTGAGGTTTAGAAGTAGTCCGGGCTCTTTTTGTGAATCCTGAAATGCGATGAAGCCTTCACTGGCAGGATAAGTCTCTATAGATGGTATTTTTTTGCCAATTAGGGTTTCAATTCTTTGGCGATAGGGCTCATAGTTTACACCTCCATACACAAAGAGTTCAAAATCGGGGAAGATGTCTTTCACATAATTTTTACCGCTCAGCTTTATAAGCGTTTCAAAATACATGACTACCCAGGGTGGGATGCCGCTAATGAGCGACATTGGATGCCGGAGTGTTTCGCGCGCAATGGCTTCTACTTTTTTTTCCCAATCTTCTATGCAATTGATATCATAAGATGGAAGCCTGTTTTTTTGCGCCCACGCAGGCACGTGATGATAAACAATGCCGCTTAATCTGCCTGATGGTATGCAACCATATTTGTCGAGCGCAGGGCTGCCCTGCAGAAAAATCATTTTTTTGTCAAAGAAAGCGGCACGACCTGTTTCGTACACGTAACAGAATAAAGCGTTGCGCGCAGCGCGAATATGCTCTTTGATACTTTCGGCTGATAAGGGAATGTATTTGGTTCCGGAGGTGGTGCCACTGCTCTTGCAGAAATATTTCGGAAGCTCCGGCCATAAGACATCTGCAACGCCTTGAGCAATCTTTTCGATGTAATGCTTAATGCCTTCGTAATCGCGAACAGGCACTGCGCTGCAGAAATCATCGTAAGATTTGATATTTGAAAATTGATGCTCTTTTCCGAAATGAGTAGCAGAAGCTCTCCTTAACAGATTAAACAGTATCTTTTGCTGAAGGTCGGCCCCATGGCGATGCTCTTTATATAAGCCCGGTACTATGAGCGCAGAAGCCAGTTTAACCATGGAAGATTTTACACCCATTTTATGCCTGATTTTACTTTTGCGTTTTTCCTGTTTCAATAGCCTTTTTTACACTGCCGGCTCTTAGTAATAGCGCTCTACTTTCTTCGTATGAAGTTCCGAGCGTTTGCTGTACCATACGCGTGCCACGGTCGAGCAGCTTGTCGTTGGTAAGTTGCATGTTTACCATGCGGTTGCCTTCTACGCGGCCCAGCTTAATCATCACACAAGTAGAAATCATGTTCAAGACTAATTTTTGCGCAGTTCCTGCTTTCATGCGCGTGCTGCCGGTAACAAACTCTGGGCCAACAATCACCTCGACCGGATAATCGCATAGTTTAGCTAAAGGCGTGTTTTCATTACAGGTAATGCAACCAGTAAGGATTTGGTTGTTTTTGCATTGCGAAATAGCTCCCAGCACATAAGGAGTGGTTCCAGATGCTGCAATCCCAACAACGAAATCTTTATACGATACTTCGAACTTGCACAGGTCAATCCAGCCTTGCTCGTAGCTGTCTTCTGCAAATTCCACAGCTTTTCTTATGGCACTGTCTCCTCCGGCAATGATTCCAACCACAAGCCCATGCGGAACACCGAAGGTGGGCGGACATTCGCTGGCATCCACAATTCCCAGCCTGCCGCTGGTACCGGCGCCTATGTAAAATAAACGGCCCCCTGCAAGCATTTTGTCTGCAACTGCATCTACTAACGCTTCTATCTGTGGTATGGCTTTTTGAACTGCGAGGGGAACGGTTTTATCTTCCTGGTTTATGCAAGTCAGCAATTCGCGGGTGCTCATCTGCTCAAGATGATCGTAATGAGAAGGCGCTTCGGTGTGCTTTATAATCATGAAGTAATTTTAAAATAACAGGCCTGCAATGGTGGCATTAAGGTAAGATGCCAGCGTACCACATATCAACGCTTTGAAACCAAGTTTGGCAAGGTCTTTTCTCCTTTCGGGTGCAAGCTCACCAATACCCCCTACCTGAATGGCGATGGAGGAAAAGTTTGCGAAGCCACAGCAGGCAAAGCTGGCTATGGCAACAGCTTTCGGAGAGAGTGTTTGCTTTGCAATCATAGGACTCATGTTAGCATAAGCGACAAACTCATTAATTACGAGCTTAGTGCCGAGCAGCGAACCTACAGTATGCACATCAGCAGAGGGAACTCCCATAGCAAATGCAAACAAGGAAAAAAAGGCTCCAAACAGTGCATTTAAACTAAGATTGCCAGCCTCGATTCCTGCGAAAGAGAAGTTGATTCCTGCCCACACGAGCTTGCGACCGATCCAGCCTAAAAAAGCATCTGTGAGAGAAATCAGCGCGATAAAACCAATAAGCATAGCAATAACATTAAGGCTCACTTTAAGTCCGTCTGAAGCGCCATGTGCAATAGCATCCAGCAGGTTGGCATGTGCTTTTTTTACTTCAAGTTTTACTGCGCCTTTGGTCGCGCTTTCCTCCGTTTCTGGCAAAACAATTTTAGAAATGACCAGTGCAGCCGGTGCCGCCATGATGCTTGCAGCGAGCAGATAGGGTGCAGGAACACCCATAGAAATATAAACTGCCATCACTCCTCCTGCTATGCAGGCCATGCTTCCCGCCATGCTTGCGAGGAGTTCGCTTTGAGTCATGCTGCTCAGATAAGGTTTTATCATGATTTGCGCTTCGACCTGCCCTACAAAAGCAGAAGCAACATTACTCAACGCTTCGCTTCCACTCGCCCGCATAACAAAATGTACTATACGTGCAAAAAAACTGACCACGCGTTGCATGATTCCTAAGTGGTAGCTCATGCTAACAAGTACCGCAACAAAAATGATAGTAGGCATGATGCGAAACATAAAAAGAAAAGAATACTGCTCTCCGAAAACAGGCTTTAATAAATCCGGACGCATCAACCCGCCGAAGACAAACTCACCGCCTTTATCGGCAAAGTTGAGAAGGCGGGTGATAAAATTTCCAACAGCGGCAAAGAGTGTCTGCCCTGGAATAGTTTTTAATATAAATAACGCCAACAGCAACTGCAGGAGAAGTCCGCTGGCAACCAGCCTGATATTTATGGCCTTACGGTTAGAAGACATACTAAATGCTATGCCCAGAATCAAGATGATGCCAAGTAGCCCTGTCCATCGTTCCATTTGGAATTGTTGTAGGGAGCAAACTTACACAAAAGCGTTAAGCCCGGTAATGTCCTGTCCGGTGATGAGCAGATGAATATCGTGTGTGCCTTCGTAGGTTATAACGGTTTCAAGGTTCATCAGATGCCGCATGATAGGATATTCGCCCATGATGCCCATGCCGCCAAGTATCTGCCTGGCTTCACGGGCCACATTAAGCGCCATTTCACAGTTGTTACGTTTGGCCATGCTGATTTGAGCAGGAGTGGCACGACCTTCGTTTTTCAGCGTGCCGAGCCTCCAGGCTAAAAGTTGGGCTTTGGTGATTTCAGTAATCATCTCGGCCAGTTTTTTTTGTTGTAGCTGAAAAGCTGCAATGGGCTTGCCAAACTGAATGCGCTCTTTAGCATAACGCAAAGCGGTATCATAGCAATCTAAGGCAGCACCGATGACTCCCCACGCTATTCCGTATCGCGCACTGGAGAGGCAACTTAGCGGACCTTTGAGACCTTCTATGTTTGGAAGGATGTTTTCTTTTGGAACTTTTACATTGTCGAAAACAAGTTCACCGGTAGCAGAGGCTCGAAGGCTCCATTTTCCATGCATAGTGGGCGTAGAGAATCCTTCCATTCCGCGCTCCACAATCATACCTCTGATCTTGCCGTTTTCGTCTTTTGCCCAGACGATGGCGATATCTGCATATGGAGCGTTGGATATCCAGATTTTTGAGCCATTAAGAAGATAATAGTCTCCTTTATCTTTAATGCTACTTTCCATGCCGCCGGGGTTGCTTCCGTGGTTGGGTTCTGTAAGGCCAAAACATCCTAATATTTCTCCTTTGGCCAGGCGCGGCAGATATTTTCTTTTTTGCTCTTCGCTGCCATATTTAAAAATTGGGAACATCACCAGTGAGCCTTGAACTGAGGCAGTGGAGCGTATGCCGGAATCACAGCGCTCCAGTTCCTGCATGATGATGCCATAGGTAATCTCGTCCTGGCCGCCACCTCCGTATTCTGTGGGGATATTTGGGCCGAAAGCGCCTATCTCTGCAAGTTCTTTGACGATATGACGGGGAAATTCGGCGCGCTGCGCATAATCTTCGATGATAGGGCTCAGGTTTTGTTTTACCCAAGAGCGTACACTTTCGCGAATAAGTTTCTGCTCAGTTGTAAAGAATTCATCTACCAGATAGTAATCGTGATGCTGATATAAATCTTGTCTCATAGATGGCAAATTTCAAATAAAAAATGTGATGTTGTGCAGAATTGTTGTGATTATACCACTTTACTAAATAAAGAACCGAGGTGTTTATGTCTATCTTTTAAATTTTTTATCCGGATGATGCTAAACCAGTACAATGTAAAGTTGAACTGATGATGACAAGACCGATAAGTACATTTTTTGATTCTGGCATTGAGAACACTATAAATTAATGAAGAAT
>JAVQWQ010000154.1:0-5170 GCA_033578915.1 Chitinophagales bacterium | reverse complement strand
CAGCAGCCCGGCCGATGCGGCCTCGCAGCCGGAGCGAAGCGAAGGCCGAGGCCGCAGGGGACACCCCCTGATCTTCCAGACATTAAATAAAATAAATTATGAAAGGGTGTGTTCTCTTATCTTGTTTATCCAAGATTTCTTCTGTGGCCTACCCACACGAATCTTTTATTGACGTATTCGGGGTTGGTAAACGAAGCGTTGCCGGCAGGATTACCACCCGTAACGTGAAAGTCGCTAAAAGCAGCATGCTGGTTTACAAACACACCTCCCGTGAAATTAAGACTTACCGGCACAAAGACCGACTCCATCTCCTCTTCGATGCGTGCTGCGGTAGCGCTGTTGGTAGTGTAGGCTGCGCAGGTGATAGCGCCATGTTTTATGGCCAGCTCCTTGGCTAAATGAATGCTCTGTTCGGTATCTTTTGTTTTGATGATGAGCACGATTGGCCCGAATAATTCATTTTCGTACACGCCGAAATCTTTGGCTTCGAGTTCCAGCACAATGGGCGAGCAGGTGCGCGCCTGCGGGAAATCTGCATTCGCAACCTTTTGAGGGGCTACGATAATGTTGCCAAGGTCTTTTACACTTTCTACTCTTTTTATTGTAACATCAGTTTGGATAGCGCCAAGTGTGCCGGGCCCCATTTGCGGATGAGCGGCCAAACCGCTGAAGGCTTCACTCAGGGCTTTAACCGTGTCTTCATAACTTACTACAGCGTCTGCAGCCTTGATGCCGCTCTCGGGGATGAAGATATTTTGCGGAGCGGTACACATCTGCCCTGAATAAAGAGAGGCTGAAAAAGCAATATTCTGCACTACTGCCTTAAGGTCATTAACGGAATCGAGTATAACGCTATTGACACCGGCCTTCTCGGTAAAAGTAGTTTTTCCGGGAAGACTTTCTATGTAGTCGCCAAAGGCAGAGCTGCCGGTGTAGTCAATGATTTTTACAAGCGGATTTTCTGCCAACTTTTTAGTGATAAGATTATCGCTGGAATCCACAGCCAACTGGCATATATTCGGATCTAAACCCTTTTCTGAAAGGGCTGCTTGTATCTCCGCAACAACGATGGCTATTGGGTAAACACTTTTTGGATGAGGTTTCACAATAACGGTGTTTCCTGTGATTAGCGAAGCAAATATGCCCGGGACGCTGTTCCATGTAGGGAATGTGGAGCAACCGATCACGAGGGCTATTCCCTTTGGCACAGCTTTGTAAACTTTTTCCAGCTTTAGCGTGACCTTACCTGCGGGTTTTTCCCACACTATTTTGTCTGGGAAACGGGTAACTTCCTGATAGCCGAGCGCCAACGCTTCGAGGGCGCGATCTGCCGCATGCGGCCCGCTGGCCTGAAAACTCATAATGAAAGACTGGCCGGTAGTATGTTGAGTAGCATAAGCAATTTCGAAAAAACGCCCTTGAATTTTTTCTAAAGCATGAAGCAGTATTTCGGCACGCGTGTCGGGGTGCGTTTTTTTCCATTGCTCCAGAGCCCTGCCGGCCCTTACAACCAGCGTATCGCTATCAAAAATGGGATAGGTAATGCCAAGAGGTTCCTGAGTGTAGGGAGACACTTCTTCCCCTTTCCATTCGATAGGGTTGTTTTGCTTGAGTTGTTCAAACTTACGGTTGCGCTGGGCATCGAAGGCAACCTGTCCTTTGGCTGGAGCTTCTTCTCCATATGCTTTAGGGTGTTCGGGATATTGAGCAAAAAAAGTGCGCGCGTGAATGGCCTTGAGCGCGTTTTGAATGATTTCTGCATGAGCGGGACTGAGCGCCATATAAATGATTTTTATGCGGGCTAAATAAAGAAATTTTATAAGCCGTTGTTGATTTAAATTTTTTTAGTCCGTTGTGGCTTCTTAAATGATTTTAAATGACAAAATGATGACAAACAAGCTTTGAGATTGCAACGGTTATGTTTCATTTCGCAGCATGATTGTACTAATTCTTCTAATAAATTTTTGTTTCCAATCACTATCGGCTCAGACGACCGAAGCTAAACATCTCCGCAATATTCGCCAGCTTACTTTTGGCGGAGACAATGCAGAGGCATATTTCAGCCCGGATGGTAAAAGACTTACTTGCCAGATTACCAACCCTGAATGGAAAGTACATTGCGATCAGATATTTGAAATAGATATTCGAAAAGCGCAGGAGAATCCCTCATATAGGCCGAAACTCATCAGCAGCGGCAAAGGACGTACTACCTGTTCCTATTATTTGAATAAAGGCAAACTCATACTCTTTGCATCAACGCATCACTACGATTCTGCCTGCCCGCCACCCCCTCCGCCCCGTGCAGATAAAAAGTATCTGTGGGCTATTTATCCGGAATACGACATTTTCATAGCAGACAGAAATGGTAAAATCATTCGGCAATTGACAAATTCGCCGGGCTATGATGCAGAAGCAACCGTTTCTCCTGATGGAAAAAAAATCGTGTTCACCTCTACGCGAAATGGCGACCTCGACTTATACATCATGAATATTGACGGCTCCGATGTAAAGCAGATCACCTTTGAAACCGGTTACGATGGTGGAGCATTTTTTTCTCCCGATGGCAGCAAACTTGTTTTCCGCGCTTCGCGCCCCAAGACGCCGGAGGAGATTAAAGAATATAAAGAACTGCTTCAACAAAACCTTGTCGCGCCAACTAACATGGAAATTTTTGTTTGCGATACCAACGGGAATAATCTCAGGCAGGTAACCCATTTAGGTAAAGCCAACTGGGCGCCCTTTTATCATCCTTCGGGCAAGAAAATCATTTTCTCATCTAACCATCACTCAACCAGAGGATTCGATTTTCAGTTATATATGATAAACGAAGATGGAAGCGGATTGGAACAAATTACAACTGAGAGCGTTTTTAACGCCTTCCCTATGTTCTCGCCCGATGGGAAAAAGCTTGTCTGGAGCAGCAACCGCAACAACAAAGGAACGCGCGACACCAATATATTCATAGCCGACTGGATAGATTAAATCATTAGATATGCGAGTAATCATTTCTTTTTTGCTGCTGTGTATGGTGGTATATGCATCGTGCCAGATAGACGAACATCTGCTCAAAAAACATGTGTATTATCTTGCAAACGACAAACTTAAAGGACGTGCCCCGGGCACCAAAGGCGAGCAAAGAGCGGTAAAATATATTGCATCACATTTCAGGAAATACGGCTTATTGCCTAAAGGAGAAAATGAATATTATCAATCGTTTAGCTATCGCCAACGACTGAATCCTCATGATACCAGCCAACAGACAGGTAAACTCCGAACCGGCACTAATGTGATTGGGTTCATAGACAATGCTTCTCCGCTTACAGTGATAATCGGAGCACATCACGACCATCTGGGCACAGATGGCGAAGGTGCATCGCTGGCGAAAAAGCGGAAAAAGAAAGCCATTCATAACGGAGCCGATGACAACGCTTCCGGAGTAGCCGGGGTGCTGGAGTTGGCCAGGTATTATGCCACCAACACAAGGCGCGAACCTGTAAACTTTCTGTTTATATGTTTTTCTGCCGAAGAAGCCGGCCTCATAGGTTCAAAATATTTTATACAACATCCTACAGTGGATTTAGGCAGCATACATTATATGTTGAACATGGATATGGTGGGTCGGCTATCCGATTCCTCGCGAAGACTTTTAATTTATGGCATTGGAACATCGGATGTGTTTACAGGAGCCATTCAACGCACCAACCATTCCCGTTTCAGTATTCTAACAGATTCATCAGGTGTTGGGCCATCCGATCACACCTCTTTTTATCGAAAACAGATTCCGGTGCTGCATTTTTTTACGGGGCCGCACAGCGACTATCATAAACCAAGCGATGATGCGCATAAAATCAACTACAGGGGCTTGAAAGAAATACTGGAATTCATCGCAGAGCTAACAGATACGCTCGCTGCAAAACCCAAATTAAAATTTTACGAAGCAGAGAGAAAAGAAGACAGCCTGAAAGTGAGTTTTAAAGTTACGCTCGGCATCATGCCCGATTACGCCTTCGAAGGCAAAGGTGTGCGCATAGATGGGTTGAATAAAGACAAACCGGCTCAAAAAGCAGGACTCAAGGCAGGCGATATCATCGTTAAAATCGGAAATTTCGAGATTAATAATATTTACGACTACATGCGCGCGTTAAGCAATTTTAGCAAAGGCAGCCAAACAACTGTTACCTACCGGCGCGGTTCACAAACTTTTGAAGCTCAGATTGAGTTTTAAAATTAAACCTTAACACAAGTTTATTTTCTCATCGGCATGTAACCTAATGTAGGTTTTACAGTACAATCAATTGTGTGTAGCTTATTAAACTATTTGCAAATATGATTTCAAAGAATATTTTCGACAACGCAAAAAGGCAGGAAGGCCAGATGGCAGTTACTATATATCTGATTCCCGGCGTGGGTGCAGACGAGAGAATATTCAGCAAACTGCAGTTGCCGGAAGAGTGCGAAGTAGTTCACCTGAGATGGGTAGCCCACAAGCCCGGAGAGGATTTAAAGAGTTATGTAAAACGCCTGTTGCCGCAAATCAAGCAAGATACTGTACCCGTACTTATCGGCATGAGCTTTGGCGGTATTGTGGCCATCGAGCTGGCAAAAATCATTCATCCCTATAAAACCATCATTATATCCAGCATAAAATCGCGCCAGGAGCGGCCGCTCAAGTTCTCTGTGATGAGGAGGCTTCCTATCCACCGCTTCATTCCCGGCCATTTGGTGGCGAGAGTCAATTTCTGGTGGAACTGGGTCTTAGGCGACCTTACCGAGAGCGACAAGAAGCTCATACAAGACATGATTCGCGACATCAATATTCCCTTTAACGAATGGGCAGCCGATAAAGCGATTACCTGGACAAACGAGGAGGTACCTTCCAACGTGGTCCATATCCATGGCACCAACGACACCATATTCCCGCATATTTACATCGGAAGCGATGCCCATCTTATCAAAGGCGGCACACACTGGATGATTGTAAACCGCGCGAAAGAAATCAGTAAAATCATTCGCAAAGAGTTGTCCGAAAAACAAATCATCAAGCGCGTGCAACCGTTAGACAAGGCTGCATGAACCTGCGGCGGATAAATAATGTCATTTTGAATAAATATTAGGGGGTGTCCCCTGCGGCCTCGCAGCCTTCGGCGGGGCGCAGGCCGGGGGGGCCGCC
>JAVQWQ010000153.1:0-5172 GCA_033578915.1 Chitinophagales bacterium | reverse complement strand
TTGTGGTAAAATTTATGTTATCGGTAGAAATCTCCCATGAATAGGTAAATGAACCTCCGTTAGGAAAACCCACAGCGCCTCCGGAGGCAGCAGTTACGTTTGAAAATGTGGTTGTAGTGTAATCATCTGCGCAAATAGAAGTTCCATTTGCAACTCCACCAATTACGCCACCATTGACTGCAGGAAGGCCGCTTACCGGTGTAATTGAGAGGTTGAAAGATTCAGGAGCACATAAGCCAACTAAACGAACTTCTATCTCATCACCTGTGCTTAGAACATAGTTTCCAAGAGAAACATTACTTGCACAACATACAGCATCATAAATTTGATTGTTATTTATAAAAATCCTTACGTTATCATCTGCATTAACGAGCGTGAGACTATAAACCTGACAAGGGAAATTTCTCCTCCTTGCACGTAGAGTAAATTTATCTGGCGGAACTTCGCATCCCGACCATGTAGAAGCAGATGAAGGGCTAGAGAGTGGAGCCCAGTCGCTCGCAGTATTTAGTGAAACATTGGTATTGGTGTAATATCCATATCTAGCATTTGTATTAGGTATGGATATATCAGTGGTAGCAAATGCCTCAACATGCCACTGATTAATACCTACTCCAGGGTCGGGTTGTCCGGGGCAGGTT
Source organism: Chitinophagales bacterium (assembly GCA_033578915.1). GTDB lineage: Bacteria > Bacteroidota > Bacteroidia > Chitinophagales > LD1 > UBA7692. The sequence continues at coordinate 4,531 of JAVQWQ010000153.1, read as the reverse complement.
TTATATTGAAGGATGGCAGAATTTTGCCCGCTTACCCAGTCTTCGCAAGTATTTGAAGTAGAAAAAGTCTTTGTGTAAACACTTAAAATACCACTATAAGTAGCAAACCAATCAGTGGATGTGGGTCTGTTGTTGGTGTTTGGCGGGCATATTCCCCCAGTCCATGGATTTAACAATGGGGTAAAATTATCGTTATAATTTAAAATGCCGGAAGATGAACTAAGTGTCATATCGATCCGGTTATTAGTGTTGTAGAGCAAATTAGGATTAGTGTAACGAAATGAATAGAAATTATTTATAGTAACCGGCACATCCACATAAGTTCCGCTTCCGACACTAACAGATTGCCATGTTCCGGTGGGTGTAAGTATTCCTCCTTCATTTGGACCTCCAACTCCGCATTGAGAGAATAAAGAGCCGTTATTAAGCTGAAAAACTAAATAAAGGGCAGTTATCTTTTTGAATAGTGAGTAGTGATTCTTCATATACTATTAGTGAGGGTTTAGGGTTCGAATATAAAAATTCATAACTGTAACAAAAATTCACATTAACATTTAATTCTATTTCGGCCTGTAGATTGATTCAGCATGTTGATACCAATAGGTTTTATCAAGTGGCATTTTTTTTGTCTGTCGGGTTGTGTATAGTTTCATTTGATCGGTGTAATGCTTTGAGCCTGGTTTGTTAGACGCGCCATAAGGAGAGACCGTGTAAATTTCAGGGCCTTCCTTTGTGAATTTAACCAAACATATGTACGATTCCCCAATCCATGCCCTAAACTTCCCATTTTTATATGGTTGAGGGTATTTGGCTCGCCATTGGTCCGGACCACCTGAGACAGGCATCTCGATTCCACCCCGTTCGTGCACAAAAATTTGTCCGTACGGAACCTTTGTAGTGCCGAAGTGTTTGATCAGGTCATCTTTGGCTTTTACTATATTTCTGGCGTAAACATCATGCCTGAACTTTCTATCCTCCATGCACTTTTTTTCAACTTCACTGTTGGCAAGTTCCTCGAACAAATTCCAGAAAGCTTTTAGAAAAACAGAAGCAATGCTGTCGTTTTCATCGGTTGAACGATTCCATTTTTTCATTTCTGAAATTAATGTTGCAATATCAGGGTAATCGTTCTCATTCATTTCAAAAAAGTCATCTAATGTAAGCTTTCTAAAAGGCAGAGAAACTCCCTTAGATGGAAAATAATTATCGTACTTTAATGTCAGGAAATCATTCCAATCTATTTTGTCATATTTTTTTATCATTTCATAGAATCTTCTGCTGCGATTGTTTTTGCTATTTGCAAATCCCATATTAGGATCAAAATTTTCAGGGTTAGGGTTTTCTTCCGGGCACGTTACTTCAAAAGGCCCATTATTAACGTTAAAAATGTAACCACAGGAAGGGTTTAAGACTTGTGGTAAATCTTTAATTGAATAGAATTCTTTCCATAAAGTTTTTTCAGTATTACCCGGAACTGTATTAGCCCAATCATATCCTTTAGCTCTTTTAGGAATTAATCCATTGCTCAGGCAGTAAATTGTATCATATCTATCAGCATATGCAAATGTCATTAATGCTGCAGCCATAGTATCAAGTGCCCCTCTCCATTCGGTAAAACTTTTTGCCTTATTCATTCTGTAATATTGTTCAATGGTCTTACAGGTTTGTAATGCGCCAAGGCGAAGAGCAAATACGCCTCTTTTAGTAACTAAAGTAGGGCCATATATGCTATACCAAATTTTCTTTTTAACAGGGATGATGAACTTACCTTTTTTTGATATGTTTACATACATCGTTGCTTTATCGGTTTGCAAACGATATTCTTTGCCATCAACCAAATAGCAATTCTTTTTTTTCGGATGCATTTGTAATTGAAAAACATCGACAAGTCGCACATCATTAACAGTGTGCGCCCAACCTAAATGTTCGTTTACACCATGAAAAACTGTAACACCTCCATGAAAAGTACCTCCTAAAATGTTCAATCCTTCTTCACTTACAAGATGCACTTCGTACCAACTCATAGGCCCTTCGAGGGGTTGGTGGGAATTAATATTCAGGTAAACATTGCCATCCTTTGTAAATTTTGAATTAGCAGCAAATGTGTTAGAACCATGTCCTGCATCTTTCATATCTGCAACAGGTTGTTTACCGTCAATTATGCTTCGGAGAGGTTTATCAATACCACTTAGTAAACAGTTGGAAAGCATGTAACATGCAACAACATCTTTTCCGGTTGCTGGAAAGGCCTTCTTTTCAATAACTTCCTCAGGATGAAGCTCTGCATATCTGTTAATAGCCTTAACTGCTGCCTCTATGTACTCTCTTACCTCAGGAGAAATTTCGCGATAATGCTTGTCCACAAACTCACGCACTCTTAATAATTGGCCAACATAATCAATAATGGCACCTTCCCTTCCTTTCCATCGTGCCAGCATGTGTTTGCTTACGAGTAAACCCCACTGTAGCGTTTCAAAATCATCTTCACATGTAGCCCAACCTAATCCGTAGGCCACATCTGCATCAGTTTTACCAAAAATATGTGGTACACCAAAGCTGTCGCGAACAATTTCAACATTTGCAGCATAATCACGTTGGGCTATAGATGATACAACATTGAAAAATAGAATTATAAACAGGTTAGTGTACTTATCCATTTTTTGTAGTGTAATAGTGCTTTGAGCTTATGAAATTAAAAATTAAGTTGCTCAGATATTCAGCATTTAAAAGAAAAATTTTCTAAATGTTGTTGAATGAAACATATATATAAAAAGAGTTACGTGATACGTTGAAAAATTTTTATTAAACTATTGTAATTTCTTTCCCGATAGCTTTCATTGAAATTATTCTCGCAAGTTCAGAAGCAATTTGATTAAAGGCTTCAACGACTATATAAGGAGTAGCCTCATTTATAACAGAAGGCAAGCCTGAATCTCCCGACTCACATATACTTTGCACAATTGGCACCTCACCTAAAAAAGGCACTTCGTATTCTTCTGCAAGTCGCTTCCCACCACCCTTTCCAAAAAGGTAATATTTATTATTCGGCAACTCTTCAGGAGTAAAATATGCCATATTTTCTACTATCCCTAAAACAGGCACGTTAATACTTTCAAGCCTGAACATGGATAAGGCTTTTCTGGCATCGGCCAAAGCAACCTCCTGTGGAGTCGTTACAATTACTGCGCCGGAAACATTAACTGTTTGCGCCATCGTAAGATGTACATCACCTGTGCCCGGAGGCATATCTACAATCATGTAATCCAGCTTTCCCCAAAGACAATCTGTTACAAATTGTCTTAGAGCTGAAGTAACCATTGGGCCCCTCCATACCACAGCTTGCCGGTCGTCAACCATCAAACCTATCGAAAGCATCTTTATTCCATGTACTTCCAGCGGCACGATATAATGCTTATCTTTAATTAAACGCACCTCGGGCCTTACCCCTTTTACACCTAGCATAATAGGCACAGAAGGCCCATGAATATCGGCATCTATCAACCCAACTTTTGCTCCGCTTCGCGCCAATGCCAAAGCAAGATTTACGCTCACTGTGGACTTTCCAACGCCTCCCTTTCCGGAAGCTACACATATAACGTTTTTGACACCAGGCAGCACATTAACACCGGATTGCCTCATTCCAGTTACATTTGCTTCCATTAAAACTTCGATATCAAAATCCGGTGCAACTTCTCGCACAGCAGTTTCACAATCTTTTTTTATTTTTTCCTTAAGCGGACAAGCTGGAGTGGTAAGCGTAACCTTGAATCGTATGCTTTTACCAGAAACTTCCACATCGCTAATCATGCCAAGGCTCACCAGATCTTTCTTTAAATCCGGATCCAGTACCTTACTTAAAGCTTTCAATACATCTGATTTTTCCATCCTTTACACTACTTTTCATGCAAACCAATAAATTCATTATTTATAATTGGTGTAAACTCAAAAAAGTTTGCAATCTTAATAATAATCAAAATGGGGTAAGCCATTATTATAGCTAAATAAATTTTATATATCAATTACTGTAGGAATAAAAGTTGAGAAATTGAGTATTTTGATAACATTAGATTAATAAAACTATTAATACGGGATTTTAGTTTTGCAACCGCTTTTATGAAAAAAATATACTTTTCTCTAATTCTTGCGATATCAATATCCACGCAAGCTCAGTTGGTTGTTAATGAAATTTCGCAGGGCAACGCAGGTAGCAGAGAATTTATTGAGTTTGTAGTGATTGGCACTCCAACCTGTTCTCAGCCTTGCTTTGACCTAAGGGGCTGGATAATTGACGATAATAATGGTTTCCATGCCACCGGAGGAGGAACAGGAATCTCAGCCGGTTGTCTCCGGTTCAGAAATATTGCTCAATGGGCGTGTGTACCCTATGGTAGTATCATTTTAATATATAACGAAAACGACAAAAATGTAAATATCACCCTGCCTGATGACCCTACTGATGCCAATAATGACAAGGTGTATGTATTGCCCGGTAATTCAACTTTACTAGAAGGCAATTCCTCATCCCCTTCTG